>ONVC01000090.1 GCA_900321205.1 uncultured Acinetobacter sp. | reverse complement strand
CTTTTGTATCAGAATTTTTTGCTTCCATTCTTGCATTTTGTTCGCAATATCTTAAATATTCCGTGTAAGAAATCTGAGAATCTTTGTTTGAATCTATTTCAGCATCATAGTTTCCGTCACCGTCTGTTGCATAAATTAAATCCAGATTTCCTGTGCTAAGCTTATTCAAATCAGCATTTTTGAATACATCTGTAGCATACTGGGACATGCGGTATGCCATTCTTATATCAATCATATCAGATACGTCTTTTGAAGAAATATCATTAGCTTTGCAATATTCCCTGAAATCATCAAACGTAACTATGCCGTCACCGTCAGAGTCCATATCTTCCTGATACATCGGCTCGCCTTTTTTTGCATAATAAGAATTGTTCATATTCACATTGCCGGCGGTAGAGCCGAGTAATGTTGTCATGAATGAACTGAACTTTGAATTCAGATAACTCTGATTAAGCGCATTAAGTGCCATGATTACTTTCCCCAAGTTTAAGAATATAATTATTCCTTATATTAAAAGTATGTCACTTATTATAAAAATGCTCAATCCTCTATACATAGGATTTTTAGTTTAAAAATAAAGAATGTAAAACTTTGTAAACTTAACTAGCAAAAAATTTTTTCAGGAGTTTATTTTCATTCATAGGGGTATTAATCCGTATTTTAAGTTAAAGGAAATACATACATGCAAATTCAAAAAATTCAGACCGTAAACACAAGTTTTGGATATAATCCTGCTGCCAATGCAGCCTTAATACATAATCTTGAAAGTCAAAAGAGGAATAAAGCTTTCTATAAATACCTTAAAGATGTAGTAATGGCAACCAATGAGGCTGAAAAAGACCTGAGGACAGCTGAGAAAAAAGGTAAATTAACTCTGCTGACATTAATGACAGCTTCTTTTATTCCTTTAAAAATTCAGATAACAGATATGATTAATACTTTTTTCCCGAACTTTGATTACAGAAAGAAGGAACTTGAGTCTTATCAGGAAGAAATAAAGACAAGAAATCTTGAAGAAGAACAACCGGCTCACTGGTTGAACGCACTTGCGGAAGTCCTTCAAGACCACGTTGTACAGGACCAGGCAGAAACAGCTGCCTATGTATTACAATCGGTCATGAAAGAACAATTCCCTGATTTAAACTTTGATTTTTCAGGTTTGACCGGAGCTTTGAAACAACGATATATGGGAGAAACAGAAGAATACGAAGACGAATTTGAGGATATAAATGAAGTTTCTGATTCTAATGCTAACGGTTTGCAGGCAAATAATAACGATTTAAAAGCAAGAATAGAACTTGGTAAGAGCAAAGTTTTCCACTATGAACCAAAAGATGAAAATGAACTGAAAGGTTTTGCCTCATTAGGCGGTATGAAGGAGCTTAAAAAGCAGCTTACGGAAGATATCATTATTCCTCTGAAAGACCCTTCAAAAGCAAAATATAATGAAAAACACTATGGTATAAAAATGCCGAACGGAATCCTTTTCTACGGACCTCCGGGTTGCGGTAAAACAACAATTGTTGAAAGATTGTCTGTTGAAACAGGACTTCCTCTTTTGGAACTTACAACAGATTCTTTCGGTTCAGAATACATAAACGGAAGTGAAATAAACTTAGGTGCTGTTTTTGATTACGCCGCTTCAATCGCATCGGAAGAAAAACCTGTAATTTTATTCATAGATGACGTTGACGGAATTGTAGGAACCAGAAATGCATTTATGCACGACCACAAAAAAAGTGAACTTAGCGTGTTCTTAAAACGTGTACAGGATGCTCCGAAAAATAATATTATAGTTATGGCAGCAACAAACAACTATGACGGTATAGATAAAGCATTCACTTCAAGGCTCAGACAGCAGATTTATACGGGACTTCCGGATAAAGATGCAAGAAAATCAATAATAAAACTTAAACTTGAGGAAACAGATAACGGACAAAATTTGGCAAAAGACGAACAGGCTCTAGACAAAATTGCAGAACTTACGGAAAGTTTCCCGATAAGAGCGCTGGAAGATTTTGCGACAGAAACCAGAAAAATGGCATTTATAAACGGTATAAGAGATATTACTCTTGAAGATTATGAAACAGTAATCTCTAAACCCGAA
This sequence comes from uncultured Acinetobacter sp., assembly GCA_900321205.1. Taxonomy (GTDB): domain Bacteria; phylum Cyanobacteriota; class Vampirovibrionia; order Gastranaerophilales; family Gastranaerophilaceae; genus CAG-196. Next base: position 2,435 of record ONVC01000090.1, on the reverse strand, counting down.
AGCCAAAATAAGAAAATCAAAGAACAAAACTTTAAAACAAACGCAACCAGACCTTCAATAGGATTTGGAAAATAGAATAACCAGGTTGTGGCACACAGCCGATATTATATAGAAAAAGGGGCATTATTAAACAATGCACCCTATTTTTATTTCCCGTTCCAAATAAAATTTTGTAAACGGTCTGTCATATTTTTTAAGATGCTCGCATCTTATTCTTAAAACTTTTCCGTCACCGCATAAAATATCTACTGTCTTGTTATCGATATTTAAGCCGGTAATTGTTCCGGGCTCTGTGTATTTGGTTGTATTTTCTATGACTTCACTTCCCAAAGGAAATGCTGAAAGACAAGTAATATCATGATAGAAATATGCCTCATCCCAGGGATAAATAGAACGGATTACGGCATAGTTTTCCTCTGCACTTTTAGAAAAATCCAATTCGTATCCGCATGGATGTGAATAATATGTTGATTTTTCCTCTGCCTGAGTTAACGGAATAATAATATCTTCACTTAAATCCTTCAACAGTTCGCATACAACACCGCGGGCAGTTAAAACTGTTCTTTCTTTTAAAGTCTTTCCTGTATCCGAAGGATAAATTTTTATTTCTTCCTGTGCCAGAATAGCCCCGGTATCATAATCAGAGTCAACAAGATGGAATGACACACCAGTTGTCTGTTCCTGATTCCTTATAACCCAGTAATAAGGATTCGGCCCTCTGTACTTTGGAAGCAATGAAGGATGTGCGTTTATTGTCGCAATTTTTGGAATATCATAAATTTCTTTTGATACTCTTTCTCCCCACGAACCGATAAGTATTATATCCGGATTTAGTTTTAAAAGAGCTTTTTTAAACTTGCCTGTATTTACTCCTCTAGCTTCTATCTCAGGCAGGTTGTAGCTTTTTATATAATTATGGTCAAGCGAGGGGTAAATAACATCTTTAAACTTTCTGATAATCGGGCTATATTTAACCATTTCTTTTCTCAAAACACCGACTATCTCACAGTTTGCATCAAGCGTTCCTGCTATCAGGTTGGTAAACATTTCCCCGTATCCGATAATAACAACTTTCAGCACTTTTTAATATCCTCATGTATTTGAGTTTTTAACTCATCTAAACTTCCGAATTTTTGTTCGCATCTGATTTGCTTCAAAACTTCAATTCTGATATCCTGCCCGTATAAATCTCCGTCAAAACCGAGAATATGTGCTTCAACAACAGGCTCTTGGGTATTATTAACCGTAGGTTTCATCCCCCAGTTCATAACTGTTTTTTTGTTATTTATCATAGCGCTGTAAACCCCGAAAGGTAATTTGACAATATTATCAGGATATTTAATATTAGCAGTCGGAAACCCTATTGTTCTACCGAGCTTTGCACCGTGCACAACAGTTCCTTCCAGTGTAAAATTACTCTCTAAAAGAGTATTTGCATACTCTATTTTTCCCTGCTTTATATAATTTCTTATTAAAGTTGAGCTCACAACCTCACCGTTAACTTCAACGGGGGGAGTACATATATATTTATATCCGTATTTTGACTCATTCTTTTTTAAAAATTCAGGATTTCCGGTTTTATTAAAACCAAAAGTATGGTTAAACCCGGTGGAGATAAAGTTTGGTTTGTACGTATTAACAATATTTTCAAGATAATTTTCAGCCGATATATCAGCTATTTCGGAAAATACAAGCTCCACTACCTCGTTTACTCCAAGAGATTTAATTTTATTTACTGAATCTTTTCTTGAAAGTACATATTCAGCCTTATGACCGAAGTAAAGAGCGGGCGATTCTTTGAACGTAAGAAGCGTAACCTCATCAGAGCAATTTAAAACGGACTCTATAACAGCCCTGTGAGCCTTATGCACCCCGTCAAAAAAACCCAAAACTAAACTTTTTTTCATTTTATGCAATAATATTAAGCTTTCCGCCCAGAATTCTTTGGTGGCAGAAGTTTTTCCATTGGTTAACGCTGTCAAAAACGTAAGGAAGTTTTTCTTCCGGAACAGTTTTCTTTGATGAATAAGGAGTTAAAGAATTAAAAGAAGTATCTTGAATCTGTTCGTTATATCGGGTTTTGTAAACAGCCAGACTGTTTGACATATTGTATCCGTTTTCACCCTGATAATTGATAGCAGAAACTTGCATTTTCACCTCTTTTATTATGTACGCAAAACGAGTATTTCGAGCACCGCAAAACTCCCCTGCAAGATTAATTTTACCATACACCCGACATTCTTGCAATAGGATATGAAGGCAAAATTATGTAAAACATAAATTTTTCTAATATATATTATATAATTTGGTGTATTTCAATTATTTTATTTATATGAGACTTTCTTTATCATTAAAGAAAGTCACCAAAGAAACTGCCCAAGCTGGAACTACGCTCACTAATCAAAAGTAACGCTCAACTTAAGCCTCGTAAACTC
>ONVC01000028.1 GCA_900321205.1 uncultured Acinetobacter sp. | reverse complement strand
ATATTTTATCAACCTTGTTTTCATTTGGCAAAAAAGTATGTACGTGAGGAGCCATCTCCGCAACAGTAATTCTTCTTCCTTCTTCGACTTGTGACATTTATTATCCCTTTAATTTATTAAAACAATCATACCATAGGTTAAAATAATAGTCAAAAGCAAAATAAAAAGCCGGAGAATTTTCCGGCTTATCCCTATATTATTTAATCGTAGTTTACTTAATCGTAAAATATACTCCTATTGTAATTCTATATTTCTCCTGCCGGTGATAGATGAGTCAGGCACAAATTTACCACTTCATTTACACCTCATTTACACCTCATTTACCCCCTATTTTACAACGGTAAAGAATTTGAACTCAGAGGGCATCAGTTTACCAAAACTCAATGAGTTTGTTGCAGCCACAAATTTTTCTTCAATGTAGTCAATGCCGTCAAATCTGAATTCTGAAACAATTGAATAGTCGCATGAAAGTTCAATAGTTTTATCAAAAACTTCTCTGCCTTCAACAATTTCTGTCCAGCTGTTACCGTTTTCGTCCTGTTTTTGATTTTTTTCTGTAGGAGCTTGCGAGTTTGCAACGACAAGAATGGAATTTTTCAAACCTTCTTTTTGTATCTGCCAAACCACAAATCCGTCATCATCCTGTCTGATAATATGAGCTTCGCCGTCAGTTATTACAGGACAATTTTTTACAAACCTGTCTATTGCATCAAATTTTGAATAGAAATCATAGTCTTTTTCACGTTTCATAGAAACTTCATTACCGATTACGTATTCCATACCTGTTTTAGTAAAAGATTCATCTCCGTCAATATACATAACCGGTCTTTGTGCAAATCTTCCGCCCGGAAGGAACTTGTACTTAAACCATTTAAACAAAGCACCCTGCGGTCCCAATTGTCCGGGATATCTGTCTATTGCTTCAAATTCACCGTCTTGGTTGTTATAAGATTTTAGAATAGAAAGTGGTGTTAATTTCTTGCTCGAAGAATTATAGTTTGATAAATATAAATTATCTTCTGCTATTTTTTCAGGTGTTTTCCCTGTTTGAGCAACAATATCATTTCCCCACAGCAAGTCAAAATTCATATCTTCATGATATTCTTTGTAGTAATTATCCCAAAGCATATATTCACCTAATACCGCGAAATACGGAATTTTTTCTTTCATAGCGGTATTTAAAGCACCCAGAACTTTTCTCGGAGCACGATAACTGATAGGAACTCCATCTTTTTCAGAAACTTCATCTACAATATGGTCGATATGATCAATTCTGAAACCGTCAAAATTAAACTCAGACTGAAGTTCTTTCATATAGTCAATAAAGAAATTTATAACATCTTTATTATACTTTCCGTTTTCCAGGTTAACAAAATAGTAAGGTGTCTGACAATCAAGGTTAGCAAATTCAGTAACATCATCACCGTTAAACTTATAATGCTTAAACATAGGATAAGATGCACCTTCGCTCATTTTGTCAAAAATCGGAACTCCTGCCGAGCACCACGCTCCTCCCGGAGCAGTCCACATACCTTCTTTAATCAGTGCACTAATTATATCACCCTGATTTACAATGTCAGATTCTTTTAACTTTTTACCTCTTAAATTACCTGCGACTTTGTTTATTATGTTTCTTGCTTTTCTCTGTAATTTATCCTGAATACTTCTTTCCAGCATAGAGTTAGACAAGAAGATTTTTGCTTCTTTCATTTCATCATTAATATCATTGAAAATATTCTGATAGTATTCTGAAAGGTCTCCGTAACTTTCACCATTCAGATTTTTCTTATAAATATCACTTACAATATTCAAATCCTCTTTACTGTATTTTTCGGTTAATTTTTCAACAGCTTTGTCAACACTCTTTTTAAGTTCTTCAATAAGAGCATTTATATCGAACCATCTTGCGCAATCAGGATTTGTTAGAACAATCTTTGAAAATCTTCCGGTCTGAGGAAGTATATCATAAATAACAGGATGTCCTGCAAGCTGAGTCATTCTGATAAACATCTTAACCTGTTCGTCAGCATTTAATCCTGTTGCCTCTAAAATTTTTTCGTCTTCAAGATTAGGACTTACGCAGCTTGCTGTCGGAAGATACGCAACACCAAATTCACGGGGATGAAAAGGTATCAGATACATTGTAGTACCAAAAATATTATTATCCGGATTTCCGGCAGGCAAAATCAATAATTGACGCATCCAGCTCATAAACTTACCGCATGCTTCCGTAAAATTACCATTTCCAAGTCCTGCAAGATTTGTAAGTTTTATATCGTGGCCTTCTTTTTGAAGCCAGGAAGAGTCTTTTACATTATTTCTCGCAAGTACACTTATCTTTTTAAAATCAAATTTTCCGTTTTCAAAAACACCGTTCGCAGACCATTTATATTCAAGAGCATATAAAACTTCTGAGTCTGAAAGTTCTTCCAATGCCTTAATATGAGGATAAGGAAGATACCCGAAACGTTCCATTTGAGACTTTAAATATTCTTTTCTTTCTTCGCTTATATAATTAAAAGAATATAAACTTTTTATTTTTGAATAAAAAGAATTTAAACTCTCACACTCGTTCTCAACATCTTTTTTGAATAAAAATGCTAACATAGGGATTCTCCTTACTTAAAATGTGTCGTTGGATTTGTATAAAAATAATATCATGATTATATATTTTATACAAATAAATATTACGGATTGTAAACATAAACGCAAACTTTAAATTTATGGTTTTTCTTCTTTATATGATTAGTTTTAAAAGCAGACAACTACCCATCAGACAAGCTGACAGAATTACCCGAAGTGTTAATTCAATATACCCTCATATATCAGAAAGCAAAACAAGATATTTTATCAGCAAGCAGATACAAAAAAACGACAACGATTTAAAACAGGGATACAAGCTATCCAATTTAATGTTAAAAAATTCAAACAAAATTGATTCTCTCAGATACAAAGGCGGATTTGGGATTGACAGTTTTAAAAATATTATAAGTATGCTGAAAGAACATAAAATCGGTAACTGTTTTGAAGCATCAATACTGGCTCAGATAATCGGAAAAATTAACGGTCAGAAAAATATATACCCTGCAAAAATGTATCTTACAAGAAATAGCTCCGGGGCAACTATGCAGCTTGACCATATAATTTCAATAATTACGGAAAAACCATTTAATAAAAACGCACAGTATAAATTTAAGGACAAAGACGCAATAGTAATTGACCCGTGGCTGGGAATTACGGATTATGCAGGAAATTATTTTAAAAGACTAAGAACTGAGTTCGCAAAAATGTTTAGTATGATTCCTGATAACAATTTTTCGGTAAAAAGACTTGCTCTTGATTCCAAAAATATTAACGAGTTTAAGCAAAAACAAAAAGAAATGTTTAAGCCTGATTTTTATCTTAAATTATATGATGATGAGCTTGTGTCTGAGTCTGATACTGAAGTTTTAAAAAAAGAGTTTCCGGAACTTATTATAAAAAACTTTAAACCGGTTTAATAAAAAAAAGACGGACTTTTAAAAGTCCGTCTTTTTTATTTCTTTTATTATTAGCTTTCTACATATTCTCTGAGACGTTTGCTTCTGTTAGGATGTCTGAGTTTTCTGAGAGCCTTAGCTTCAATTTGTCTGATACGTTCACGTGTAACACCGAATAACTGACCTACTTCTTCAAGCGTTCTCTGGCGTCCGTCATCCATTCCGAAGCGGAGTCTTAAAACATCTCTTTCACGGGGAGACAGTGTACAAAGAACTTCTGCCAGGTCTTCTCTTAAAAGTTCAGATGCAACAGTCTTAATCGGTGCGTCAGCTTCTTTATCTTCAATAAAATCACCCAATCTTGAATCTTCTTCTTTACCGATTGGTGTTTCCAAAGATAACGGTTCCTGAGCTATTTTTACAATTTCTCTCAGCTTAGAAATAGAAACACCCATTTCTGCAGCGAGTTCTTCTTCGTTTGGCTTTCTTGAAAGTTCCTGAGCAAGTCTTCTTGTAACTTTTTTAAGTTTATTAATAGTTTCAACCATGTGAACAGGAATACGAATTGTTCTTGCCTGGTCAGCAATAGCTCTTGTAATTGCCTGTCTTATCCACCAGGTTGCATAAGTTGAGAACTTAAAACCTCTTTCATGGTCAAATTTTTCAGCAGCACGGATTAAACCCAGGTTACCTTCCTGAATAAGGTCTAAGAATAACATGCCTCTGCCTACATATTTTTTAGCAATACTTACAACCAATCTGAGGTTTGCCTGTACTAATTTTCTTTTAGCAATTGCAGCTGCTTTTGATTCGCCTTCCACAATTTTCTTTGCAAGTTCAATTTCTTCTGCGGTTGATAATAATTTAATTCTTCCGATTTCTCTTAAATAAAGTCTAACCGGGTCTTCAACAACACCTGTTTTTTGTTGTTCGCTGTCAATGATTGATTCTCTTGATATATCAGAATCCATCATGTAATAATCTTCGCTTTTGACATCGTTTAATTTTGATGTACTGATAATATCCTCAATATTGTCAGTTCCCAAATCTGTTTCAATGTAGTCTTCAGCTTCTTCATCTACATCCTTTTCGGAGTCAAAATCAAGCATATCAAGATTTTCATCTTCAATACTGATTACTGATGAATGTGAGTTTTTTCTTTGGGTCATTCGTTAATCTCCAGTCCTTAATTTCAATTTATCTCTGAGCTGCATTTGCACCTTGAGGGACTCTATTTCGTCATCATTAACTTGTTTATATTTATCTCGAAGTTCTTTTTTTTCTTTTTCCTGATATAACCTGTTAAGTCTTGAAATATTTTCCTTCACAGCTCGTTCAAATTCGTCCGATTCCAAACCGTTAAAGGCTTCCGAGTACCCTATCAAATCTGTAATAATCTGAGTAAGGTTTTCATCCTCAATGAATTGAGTAAACAACTCTTTAGTCAATTCCCTAACATTATTTACTGTACACGATATTTTGTCAATTGTATTTTTTACAATTATTAACGTTTCATCTTGGATGATATTTTCGGGCAATAATTCGTTAAGTCGCATATAACTTAGCGGACTATCAGTTGATAGAAAAACGCTCAATAAATTTTTTTGCGCTTTCATCTCTAATTGTGAAGATTTCGTTACATTTCTTTCACTATCCTGAACTCTAAACCTGTAATCATTGTTAACATTTGCTTTTGAGAGTTCTTTAAGAAGAGCTTTTTCATCGACATCAACTATTCCGGAAACCATTTTCACATATTCTGTCTGAATAATTTTGTTATTAACATCCTTCAATATATCAATTATCTTGTTAATAAGTTCCGCTTTTTCCTGAGGGGTTTTCGCTTCATTCTTTGTTTTCAGCGTATTGTTCAGAAGGAAATCAATAAGAAGCGGAGCATTTTTAGCGTACTCTAAATAGGCATCCCCTCCCATTGTTCTTATGAATTCGTCTGGGTCCTTTCCCTGAGGCGGAGATACAACACGTATTTCGCATGCGTATTTATCATCTGACAGAGATGATATATGGCTTTCATCAAATTGTTTTACATTACCGATTGCAGAAAGAGTTTCTTTGATAACTTCACTTCCGCGTTTTGTTGCGTTTACACCTGCACTGTCAGTATCAAAAGAAAGGTATATTCTCCTTGATTTTGTATAACGCGAGATTAATTTAACATGCTCCGGAGTAAGTGCAGTTCCGCAGGAACCGACTGCATTTTTAACTCCATGCGCCTGAGCGGATATTACATCAAAATATCCCTCCATGATAATAACACCATCCTGCTCTTTTATTGATTCCAGAGCAGTATCCATACCGAACAGGATTCGGCTTTTATTATATATAAGAGACTCGGATGAGTTAAGGTATTTTGCAGCCTCGCCATCTTTAACGGCTCTTGCACCAAAAGCAACAGTTTCTCCGTTTTCATTCCTTATAGGAATAATAACTCTGTTTCTGAATCTGTCTATATATGTTCCTTTACTTGACTTTATTATTAAGCCTGATTTTTCAAGAATCTCATCAGAAAAATCGTTTTTCAGAGTTTTATAAAGTGTATCGTATTTATCAGGTGCAAAACCCAGATTGTAAGTATTTATAATACCTTCCGTAATATCACGTTTTTTTAAGAGTTCCATGCCCTTTTTTGCATCAGCGGTAAACAGGAACTCGTGATAAAAATCTGCAGCTCTTTTACAGGCAGAGAGCATGCTCTTTCTTATATTTTTATTTTCATTATTTACCCCAAACTTTTTTGGAAGCTCGAAGCCAAATTTATCAGCAAGTTCAAAAATAACATCTTTATATTCTCTGTTTTGGATTTTTACAAGAAAATTAAGCGCATCGCCTCCTGCGCCACAGGAAAAACATTTATAAATTCCCTTAGAAGGACTTACTGACATTGAAGGCTTTTTATCATTGTGAAAAGGGCAAAGTCCCCAATAGTTTGCACCGCTTTTTTTAAGTGCAACGAACTGCGATACGACATCAACAATATCTAATCTGTCCTTGATAAGTGATATTAATTCTTCAAAAGAACTTACTTGAACCATATTTATATATTACAACGAAATACAATTTTTATCTTATTCATGCTAAAATTTTCCTATGTTAAATCTGTACATCACATCTTCACAAAAAAGACAGGGCAAAACATTACTGACCGCAGGAATCTCAGCAACAATGCAATCTCTGGGATATTCAACAAGCGTCTATAAACCGATCCAGACTTCGGGAAAAGAGTTAAACGGCTTTGTTCAGTCGCCGGATTTAACATTTATTAAAACAATAGACCCCTATATCAACACTCATTTTTCATATCTTTACAAATCGGATTTAGAGCCTGTTATTGCGGCAGAAGGAGACAGCGAAACAATTGATATCGACTATATAAACAACGAATACAAAAGAATAACTTCGGTTTCGGATTGTACAATCATAGACGGTGACAGCGGCATTTTAAGTCCGATTGCACCAAACATTCTTGTTGCAGATATGCTCAGAAAACTCAACGTGCCGTTATTAATCGTAACAGAACCGGATTTGAATGCGGTCAATAATACATTTATGACAATTGCATGCGCTCTTGAAAAGGGGATTGAAATAAGAGGAGTTGTCATAAACAACATAAAAAAAGACTGCCCCAAGAATCTTCTTAACTCTTTAACAAGAATTATTGAGGAATATACAAATGTGAAAATACTCGGCCTAATTCCGCATCTTTCCGCAGGATTAACTCCTGAGGATTTAATAACTGCAATACTGAACGGGGTAGATATAGAAAGCATCTTTAATGTTAAAATAGAAAAACTGGATATGAACTGATGATTATTACGGCAGGCAAATATAAAGGAAGAAAAGTCACTGCTCCGGATGAAAAGATTACGCGCCCGACACTTTCAAAAACAAGAATGGGAATATTCAATTCTTTGTACTCAATTTTGGGAAGTTTTGAAGGAAAAACATTTCTTGATGTATTCGGCGGTTCAGGAATTATGGGACTGGAAGCTCTCTCAAGAGGTTTTTCATCCGTTAAAGTAATTGAAATAAACAAAAAATCTGCCGAAATAATTAAGAAAAATTATAGCACACTAAACCTCAAGCCTGACCTGACAATAGGTGACAGCATTAAATTTTTGGAAAAATCAAACGAAAAATTTGACGTTATATACATAGACCCACCATACAAGAGCGGACTGTACGAGAGTGTTTTAAAAAAAGCAGAAGGAAATATTATAGTTGTTGAACACTCTGAAGATATTGATTTTACCGGATTTGAAATTCTTAAAGAGAAGATTTACGGAAGCAGTAAAATTACATTTTTAACAAATTATATTCCGAAATCAGACAATTGTTAAAAATCGTAAAAATTTAGTCCGAAATCAGTACATTTTTTATTTGATGTATTAGAATGTTAATAAGCTGATAATTATTTATGAAGATTATATATTGAGGGGATGTAGTAGTGTTAGATTTAAAAGAAAAAGAATCTATGAACATCAAGTTTGAGAATTTTATAGATACACTTGACGGTGAAGATTTGTTCGGAAAATGTGACAGAGTTGACGAGGTTTTATCAAGCGGAGTACTCACAGGTAATGAAGGTTTAGGCATGGTTACAATGAACAAAGTTCAGCCTGATTCTAAGATTAAAGAAAAAGACGGACGTATTCACGATGTAATAATGCTCGGTTCTAACTCCTATTTGAACTTATCAACACATCCGCAGGTTATGCAGGGAGCTCGTGAAGCTCTTGAAAAATTCGGATACGGAATGGGAGCTGTTTCAAATTATGCAGGCATTACGGATATTCATAAGGAACTTGAAGCAAGAATTGCTAAGTTCCACGGAACGGAAGATTGTATTGTATTCCCGTCCGGTTACGGTGCAAACATAGGTATTGTGTCTGCTCTTTGCGGTAAGAATGATGTAATAATTAACGATGCAGCAAACCACGCTTCTATATTTGACGGAAATATTTTATCAGGTGCGGAAATCAAAGTTTTCCCACACAGAGACATGAAGGGTTTAGAAAGAATCTTATCACGATTACCGAAAGAAAAAACAGGAAGGTTAATCATTACTGACGGTGTTTTCTCAATGGATGGCGATATGGCATACTTAGACAAAATTGTTGAGCTTGCCGAAAAATATCATTGCAGAATTATGGTGGATGATGCTCACGGTGTTGGTATTGTCGGTCCTACGGGACGTGGTACTGCTGAACACTATGGAGTAATGGATAAAATTGATTTACACGTAAGCATGTTATCAAAAGGTCAGGGTGGTCTTGGCGGATATTGTGCCGCTTCAAGAAAAGTTGTTCAATACCTGAGATTATATGCAAGAAGTTACTTCTTCTCGACTGCCATGCCGGCTTCCGTTGCAGGCGGTCTGAATGAAGTATATAAACTTCTTGAAACTGATACGGCAGGAAGAAAAGAGCTTTGGGAAAAGACAAATTATCTTAAACAAAAACTTGTTGATGCCGGTTTTGATATCGGTCATTCTCAGTCAGCAATTGTTCCTGTTATGATTTACAATGAACAAATTTTATTTGAGATGTACCAAAAACTCAGAGAAAGAGGCGTTTACGTAAACATCGTAACTTATCCGGCTGTAAGAAGAAAAGAATGCCGTTTAAGACTTTGTACAATGAAGAATTTATCTTTTGAACAAATCGACAAGGCTGTTGAGATTTTAACTGATTTAGGCAAAGAATACAGTATCATAAAGTAGGGGTAAATAATAAAAGTTAAAAAAATGCATTCCTCTATTAAAGGGGAATGTATTTTTTCAGAAGGAAAAAAGAAATATGAAAACGGTTTTAGTAACGGGAGCAGGCGGATTTATAGGGTTTAATGTCGTAAAAATGTATTCTGAATACGGCTGGAGGGTACTTGCTCTTGTGCATAACAGAATACCAAACGACATATACAACCTTAATAATGTTGAAGTTATCAAAGGTGATGTAACGGATAAAAACTTTATGGCACAGTTTAAAGGCAAAGTTGATGTAATCGCTCACGTTGCCGGATTAGCAAAAGACATAGGTTCGGATAAAATTTTCAGAAAACTGAATTATGAATCGGTAGTAAATCTGGCGAACCTGCCGACAGAAAAATTTGTTTATGTATCAACTTCTGACGTATATGGAATAAAAGATTTCAATAACGCAGATGAAAGTACTCCTTTAACTGAATACCCGAAAAATCCTTACCCGAGATATAAAATCATGTCCGAAAACTGGCTTAGGGAAAACTGCTCAAAATTTGTAATTATCCGTCCTGCCGCAGTTTGGGGAGAGGGTGATTTAACATTAGAAAAAAGAGTTATAGATTTTCTCTCAACTTCTCCTTATATTGTTCATTTCGGTAAATGGAAAGGTAATTGCCGCTGGCCGTTAGCAAATGTAAAAAATGTTGCAAAGACTATTGTTGCCGTAAGTGAGACTGATAAATTTGATAATGAATCAATTACTATTATCGACCCTGAAAAAACTACTATTGATGAATATTACAGAGGTATTGCTCAAAAGAATTTTCCGGATAAGTCTTTTAAAAACTTATATTTACCCCTTTGGGTCGGTAAATTAATCGGGTTTATTTCAACAACAATATCAAATTTGTTAGGATTGAAAGACCCAATTTTTGACCCGACTTTTTATGCTGTGCACCATGTAAGTTCTAATCTTGATTTTTCATCAGAAAAAATGGAAGAAGCAATTAAAACTCTGGAAGAGAAAACAACAGTTAAAATTTAATCCCCTAAAAACTCCGGCAGGATTTCATTACTAAGCATTGTACCTTTAAGGTTAAATGCATAACCTTGCGGTGTTTTTATAATATAATCCGAATATTTTTCAAGAATGTTTTTATATTTACCCGCAAAATCAACATTAAATTTTTCTTTTATTTTTTCTGTATTTACCCCGTCAGTTTTTCTGAAACCGAGAAAAATCTCTTCTTCCAGCGTTTCTTTGTCATTCAGCAATCTGCCGTATTCATGTTTTAAAGGATTATCCATATATTCTTCTAACGTACAGTAGTTTGAATACCTTATTCCATCTACGTAACCGTGAGCTGATACCCCAAATCCGTAATACTCGTCATTGTTCCAGTATGTTAAATTGTGACGGGATTCAAATCCTTTTATAGCAAAATTGCTAACCTCATACCTCTCAAATCCTGCATTAGTTAAAATTTCATTTACCATCTCATACATATCAGCCTGAATATCATCATCAGGAATATTATCCGGTTTATGTTCTCCCCAGTACGAACCGCCTTCAATTTTTAATCCGTAGGTTGATATGTGCTGAATATCAAGTTCAATAAATTTTTCTAAATCTTTATTTAATCCTTCAACAGTTTGCTCCGGTAATCCATATATCAAATCAAGGCTGATATTTTTAAAACCTGCCACTTTTGCATATTCTACCGTTTTAATAATCTGTTCCGAATTATGCCTTCGTCCGATAAGTTTCAAAAGTTTGTCATCAAAAGTTTGAGAGCCGATACTCAGTCTGTTAAAACCGAGTTCTCTTATACATTTCAGGAATTCAAGACTGCAATCATCAGGATTAACTTCTATTGTAACCTCAGCATCAGAAGCAATTGTAAATTTCTTTATAAGTATTGACAATAAATCTACAGGTAAAAGAGACGGAGTTCCGCCTCCAAAATAAAGAGTATTGAGAGCTTCATCTTTATAATTTTCTGTTATTTCTTTCAGAAGAGAATAAACATAACCGGTCATCAATTCCGGTTTATTAAAGGATACAAAAGAGCAATACTTGCACTTACCCCTGCAAAACGGAATATGTATATAACAAGCATTCGGCATATTATATTTACCCCTATTTACCCCTATTCATCAAGTTTTATAAAATTAGAATCCCATCTTAAATCAAGATACTTAATCTTTTTATTCAGCATTTTAACCTGCGGAACCAGAGTTCTTAGTCTGTTAATTTTATCATAAACGCCAAGATTCAGACTGCCTAATCTTATATTAACGGTAGGGATTTTCACATACACATCCGCGGGAGTTCTGTAATCAATATATTCTACCGGTTCACCCGAAGCATCTTCTATCATAAGTGCCAGTTTTTTAAAATTCATTACCTTTGTTTTATCCCAGTTTCTGTAGTCATCACCGACACCGTAGGTAATTACACGAACCGTAGAATATTGTTCCGGAAGCGGCATGTACTCACGCCCGATAAGTTTTCCGTCAGAAGAAAAGAATGCTATCGGCTCTACATCAATATCAGGAGAAATTGTAATAACCGGAGTACGTTCCACTACGATAATTTTTAGTCTTGCAGGAAAACCAAACCTCCTTATATAAACATCCTGAACCGGTTCTAATTGTTTTATACTTTCTTTTAAATTTTCTGTTCTAACCAGATAAATCGGTTTTGTAGAAACCTGATTTCTTCTGAGAGCAGACAAAATCTTTTGAGACGGTACTATCTTATTGTTAACAATCTCCAACGCAGGACTGTTTAAGCTGTCAAAAGCATTTATATGAAGTCGCCATTGAGGCATTTTTAGCAGAAAATACGAAAATACCAGCATCACAATAATAATGAACAACTTCCACAGCAAACGCAGTTTGCTCAATCTTCGTCTCGATTTTTTAACCTGACGTTTTAGTCTGCGCTGCTGAACTCTGCGCTGTTGATAATATTTTCTGCTGTAATCTGTATATTCTTCTTCGTCAGACATTACTTGTTAAGCCCTACACTGTTGAGTATCATTAAAACGAGGTGATCATAATCAATTCCCATAACATTTGCCTGAGCCGGCAAATCGCTTGTATCAGTCATACCGGGATTTGTATTAATCTCCAGAAAATAAGGTTCGTCATCTTTTATCATAAAGTCAACTCTGGAAACTCCGCTGCACCCTGCTGTCTGATGAGCTTTTACAGCAATATCTTTTACACGCTGCGTTGCTTCTTTGCTTAATCCTGTTGCCGGAACGATAAATTCGGATAAACCTTTTGTATATTTTGCATCAAAATCATACCATTCGGTCTTTGTTCTGATTTCCAAAATCTCTGTTGCAAACTCTTTTCCGGGATTTCCGAGGACACCTACTGTAACAAAAAATCCTTCAATAAACTCTTCTATTAAAACATCATCGTTATACTTTAACGCTTCAACGTATGCTTTTTGAAGTTCATCCGGATTATTAACTTTTGTCATACCAAAGCTTGAACCTTCTGATACAGGTTTTGTTATAACAGGATATCTTAATCCTGCCTCTGCAACTTTTTCTTTTACGTTTTCCCCGCTTCGTACAAAAACTGATTTTATAAGCGGAATATCCTCACAGGTAGAAAGAACTCTTTTGGTATATTCTTTATTCATACAAATCGCACTCGACATTACTCCGCAACCTGTATAAGGAATTTTCAGTATTTCTAGAATTCCCTGAATACAACCATCTTCACCGTATTTTCCGTGCATTGTATTATATGCGTATTCAAAACCTTCAAGGTCATTCATAATATTTGAAGATACGTCAACGAGTTCTGCATTCTTATATCCGAGTCTTTGCAGAGCGCCGAGAACATTCCTTCCTGAACGTAAAGAAACTTCTCTTTCCGAAGACATTCCTCCGCAAAGTACCGCAACTTTTGCCTCTAATGGGACAATATATTCCATAATTCTTCCTCTTTTTCCGTTTTATCACCCAAGAATATTATCTCGGGTTTTAGTTCAATAGTGTACTGTTTTTTTACCGCATTATACATCATTACCATCAAAGTTAAAATATCTTCTGATGTTGCTTCACCTTTATTTACTATAAAGTTTGCGTGATTTTCCCAAACTTTTGCTCTGGGTAAATCAAAAGACTTAACACCAGCTTTATCAAGTAAACGACCGGCAGAATCATTTTCCGGATTCTTAAAAACGCTGCCGGCATTAGGATATGCAAGTGACGGCTGAATATTTTTTCTGAACACCAGGTTTCTTTCTATGAGAGATTTTATTTCGTCCTGAGTACCTTTTTTGAGTTCAAACTCTGCGTGGAGCAAAACATATCTTCCTGAAATCAAAAGCGAATGTCTATAGGAAAACTCCATTTCTTCTTTTGTTTTATAAACAACTTCACCTGTTTCTTTATCAAACAGACAAACACGAACGAGAGTATTCGATATATTCTGACCGTGTGCTCCTGCATTCATACAAACATCACCGCCGATTGAGCCCGGAAAACCTATCATAAATTCAAAACCACTCAGTCCTGCTTCTGCAGTTTTTTGGGAAAGCAAAGGACCTTTTACTCCTGCTGCTGCAAAAACATGCGTTCCCCTTAGCTCAAATTGTTTCAGTTCTGACGTTACGATTATTTCGCCGTCATATCCGTTTGAAGAAAATAAAATATTAGAACAACTGCCAAGAATATAAGCACCGGGATGCTCTCTGAGAACCTCAGTGAACTCAGACTGAGTTTCGGGGAAAAACACTTTTTTTACTTTGCCCCCGATTTTATACGTTGTTAAATTTTTAATCTCAAAATTTTCTTTTACTATCATACAAGTTCCAAGTGTTCAAGTTCTTTTCCCAACGCAGTAATTGTACCTGCACCAAGACCTATTACAATATCACCTTTT
This sequence comes from uncultured Acinetobacter sp., assembly GCA_900321205.1. Taxonomy (GTDB): domain Bacteria; phylum Cyanobacteriota; class Vampirovibrionia; order Gastranaerophilales; family Gastranaerophilaceae; genus CAG-196. The sequence goes on along the minus strand of ONVC01000028.1, from coordinate 3,271 downwards.
TTAAGAGTCGGAAGAAGTAATTTTGCAACCTCTTTCATATCACCACCAATATATTCTGCATTTATATCAGAAGCAAAATTTTTACCTGTCACCCCTTCTATTTTATCTTCTGATGCAGCATAAACATCCGTTACCACAACCCGTCCTGCTTCATCAAAGGCATTTTTAAACTCATTCCACAGAGCTTTTAATCTTGTATATCTATGTGGTTGAAATACTGCAACAATATGTTCTTTACCAAATTTTAATGCAGCAGCGTTCAGAGTTGCTTTAATCTCTGTCGGGTGATGAGCATAGTCATCGAAAACCTCGATTCCGTTCAATTCACAAACCTTTTGAAATCTTCTGCCCATTCCTGTGAAGCCATACAAATAATCTTTTACAATATTTATATCAGCTCCGGATTCGGACAATGCAGATATTACAGCAAGAGTGTTATAAACATTATGAACACCTGAAAGCTGAATTCTGACCGATGTTAAAAGTTGTCCTTTGCAGTAAATATCAAAAGTTGTTCCGTCTGCTGAATACTTAATATTTTTAGCTGTATAATCCGCATTCTCCAAACCGTAAGTAATAAATTTACCGCTTAAAAGTTGTACTCCCTTGTTATCATTATTAATAAGAACTTTTTTTGAATGTGATACAGCAGTATTAAAAGTTTTTACTATATCGGGCATACCATTTTTATAAAAGTCTAAATGGTCCTCTTCTAAATTATTTATAACCAAAATATCAGGGTTGTATTTAACTATGGTTCCGTCACTTTCATCAAGTTCGGCAATAAAATACTTACCGCCTTTATGCTGAGCGTTTGTATGAAGTTCCGGAACGATTCCTCCGTCAACAAAAGAAGGTTCAAATCCTGCCTTATCAAGAATATATGAACACAAACCGCTTGTTGTAGTTTTGCCATGCGTACCAGAGAAGCCGATAAAAATTTTATTTGCCTCTTGTGCAGACTTAGATATTTCATTCAGCATATCAGAACGGTGGTAAATTTTTAAACCCAGTTCCTTTGCTCTGATAAGTTCGGGGTTGTTTTCACGGATTGCCGTACTTACAATAACTGTTGCATTTTCGGGAACATTTTCAGAACTGTGACCGATAGTTATTTTTGCACCCAAATCCCTTAATGCTTTTATATATTTTGAATCTGCAATATCAGAACCGCTTACGGTATGACCGTTTTCCAGCAAATATTTAGCCAAGCCGCTCATTCCTATTCCGCCTATTGCAATAAAATGATAAATACCCATCTTTTCTTCTCTCCAAGTCTTACAAGTCAATTATAGTACAAATTATAGTAAATGTATAGAGGAAAGAATAAGTGTTCAATCAAATTGAATGTAACGGAATGTAACAATATAAAAAATTAATTGTCAAATTTATTCATTCAGAGAAGTTAATAAGTTAAAAAGTGTGTAAAAAAGGAGAAAAAATGAAACTGAGACAAATTGCAAGTTTAAGTATATTAACACCACTGGCGTTAGGGTCAGTAATCTATACGATGTATCAAAAAAATCAACATACTAACAGTGAAAAATATATAGAATTCAGGAACTCAATAGATAATGCTCTAAAAATGGACAGTGCATCAAAAGCAGCTGAATTTGCTGCTGTACAAAAACTTGATTCATTTTTAAATACACGTCAATCTGCTAATGACGTATCCCGATATATAAAAGAAAACAAGTTAAACGATTCTGATAATGAATCTTCAAAAGAAATGTTAGACATTCTTTTGCAAAAATTGTAATTATAAATAAAAGAAAACAAAGAACAATGGCTGACAAATTTGTCAGCCATTGTTCTTTGTCAAACCACTTTATCCTAGTCGACAGAGAAGATGTCTTTAATATCTTCCATTGTAAGTGACTTAGTAATGTTTCTGTCAATAGATACTACGCTGTCAACAAGGTCACGTTTACGTCCTTTGATTTTTTGGATTTTTTCTTCAACCGTATTCTTTGTAATAAGTCTATATACAAATACTTTCTTTGTCTGTCCTATACGATAAGCTCGGTCTGTTGCCTGGTCTTCAACGGCAGGATTCCACCAAGGGTCATAGTGGATTACATAATCCGCACCTGTCAAGTTCAAACCTGTACCGCCGGCTTTTAAACTTATTAAGAAAATCGGAATATTCGGGTTATTATTGAAGTTTTCAACAGCACCTTGCCTGTCTTTTGTTTTACCTGTCAGGTACTCATAAGGAATACCTTCTCTCTGAAGCCAAGCTTTTATAATATCAAGCATATCAACAAACTGACTGAACAGAAGTATTCTGTGTTTTTCTTCAATAATCTGCTGTATCATATTCTTCAGATATTCAAACTTGCCTGATTTAATATCACCTTTAACGTGTTCTTTATCATAAAGCCGAGGATGACAGCATATCTGACGCATTCTGAGCAGAGCCGAGAAAATAGACATTCTGCTCTTTTCAAGACCGTTTTGTTCAATACTCTTGAATAGTTCTTCTTTTGTTGAATCAAGAACTTCAAGATAGAAGTCACGCTGTTCGTCAGTAAGTTCGCAGTATGCCATGTTTTCAACTTTATCCGGCAGGTCTTTTGCAACATCTCGTTTCATACGTCTCAATATGAACGGGAATATCTGAAGCTTAAGTCGTTTTTCTACCGTTTTATCCTGACGCTCCATAATAGGAGTAACATAGCGGTAATTAAACTCCGCAACATTAAACAGGAAGCCCGGCATAAGGAAGTCAAATACAGACCAGAGTTCTTCAAGTTTATTTTCAATCGGCGTACCTGAAAGTGCAAGTTTGTGGTCAGACTGAAGTTCCTTAACCGATTGAGCAGTTTGAGAAATCGCATTCTTAATATTTTGAGATTCATCTAAAATTACATATCTGAACTTGAATTTTTTAAGTTTTGCAATATCACGTCTAACAAGCGCATAACTTGTAATAATAATATCGTAATTAGGAATTTCCTTAAACAGGCCCTTTCTGTCTGCACCCTGGATTTTTAAACAAGTTAAATCCGGTGTAAACTTCTGAATTTCATTTTCCCAGTTAAATACAACCGTGGTAGGTGCTATAACAAGAGTAGGCATTGGTCCGTCAACCTCCTTTGCTTTCTGCAAAAGAGTAAGAGCCTGAAGCGTTTTACCAAGCCCCATATCATCTGCCAGGATACCGTTCAAACCATATTGATACATAAACCAAATCCAGTGGAAACCTTTTGTTTGGTATTCACGAAACTTAGCATTTACACTCTTTGGAATATCAACACCCTCGGAGGTT
>ONVC01000029.1 GCA_900321205.1 uncultured Acinetobacter sp. | reverse complement strand
TTTTACATATAAAAAAAGAAGACATAAAAGGCTTCTTTTTTTATATGGTACCCCTGTCTTGGATTTGCTCCACGCTCGAATAGTCTCGTTTTTAAACCTTACGGTTTAGTAAACTCGATATTCTCGCTATCCGAACTAACTCGTCTAAATTGTTACTGCTCGTGTCGTTCGTCCGCAAATCCGCCAAACGAATAATTGTTCGTTGAGTGTAAAAATAAATAAAAAAAAAGAAGACCACTAAGGTCTTCTTTTTTTATTTATGGTACCCCCAAGCGAATTCGAATCGCTGTCTACACCGTGAAAGGGTGTTGTCCTAGGCCTCTAGACGATGGGGGCTCAACCGACATTACCTATCATAACAAATCAATATTTATTGTCAAGCAACATTAATGCCCAACGTTACCTCTTTAAATAGTATTTGAAATGATACCGTATTAGTTTTACAATAAAATTAATAAATAAGGATTAAGAATATTATGATTAACAGAAAATCACGGGAAGAAATTAAACGCATGCGTCACGCAGGACACATTGTTGCACTTGTTCATAAAAAAATGAGAGAGGTTGTTGAACCCGGAATCTCTACGTTAGAACTGGATAATATTGCTATGCACGTAATAAAAGAAAACAAAGCTATTCCTACGTTTTTAGGATACAACGGCTTTCCTGCAAGCATATGCACTTCAATAAACGAAAAAGTCGTACACGGTATTCCAAACGAAAAAGAAATACTTAAAGAAGGAGACATAATCGCTATTGACGTAGGTGCAACCTACGGCGGTATGGTTGGTGACAGTGCCTGGTCTTATGCCGTTGGTAAAATATCAGAAGAAAAACAAAAACTTATGAAAGCAACAGAAGAAGCACTCTTTGCAGGTATATCAAAAATGCGTCCGGGTAATGTTCTTGATGACATATCCGGTGCAGTTGAAGATGTTGCAACATCATACGGAATGGGAATTGTCCGTAACTACGGCGGACACGGTGTAGGACACCAGATGCATGAAGACCCGTTCCTGTTTAACTACAGAGTCGGTGACAAAACCCCGATTAAACAAGGCTACGTAATCGCAATCGAACCTATGTTAAATCTCGGCTGTGATGACGTATTCACAGAAGACGATAACTGGGGCGTAGTCACAAAAGACAGAATGCCCTCCGCTCACTTTGAACACACAGTCCTCGCCACAGATGACGAACCAATCTTAATGACAACCATCATGGAGGGGTAAATGGGTGAGTATAATAAGAAGTTTTGGAGATTCTTCGCTTTGCAGTAGCGGGAATTATGACTAACTCCCGCTGCTACAGCTCAGAATGACAAACTATTTTGTCATTCTGAGGAAATGGTTTAGTAATAATGTTTTTAACTGCACGGTGTCCGAAGAATCTCTTTAACTATTGTAAAAGAGTGGGCACGCTCATGCTTTGCCCACAATATAAAAGTTTATATATCAATTGAAAATGTTTATTTTTAAAATAAATTTTTGAAGAAATTTACCACTTTTTCGCAAAAAACTTCAACATCACTTCTAGCTTCTTCATGTAGTTTGTATTTTTCTTGTTCTTTTAAATTAGCTTTAATTTTTTGAATATTTTTACTAACTGCTGCTTCTTGTTCTTCAACGTTTGCAGCAGAAGATTTAAAATCTGCTACGCTTAAATAAGGTATAATTGCTGTTTTGTTTTTATTTTGTTTAAACGGGTTGCCGCCATTTAGTGCTTCTATAGCCTTAGAGGATGCTCCGTTATTCTGATATTGTAGTGCTAACTCAGTAGTTGTATTATACAAAAACATATTATTTTCTTGAATTTTTACGGTTTTTGCTGTTGATTGTTTTATTATGCTGAAATCAAAATTATAACCGGTTTCTTTTTTTACCAAATCTTTAAAAAGTTCAATCTCTTTGCCATCAATCATGCCATTATTATTTCCGCCATTTTGGGTATCTTTATCAACTTTTTGTGCATAAGCTCTCAAATTACCTGTAAACATCGAATGTGTGTAACCAATTTCTGCCATTACCATTTCTCCTTATAAAATATCCTCTGTGTATATATAAAGTATATCGAGAAGAAATAATTGACTTTTTTAAACAAAATATTAAGAAATATTACAAAGAATGTATTTATTTTCAGCTATAAACCAAGTGACGGAGCAATAGAAATAAATGTTCTGACCAGATTTGCATCCCACTGGGAACCTGCCCCTTCTTCAAGTATAGATACGGCTTTTTCAATACTCATACCTTTTCTGTACGGTCTGTCACTTGTAAGGGCGTGATAAGTATCAGCAATTGCAACAATTTTTGCCGCAAGCGGAATATCTCCATTTGAAAGACCTTCCGGATAACCTTTTCCGTCAATTCTTTCATGGTGATATTTAACAATCGGGATTAAATCTCTGAGAGATGCATTTGGCATAAGCACTTTTTCCGCACCGATAGTCGGGTGTTGTTTCATTATTACCCATTCTTCGTCTGACAAAGGACCTTCTTTTTGAAGAACTGTTTCAGGAATACCGATTTTTCCGACATCGTGAAGCAGTGCGCCTAATCTGATTCGTTCAATTTCTTCTTCCGGCAGATTAATTGCCCTTGCAAGAGCTTCCGAATATCTTGAAACGCAAGTCGAGTGGTCTTTTGTATAAGGGTCCTTAGCATCAATTGCACCTGCGAGCGAAGATGCAATTTCAAATATTCTGTTGCTCGGCATTGTTTCATGGTCAGAGTTAAATTTGGCAAGAAGTTCTTCTTCAAAGTTTACACCTAACTGTGCATGACGCTTTCCGAGGACTTCTGCGTATGATTTCAATGCAACATCATCCCAGAAGTTAAAATCTGCTGAACTTATTATTGCAGACATGCCGTCTTTATACCCTCTTGCTTTTGAAATATACATTGCTTGTTCTGCAAGAATAAGCAGTTTTTCTTTATTATCCGCACACTCAGGGTAAGAAGAAATACCGACAGATACCTTGACCGGTCCGACATTATCAATATAGAAGCAGGACAGAGCATAGGTCAGATATTCCGCAATATACTTCGCCTGTTCAACGGAAGTATTCGGAAGGATAATTGCAAGTTCATCTCCGCCATACCTTGCTGCTATATCATTTTCCCTTACATTTTTCCTGACGTTGTCAGCTACAAGTTTTATTACCTCATCACCTTTTGCATGTCCGAGTTCTCTGTTAATCTTTGTTATGTTACAAATATCAAGCATAATAACCGACAAACTTTGTTTAGATATTTCAGCTCTGGAAAGTTCATCCGACAAAAGTTCCTGAAAACATCTGTGATTATATAACAGTGTTAAGTTATCGGTATTTATGTATTTATCACTTGTTTCAATGAGTTCCATATTATGGGAAACAAGAGCAACACAGTTTGCTACCATAGTGTACAGTCCGACATTTTGTCTTGCATATTTGTCGGCAAAAATCATTACACCGATACATTTGTTAACTGATAATAATGGCAATATAACTATCGGATCATTTTTGAAGTATGCCAGTTTTAAAAATGATACATCTTCTGCAAAAATCGGCTGTTGAGTATTGAAAACCTGAACAAGAGGATTGTCTTCATCTTTAAGAAATACTTTTGTCGAGTAGAAGTTTCCGAGTTTGTCCTGAAGTCTTAAGTTTATACAGTTTGATTTTTCTTTATACAAGCCTACCGCAAAAAAACCGGAATCAATATTTTGAAGAATTATACCGTAAACTTTTGAATAAAATTCATACAGATTATTTACCGGATATAACTTGTTCATATCATCAAGAACCTGCTTGTAATCCAGAGTTTTGCCTTTTTCTGTCGCATAAGATTTTGACTGCGGATTTACCAAAGAGTTTGACCTGTTACCAAAAGTCAGAGAGTTTACTTTTGATACCAGATTTTTTGTTGATATCGGTGAGGTTACACCGCTATTGTTGGTCTTTATATTATTTATTTCTGTTGAAACTTGTTCCTGATTCACGAATTACACCTTCACACTACCATACCTTTATAAAAAACAAATCAATATTCAAAATTGACTTTTTATTACAAAATATTTACAAAAATTTATCTTCTCATTGATACCCCTATTAATTTCATGCTAACATTTTTTAGGGTTTTTTCCACCCTTAAACCCTTATAATTTTACAAATGTTTATAATTTGTGTAATATATACACCAATTATTTTAATAAATTTGCCCTTTTTTGCCGCTATTTTCCAAGTATGACCATTAATACGGAAATATCCGCAGGCTTAACTCCCCCTATCCTTGAAGCCTGGGCAAGATTTGTCGGTCTGATTTTTTCCAGCTTTTCTTTTGTTTCGGTTGATATATGTTTAATCTGTGAATAATCAATGTTTGCAGGTATTCTGTATTTTTCTAATTTTTCGCTCGTTTCAACCTGAGCCAGCTGACGTTTAATGTATCCGTCATATTTAACGAGCACTTCAACCTCATCCGTGATGTCCTGTGAAAGATTTAAAATTCTTGTTTCTTCGTCAACTTCTTTAAATATCTCATATGTGATATTTGGTCGTTTAAGAAGTTCTGCAAGTCTTATACCGGTATCGATATGTTCTCCGCATCTTGCCAAAACTTCATTTACCCCCTCTGTTGCAGGAAGTTTTGTTTCCTGAAGTCTTGAGATTTCTTTTTTGATATTTTCCTGTTTATCCAGAAATCTTTTATACTGTATATCATCTATCAAACCTATTTTATGTCCGATTTCAGTCAGTCTTTCATCTGCGTTATCCTGCCTTAAAAGAAGTCGGTATTCTGAACGTGAAGTTAGCATCCTGTATGGTTCCTGAATATCTTTTGTAACCAAATCATCAATCAATGTTCCTGTATAAGAAGATGCTCTTGAAAGTTCAAGCGGCTCAGAGCCGTTTATGTAATTAACAGAGTTAATACCTGCTATCAAACCTTGTGCTGCCGCTTCTTCATAACCGCTTGTACCGTTAATCTGACCTGCAAAGAATAAACCTTTTATATCTTTTGACATCAAAGAATGTAATGTCTGAACAGCCGGAACGTAATCGTATTCAACAGCGTATGCAGGTTTAATAATATGAGCTTTTTCTAAACCGGGAAGTGAACGGAGCATTTCCACCTGAACGCATGCCGGCAGGCTTGTTGAAAATCCCTGAATATAGACTTCATAAGTGTTTAATCCTTCCGGTTCAATAAAAATATGATGAGAAGGATTTGATGCAAAACGCACAATTTTATCCTCAATAGACGGACAATAACGAGGCCCGACACCGTGGATTAAACCCTGATACATCGGTGATTTATCAAGATTTGCCCTGATTATTGCATGAGTTTCCTCATTTGTTCTTGTTAAATAACAGGGATATTGCTGTCTGACCGGTCTGTTTGGTTTGAAGGAATAAAAACTAAGTTTATTGTCCCCGGGCTGAACGGTCATTTTGGAATAATCAATCGTTCTTTTATCTACTCTTGCCGGAGTTCCTGTTTTGAGTTTCTTTGTAACTATCCCGTGCTCACGCAAAGACTGAGATAAACCTATTGCGGCACGTTCTCCGAGCCTGCCGCCGTCATAACTGTTTAGTCCTACCCATAGTTTGCCTTCTAATGATGTTCCTGTTGTAAGAACTATTGCACGGCAGGAAAATTCTATTCCGTATTCATCAACAGCACCGACAATCTCGCCGTTTTTTACTTTAATATCAGTAATACAAGTCTGTTTAACCCAGATATTATCAGTACTTTCGATAATATTTCGCATATAACGTGTGTATTCTTTTTTATCAGACTGAGCCCTTAATGCTCGAACAGCAGGTCCTTTTGACGAGTTAAGCGTTTTCATCTGCAAATATGTTGCGTCAGCAACTTCTCCCATAACTCCGCCTAAGGCATCAATTTCTCTGACAAGTGTTGATTTTGCAGGACCTCCGATTGCCGGATTACAAGGTTGAAGGGCAATATTATCAACGTTAAGAGTGCATAATAAAACATTACACCCCAAACGTGCAGCAGAAATTGCGGCTTCACATCCGGCATGCCCTGCACCTACAACAATTACGTCAAATTTGTTATTTATATAATCCAGACTAGTCATAAAAACATTATACAACGGACATAAAAAAGATGGTTTAGTTAAAGCTCTATGCGAGGTAAATCTGCACTAAACTGTACAATCGTTTTTCTCATTAATTCTTTACTGCGTTTTTTTATTGTACGCATTATATCTCTGGTTGTCGCTTTCATAGGAATTATTAAATCTTTCGGTGCATCAAAATTACCAATAGCGTATGTGTTGTCATTTTTTCTTTGAATTCTTCTTTGGCGGTTTGACAAGGGTTCAAACCCCATTTTCTTATAAAATTCCATTGCAAAAGATTTTTCAGGAATTTCAGAGCGAACATAACATTGTTTGAATCCATCTTTTAACAGTGCTTCAAAAAATTCGCACACAATGACTTTGCCTTCACCCAGAATTTTCTTGTTCCACGTTGCAAGCCAATCCAATTCCGTTTCTTCGCAAGAATGATTTTTTCTGCTTGAATAATGGAGTTTGCCGTTTTTATCTACCTTTAGCGTATTACCTATAAGTATTGCGCTTGGATCTTCGTCAGAAAATGCAAGCAGCACTTTTGCCTTATCTTCTTTAATTTTTGTTTCTGAAAGTATTGCCTTTCCTGCGTCAAAAGCTTCTTTTACAACCTGCTTTGTAGATTCATCTTCTATCTCGTATTTCCTATAAAATTTATCAATATTTTGAGAAATGTACTTTAAATAATCTATATCTTTTTTTTCAAGCTGATATACAATAACGTCTTTTGCCTTATCGTTTAAATAACAATATTTGGCAAGCGGTATTGCTCTAAAAGATGTATTAATATCAGATGAAAAATTTATCTTCATAACTTTTCAAAAACACGTAAAAAATAATTTTTGCCTTAATAGCAACACTTTATATCACTATTCTTCGTCATCGTCTTTTTCCATTGCACGACGAAGAATATTGTCATCAAGTTTTTTCTTTGAATATTTTTTCTTTGACGCTTCCATAAGTTTTTCACTCGGACTTTTTTTTGAGTTGCGTTTTTTTGAAGCAGGCAATTCCTGTTTTGGAAGCCCGTTATTCAGCTCTTTGTACCACATTGACCAGAGAATTGAACGAAGGGGTAATGTATATTGAATTAAAATCTGCGCAATTATTGTCTGAATGGTAAATAATGCCATATCGGAATGTTTGATTGAAGTAAGCCCGTACATTGAAAAATCAAGTTCCGGAAGCAAATTGACAAAAGGCATAATCACATTAGAAAAAGCTATATTTACCCCTGTTGCATCAAAACCTTTTATGATTATTTGCGGAATTAAAATATACGTTAACGCTCCTGCCAAAGCAAAGAGCAAAAATGTATCTCTGAAGTGTCCTTTTACAAGCATTAAACTCTTTTTTACACAACCTAATGGTGATAACTCAGGTTCAAACGTGAATACCTGAAATACGAGAACAAAATATATTGCAAAAATTGCACAAATTATCCACATAAGAGGGCAAACCGCTACAAGCGAAAACAGCCCGAACAAAAACCACAATCCGATAAAGGAAACCGCTCTTCTTTTAATAAGCTCGGTATGTGCTTCAAAGTCATAGACCCTGCCTGAACGAAGCATGTTTTCAACCATTGAATTTACAGCACCATACGCAACAAGGTATTCCCAAAAGGCTTTACAAAAGATTGCCAGCCCGGGAAGTGATATCACAACGGATATAATCACCAGAGTGCTCATACTGTTCAAATCAGGATATTTCTCAATGAGTTTTGGCATGTTTATTGTATAAAAATACGTTGTCAAAAATACTATAATTAATCCTGCAATCTGACCCAGAACAGGAAATGTCATGTATTTCAAAAATTTATCTAAATTAGTAAAATATAAGCCTGTTGATTCCGCAAAAATACCAAGTGCAGATTTTTGTTTTTTTGTCATATCAACCTCTCTTTTTATAGTAATTGTAACATAAAAATGTCTTCGCACTCCGCTCGCTTGCTCGGTCTTGCTGCGCTCCGGTTACGCAAAAAGAAGCCTGATTGCAAACAATCAGGCGCTAATAGATAAGTAAGTTTTGGGGAATTAAATTAGTTAGTAAGATTAAGATTGGTATTATTTAATAAAACTTATTTCTTAACTCGGGAGATAAATGTTACTCTCGATTTCATATCAATTGCGAATAATCGCATTTCATCAACAAGGATATGTGACTGATCACCGTTATCACCGTCAATATAGAACTCTTTTGAGATTTGTGTTGCCATTGCATTAATGTTGTACGTATTTAAAACTGCCATAATACCTCACTTTACACTCTGACTTGCGCCAGCTGTGTGCTTTCTTACTTTTAATTCTGTGTTTAGACCGTAGTTCACCGAGCAGGTTATTGTTTAAAACACCTGTCCGATTTTTCCAAGCTTGGAGTTTTTGTTTTGTCTCTCGTTATATTTGTCTTACATATATATAAAGTATATAAAACTTTTCTAATTTCAAAAACTCATATTTTCGTTACAAAACTTAACAAAAGACGTATGACATCATTTTTGCATTTAGTCTACAAAGCAGTAAATTAACCATTTTAAAAATAAATGTAAAGTTTTGTAAATGTTTAATCAAAAATCCTAAAGTTTTTAGAAAATGTGCCGATATACATTATATATATTAATAGAGGTGTGTTCATGTCTAATTTCACTGTAAATGGAGTCTACTCATATACAAGCGCGAACATCTACTCATATCTGGGCAGAGTTCCTACCTCTAATGCTGCTCTTAAAGAAGCGTTCAGAGAATTTGGCATTGCACCTACAGGCAATGAATCCGATTTAAAACGACTTAAAAATGCAATGTATCGGGAATATTCCGAACAGGTCAGAGAACAAATTGATAACCAAAACTCTCAAAAACAGAATGTGCCTTGGGCAGGTATATTATCACAAATTGGTATTCAACCCACCGGCGATTACGAAAAAGATTATGAAGCTTTTAACAATGCTATCCAGTTATTGAGCCAAAGCGCAATTGACGGACAAGCTATGGCATATTTTGCAGGGCTGAGAAGTGAAGCGCAGAGAATATTTGGTTCATATTCTCCATCTGACCAGCAGGTACAAACATTCTATCAGTTCGAGAAAGAACATCTTTCATAAAATAACATGGAAGAACTCTTAACAAATTGGGTGCCGCTATAGAGGTTATAGCGGCATCACTGCGTTTATATAAAAGTTTAATTACAAAGAATGAACGGCTGTTACTACAATTTCTGCAGCATCTTCCGGTGTAATGTTGCTGAGCTCTTCACTGTCTCTCTGTTTAAACTCAACAAAACCGTCTGCTATACCTTTACCTACCGTAATTCTAAACGGAAAACCGATTAAGTCTGCGTCTTTAAACTTAACACCAGCTCTTTCGTCACGGTCATCAAGAACTGCTTCAACGCCGTGTTTGTTGAGTGTTTTATATATATCCTCCGCAACTCTCATCTGTTGTTCGTCTTTGATGTTTACAGGAATAACAACTGCATGATAAGGAGCTATTGCAAGCGGCCAGATAATACCGTGGTCGTCATGGTGAGCTTCGACAGCAGCTGCCGCGGTTCTTGTAACACCTATTCCGTAACAACCCATTACATAAGGCTGAGTTTTTCCGTTCTGGTCAAGAAATACCGCATTCATTGGCTTTGAGTACTTTGTTCCGAGCTGGAAGATATTACCGACTTCAATTCCTCTTGTTACTTTAAGCGGTTTGCCGCAAACCGGACAAATATCTCCGGCTTCTACAAGTCTGATATCCGTAATAATTTCAGGTAAGTCTACTTCTTTACCCCAGTTTGCACCAACCAAGTGAACATCTTTTTTGTTAGCCCCGATAACGAAGTTTTTCATATCTTTTACCGTCTCATCAGCAACAACTTTGATTTTATATCCGTTATACTCCTTCAAACCCTGAGGACCAATAAACCCTTTTTCAGAGTCGAATCCATTTACCGCCATCATTTCTTCAATTTCCCCTGCTGTTGCGATTCTGATATCAGTACCGCCTACTGCATTCATAAGTTTTGTTTCTTCAACAGCCTTGTCAGCTCTGATTAATGCTAAAACAGGAGCTTTATCTACGATATAAACAAGAGTTTTTACAATAATTGTTGCAGGAATATTTAAAAACTCTGTAAGTTCTTCTATTGAATGAGTATTTGGCGTATCAACAATTTTAGCTTCCTTCCAGTCACCTTCGATTTTAGCTTCCGGAAGTTTTGATACTGCGTGGTTTGAGTTTGCTGCATAATCACATTCGCAATAGAAAACATCATTTTCACCTGAATCCTGGTCTGTAATAACCATAAATTCGTGACTTACGCTTCCGCCTATTGCACCTGAATCTGACTGAACAGCTTTTGTTTCAAGTCCGCAGCGTTTGAAGATTCTTGTGTAAGCATTCCACATATTTTTATATTCTTTTTCGAGTCCTTCCTGGTCAACATCAAAAGAATACGCATCTTTCATAATGAACTCACGCCCTCTTAACAAGCCGAAACGGGGACGTCTTTCATCACGGAATTTTGACTGAATCTGGTATAAATTAACAGGTAATTGTTTATATGACTTTAATCCGTCTCTTGCGATAGCGGTAATAATCTCTTCATGCGTTGGGCCGAGACACATTTCCCTTCCATGCCTGTCTTTCAGTCTCATAAGTTCACCGCCGTATGCACCCCATCTGCCTGATTCTTCCCAAAGTTCTTTTGGCTGAACAAAAGGCATCAGAAGTTCCTGAGCACCTGCTCTGTTCATTTCTTCACGAATAATATTTTCAACTTTTCTGATTACTCTCCACATAAGAGGCAAATAGTTATATACACCCATTGTAAGTTTTCTTATATACCCTGCTCTTACAAGAAGTTTATGCGAAATAACTTCTGCATCAGAAGGGTACTCTCTTAAAGTCTGTACAAACAATTTTGACATTTTCATAATTTATATTCCCTCTAAAATTACCGTTTATGATAGTACAATGATTATTTTAACACAAAGCAGAAAAAGAAATTTGTTTTTGTTATATATTCCTTTTAAAATATTCTTATGAAAACATTATTTGATTGCAAAGATGAGATTCATTCGTGTTCAAAATGCGGACTGTGTCAGTCGGTATGTCCTATTTATAAAATTACCGGAAATGACTGTACCGTTTCCCGTGGTCATTTTATAATGCTTCGGGGGCTCATCAAGGGCGAGCTGAAAATGTCAAAAACAATAAACCGTTATCTGGATTTATGTCTTAAATGCGGAGCATGTTCGGATTTTTGTCCGAGCGGAATAGATGTTGTTGATATTGTTGCACTTGCAAAGGCTGAATATTTTAAACTTCATCCGGCAGAAAAATTTAAGTCCTCTGTTATGAATATGATGATAAAAGGGCTTAAATTTTTGAAAGTTTTTCATTTGTTTACCCCAAAAAGCAAGTCTTTTGAAAAAAAAGTTATATACTTTGGCGGCTGCGGTGCAAAAGTTGAGGGAGTTTCAAATATAATAAAAATCTTTAACTCGATAAATATTGAAGTTATTATTCCGGATTTTGACTGCTGCGGTTTTCCGTTTTTTGTAAAAGGCGATATGGAAAGCTTTAATAAATATATGGAAAGTTTTTATTCTGTTCTCGAACAGTACGAGGATTATGATATTGTTGTAAACTGCGCAACCTGTGAAAAAACTCTGAAATCGTATCCTAAATGGCATAACGGTAAAGAAGTCCGAATCAGAAATGTTTTTGAATATTTAAGAGAGAATAATCTTTCATTAGAACTTACAAAGCCGAAAAAAGTAACTTATCATAAACCCTGTAATCTGAAAAATTTTGATAACGTTAAATATTTTCTTGAAAACACAAAAAATCTTGAATACGTTGAGATGAAGGATTATGACACTTGTTGCGGACTGGAAGGAATCGGGAATCTGAAAGAGCGAAAAACAATGTCAAAGCTTTTCAGCGCAAAGCATAACAATATCAAAGATACAGGAGCAAAAATTGTTCTGACATCTTGTCTTGCATGTAAAATTACTCTCGGTCTGTTTTCCTGGGGCAAATACAAAGTTCAGGATTTTGTGGAGTTTCTGGCAAAGAATGTTAAATAAACTTACTTCCCTGCCAAGAGTTTCTGCGCAAGAACTCCCGATCTATTCGGTTTAGCGTATCCAGTTTTCTTCCTATCCAACGTGGTGCAACAAGTTCTGTCCTCAAACCGTTTCCTGCAAGACGGTGAATGGTTGTTTTGGGAGGCAAATACTCTAAAAAATCGCAGACAGTTGAAACGTATTCGTCTTCCGTCATAAAATCAATTTCACCGTTTTTGTAGAGTTCAGCAAGTTTGGTATTTTCCAGGGCACACAACATATGAATTTTAACTCCGTCAGGCTCAAGTTTGGCTATCGTTTTTGCTGTTTCCATCATCTCGTCATAAGTTTCAAAAAGATTTAGAATAACGTGCAGACAGACATTTATTCCTTTTTCTTTCGTTTTTGTATATGCGTCTAAAAAGCATTTATAATCGTGTCCACGGTTGATTTTTTTTAGTGTTTTATCGTGAACTGACTGCAAGCCGTATTCAACCCATGTATAATAATCAGGGGTAAAGCCTGCTATTAAATCTAATTTACCACTATCAATACAGTCAGGTCTTGTTCCGATAGAGATTCCCACAATGTCATCTCTGCATAGCGAAGCCGCATATATTTTTTCAAGCTCATTAACAGGTTTATAAGTATTAGAAAAGGCCTGAAAATATGACATGAATTTTTGCGCTTTGAACCGTTTTTTAAGAGTTTCCGCCCCTGTATTAACCTGTTCTTCTATGCTCAAACAATTTGAATGAGCCTGAGAAAAACTCCCGCCGTCATCACAAAAAATACAGCCTTCTGTTGATATAGTTCCGTCACGATTCGGACAGGAAAATCCTGCATCAAGCGTAATCTTATAAACCTTTGCTCCGAATTTGAGTTTAAGATGTTCGCTAAACTGGTTGTATCGTTTGTCTGTATTGTTAAAATTCATCATTTTATATGCTTGGAAACCCAGCCTTCAATTACTCTTAGTGGTGCTCTTGTGATAGCAAGCGCCCATGGGGGTAAATCTTTGGTTATTACAGACAACGCCCCTACATTTGCGCCTTCTTCTACTTTTACGGGAGCAACAAGAACAGAATTTGAGCCGATTTTTACGTTATCTTCAATTATTGTTTTGCTTTTTTCTTTTGTTAAAGGGTTGTAATTTGCCGTAATTGTACCTGCTCCGATATTCACATTAGAACCAATTTCAGCATCACCTATGTATGTCAGGTGACAAGCGTTTGTGTGAGATTTGATGTGGGCTTTTTTAACTTCGACAAAGTTGCCGATTTTTACATTATCATCTAAAGTTACTCCGCCTCTAAGGTGAGCAAAAGGACCTATTTTACAATTCTTTCCTATTCTATTTACCCCTTCAATATAAGTTGAGGGGTAAATAACAGTATCCGGTTCAATTTCCGTCTCAGGACTAATCCATGTTGAATCAGGATCAACAATTGTAACTCCGTTTGTGAGATGTTTATTAATAACACGTCTGTTCAAAAACTTTGTTGCTTCTGCAAGGTTTGCTTTTGAGTTAATACCGTATATTTCTTCATTGTTTTTTAAAGTATATGCATTAACGCTTAAACCTTGTTCATTTCCCCATTTGATAATATCCGTTAAGTAATATTCACCCTGCGCGTTATTTGTTTTAAGTTCAGAGAAAGCAGGTTTAACCTTCATCCAGTCGAGGCAATAGATTCCGGCATTTATTTCTTTTACCCCCTTTTGTTCGGGAGTTGCATCTTTTTCTTCAACAATACCTTCAACATGACCGTTTGTGTTTCTTATAATTCTTCCGTAGTTAGTCGGATTATCAAAAATTGCACTCATTACTGTTAAATCAGATTTATTTTCTTTGTGGTATTCAACAAATTCTTTCAATGTTTCAGCTGTAATCAATGGTGTGTCACCGCAAAGTATAACAACTTCGCCGTCAAAATCCTGTAAATAAGGAAGAACCATGCTTACTGCGTGTCCTGTTCCCAGCTGAGGTGACTGAAGGACTGTTCTTGCATTTTTATAATTTTCTTTTATATATTCTTCAACTCTTTCAGCCTGATGACCCACGATAACAAAATTTTCATCAGCCAGACCTGTTCCGTTAACAGCTTCAATAACATATCCTACAAGAGTTTTATCAAAAATAGTATGCAAAACCTTAGGTGTTTCGGATTTCATTCTTGTACCCTTGCCTGCCGCCAAAATTACTGATTTTAACATAATTAATACCTCGCTTTACAAAAATAATTATAGCATGACTAAAACTTTAAATATTGTTATTAATAATGTATAATCTATTTGGAGGGAGCAAAATGTACAAACTCGGAATAATAGGATACCCTTTGGGTCACTCAATTTCTGCCGTTATACAAAAAGCAGGGCTTGAAAGTATAGGCGAAGAAATTCAGTATGACGTAATGGAAACACCTGCTGAAAATCTTGTGGACAGAATAAAATATATAAAAACAAACGGTTATCACGGTTTCAATGTCACAATACCGTTAAAAGTCCCAATGTCGTTGTTTTTAACAGACATTGACGATTATGCAAATGTCGCAGGCTGTGTTAATACGATTAAAGTCGGCGAAAACAAAGAACTGTTCGGCTACAATACTGATATTTACGGCTTTAAAAAAGCCATCCCTTCCGATATAAATCTTAATGGTAAGACCGCAGGTATATTAGGTACCGGCGGTGCGGCAAGAGCTGCAGTTGTAGGACTTGCAGAAAAAGGAATAAAGAATATAGACTTTTATACAAGAAATATTATAAACTCTCACCAGACAGTTGCTTATGTCAGGAATCAGTTTCCGAATATTACGTTCAATGTTTATCAAATCCAAAACATGCGAAGCCTTGCCGATACGGACATTTTGGTCAATGCCACACCTATCGGAATGAAAGGTTATATAGCTGACCAGATGGCACTTGAACCAAAGGACTTTGACACGCTTAAACCGACAGCTCCCGTGTATGATATAGTTTACAACCCGATAAAAACAGTTCTGTTAAAAGAAGCTGAAAAACACGGATTCAGAACAATCTCCGGTCTTGATATGCTTATTTATCAGGCTGAAAGAGCTATACAAATATGGACAGGGAAAACGCCGGACACAAAACTGATGAAAATAGCAGCATTAGAGACTTTACAGGGTTGATAAAAACTTTTGTAACAAAATGTTAACTTATCATGGAAAAAGTGTAAAAAATACAAATTTTTTGTTTTTTATAGTAAGATATAAAATGTTAAAAAATAATTGATGGAATTTCCATCGGTAGAAATGGAGGCACATGAATTGACAATTGTATCATCATCACTTAAAGAGCTTGAAACTCACGAAAATCTCGATACGGTAAATTTAGGTCAGCACGTTCTTGCAGAATTTTTTGAATGTGATTCAAATATTTTAAATAATATTGATAAAGTAGAGAAGTATATGATAGACGCAGCTCTGGAGTGTGGTGCAACAATCGTTCAAAAATGTTTCCATATGTTTAACCCCTACGGAGTTTCAGGTGTTGTAATTATATCTGAAAGCCATTTGGCTATTCATACCTGGCCTGAACTCGGTTATGCTGCGGTAGATTTATTTACCTGCGGTACTAAATGTGACCCGAAAGTTGCTTATGAGTTCTTAAAGAAAATGTTTAACTCTAAGAAAGCATCATTTACGGAGCTAAAACGAGGAATTATTGACCGCGAAACTTTAAAATTATCCGAACAACCATTCCAGGTTGCAGAACAATTTGAAGAGTAGAATACAAAACGGCAGATGTTATGAAAACGGCGCAGGTTAGCGGAAATAAAATTGTCATAAAAGAAGTTGACGATATAAAATTAGATGGCAGAAGAGGTGCTATTGTAAGAGTTTTGGGGTGCGGTCTCTGCGGTTCTGATATTGTTAAATTCAGAGAAAAGATTGTTGGAGACGGTGCCGTATTAGGGCATGAAATAGTTGCAGTCATTGACGAAATTGACTCTGATACTTCATTTAAAAAAGGTGATAAAATCGTAACTTCGCACCATATTCCCTGTGGTGAATGTGTTTATTGCAAACATGGAAACGTTTCCATGTGCGAACATTTTAAATCAACAAATATTCGACCCGGTGGTTTTAGCGAGAAGGTTTTTGTATCGGAAGAACACCTTAAAAATGTTGCATATCTTGTTCCTTCGGATATGACAGATGAAGAAATCTCTTTTTATGAACCGTTAGGATGCTGCGTAAGAGCAATTAAAAGATGTAACCTGATTAAAGGGGACAAAGTTCTTGTAATCGGCCTGGGCTCAATAGGACTTCTTATGGGCGAAGGCATCAAGGCACTGGGGTACAAGGTCTATGGCTGTGACTTAATTGAAGAGAGAATTGCGCTCGGAAATAAACTCGGAATAGAATCATATAACTCTTTAAATCTTGATGAGTTTGATAAAATTATTCAGGAAAAAAGCGGGGGTAAATATGGGGGTATTGATGCCGTATTTATGACCTCTGGTGCAGACAAAGCGTTGGATGTTGCTCTGAGGGTTGTAAGAAAAGGTGGAAAAATTCTTGTTTTTTCAAGTACGCCAAAGAATACAGGTTATCCGAATAACGAAGTTTATTACAAAGAATTGACGGTTTTGGGCAGTTATTCTCCGTCACCTAAGGATTTAAAAGATTCTTTTGATTTACTAACTTCTCACAGGGTTAATGTAAAACACCTTACAACGATATACCCTCTGGAAAGTGTTCAGCAGGCATTTGACGATACAGTTGCAAATAAAATTTTAAAAGCTTATATAAAAATATCATAACGCTTGACATCAAAATATGAGCATGTAATATAATACTATACCCGCGGGGGTAATTCAGTGGTAGAATGCCTCCTTGCCAAGGAGGATGTCGCGAGTTCGAGCCTCGTCTCCCGCTCCATTTAAAGATAAAAAGAGATTCATAAATTTAAAACTAAGCCCAGGAGCTTAGTTTTTTT
>ONVC01000126.1 GCA_900321205.1 uncultured Acinetobacter sp. | reverse complement strand
AATGCAGCCATTGTATTTTTCCAGTTTATTAATGATTGCCAAAGCTGCATCTTTTTGGAAATCGTACAACAATCCCCAAATCTTGCTGTTCTTGAAACCCGTGGCTTCATTTGGCAGCACATCTTCGCTGATGTCTTCCAAAAATTCGCTGAAGATGTTATACAGCATAAAGAAATAAATAAAGTCCGGAGCATTTTCATTATAAGCGGCGGTAATGCTTTCTACTACAAGATCAGTAACGTCCTGCAGTTTGCGGTTATCGTTCCAAACCGTTTCAAATATATTTAAAAATTGCTTTCCGTTTTCATAGTCTTCTGTTCTTTGCACAAAATAATACGCATTGTTGCCGCGTTCACAGCCCAGGTCAACTGTTGTAAAAGCATTGAAAGGCATGTAAGTGGAAGTATCCACATTCATGAAACCCATCATCTGTTCACCGGTGGTATTGGATTTAAACGTAGCTTTTTTGCGAATCCACTCGGCACATTCCTTGGCAATCGCTTTTTGTGTCAGCTCGTTGCGCAGCTTCACTTCAAATTCGGTTCCGTAAATGCTGCGCTCCCGGTTCATCCGGGAAATATAAAACTCTCGGCTTGCCTTGGGTGTTTTTTCTTTTAAGAAGGTTGGTGAAGTAAAAATAAAGCGAAGTTCCTCGACAGCTTCCAATTGCTTTTTCAGTTCCTTAAAAGCGTAAATGGAAAAACACGCTGCCGCAACAGATATCTTGCTGCCTTTTTTGATGGTAACTTGTAAATCGTCTTTTACTGTGTTACGAACATTATCAAGAATCTGCATAACTTCGCTCCTGTGATTTTAACTTTTTTTAACTTTAAACTGCTTTTGCATTATCTTTTATTATACCACAAAACGCCTTCCTAGTCTGTTTTCTTCTGCTATTTGCGTTTATACTTATTCGTAAGACCTAAAATAAAAACTCGTAACCACATACCTTTTTTCTTCTATACCTTGATAAATTATATTTGTAAACACATCAATTGCTTTGTTAATAACAGTTAAGTTACATTCGCCTTTTGTATAAAAACACCACGCTTCTCCGGCAAAGTTTTTAGGAATATCCTGTTTGTTTATACAATTTCCAAAAACATCTTTTTGAGGCACCACAAATTTGTCAGTAAAATAATACTTAACATTTATGTTCTTTGAAACAAAAGCTTTCTTTAAATCATAGCAAATCATCGTTTCTTTTTCACCACTTGCTACCTGTAGCCTTATTGATAATAATACTGCAACAAATTTATTGCCACTTTTCTCATCTGCAATTACAAGCTTACATTTTACTAATCCTTCTCTTTTTATAAGTGGAAGTAATATATTGGGTTCATTAATACTTTGCTCATATTTTCCATTTCTGTTATCTGGGTTTTTGTTTTTTCTCTTTTCATTTTCTTTACGTTTTCCATAATTGATTCTTTCTTCTTTTTTAATTTTATCAGTTTCTTCTTGATACATTAGACATTTGTAAGCCGACGCGCCTCTCGTAAAATTGCAATTATGCGTTTCGTAATCGCAATTATATTTATCACCTTTTTCTTTTTTTAATTTAAAATGGGAACACATGTAATATATATCTTTGGGGGATTCCTTGTCTGGATTCTCTTTAAAAATATTTGTAGGATGCATTCCTGTACCTTTGACATCCCATCCTCGTTTAGACATTAACATCACCTAGTTTCTATTTTTCATCAATTACTGTTTTAGCGTATCAATTACCTTACCAGTGGTATTTTTCTTTAACAATTTTCTCACTCATAATACTTATCATACTCTTCCGGTGTTAATTCCCGGATCAGTTTCAAGGCAAGCCAATGATTCCGTGCTTCTTCGTAAGTGTAACTTCTTTGTAACCGTCCTTTACCTTTGGTCAGGTACACGATCTTGTCATCCTCTACATCATACAGATGCAGTTTTCCTTTTACCGGGAATGGTTCTACGAAGCGCACGTTTCGGATATGCCACACGTAATCCCGCGGTCCCCTCTCGGTAATGTCAAACA
>ONVC01000072.1:3072-22180 GCA_900321205.1 uncultured Acinetobacter sp. | reverse complement strand
TGCGGTTTTAGGCTGGCAGTCATTCACGCAGGATATTGATTCAGATGCAATATTTAACAGCATTGATAATGATTTGTATTATTTGTTTGAATCCTGCATAGTCGGCTCTTTCAGTGATGAATACGATGAGATACATTTAAACAATAATCAGTCCGTATCTTTGGTTTTAACCTGCAAAAACAAAGAAAACAAGAAGAACATTATAATAAGCGGAACTGACAACCTTGAAGACGATACACAAATCAGTTTTTACCCAGCTGTCAGCAAAAATAAATACCTTGAATGGGAAGCATCTGACGGTCCGGCTATCGTTTTAACTTCGATGTCATCTTCTCTTTCAAAAGCAAGAGACAAAGTGTATAAAGAAGCATCTGATATTGATAAAAAAAAAAAAGCAATTCTAAAAAAAAGAAATACTTTATATATATATCAAAAGAGAAAAGACACAGAGATATTATAAAAAGGAGAATCACATGGCAAGAGTATTAATTTCCATGCCGGAAAGTTTTTTAGGCAAAATTGACGAAGTAGCAGAAAATGAAAGCCGCTCACGTTCAGAGCTTATCAGAGAAGCTTTGAGAAGTTACATTACTCGTTCACAAGTCAGACAGAACACATTGGCTGACAAGAACGCAAGAATTTTAGAGGCGCTACTGGATTAATAGTTTGCCAATATTGAACAAACAATTTTGTTCATAAGATAGAGATGGCGAAAAAGGGAAAAGAGATAAACCTGGATACAGGTATCACGAGGAGCGAACAGAGGACATTATTAGAGAAACAGTTTAAAAAGAAAACAACCATAGGATTCTGCATTACAGAATCCTTTTTTTTGGGGTAAATGCATCAGGATGGATATGAAAACTTATGATTTGTAGTAAGGTGTTGATCTGATTTGCTAACTTTGACAAAGATAATATTTTGAGTTAATTTAACTTTGGGATGGACAAGAAGAAAAGTATATTAATAAATTTGGCCTTAATATTTATCGGAACACTGTTTTATTTCTTTGCTAATTTTCAAAGAATAGCTATTCCCGGGGCAATATTTGACGTGCTGGAACAGGAACTGCACGTAACAGCACCGTTTATAACTGCGTTTGGTGCAATATATATGTATGTGTATGCTTTTACACAGCTTATAAACGGAGTTCTTGTTGACAGATACGGCGGTTTCAGAATCATGCTGACCGGGGGAATTATTCTGTCTCTAGGTGCAATAATGTTCCCTATGACTTCGTGTCTTTTTATAATGTACTTATCAAGAGGCCTTATAGGTATTGGAAGCAGTATGTTCTACCTGAGCCTTATAAAAGAACTCAGGGAGGTTGTTCCTGAAAAAAACTTTGGAATAGCAATATCAGTAATGCTGTTTATAGGATATACCGGAGGCATATTTGCAAACGCACCGTTTGTTTATGCAATGAGTTTTGCATCGTGGAGAGAAATACTCATCGTATTGGCATCTATTTCAGCAATAGCAGTTCTTACATTTTTAGTCATATTATCGGGGTACAAACTTCCGTCAATTAACAAACAGGTTAAAATGCGGACACTTCCTTTTAAGCTTGTACTACACAAAAGACATAACAGGAATTTATTCAGTTTTGCCTGCTGCAATTTTGCAATTTTTTACGCAATACAAACAATAATAGGTAAAAAGTTTCTGGAAGATTTTTGTTTAATGAGTGTCACAAAGTCTTCGATAATATTATCATCTATGGCAGTTATAGCCGCTGTGTTTAATATAATAAACGCATATACGTGCAAACTTACACACAATCACAGAGTAAGATTTCTTAAATTTGCTTCTGTTATAACGTTCTGTTCATTATTGTTAATATTCACGGCAATAGCATTTGACTACAGAACAAACCTGATTGCAAGTATTTTCTGCGTACTGGCAGCTAATGCGAGCTTATCGGCAATACTCGTACCGGTACTTCACCTTACTAACAGAAAAATGATATCAGGGACAGCCGTAAGCATTATGAACTTCTGTTTCTTTATGATGGTCGGAATACTCGGAACACTTACCGGATTTTTATTAAATATATTTGAACCTGTTAAGAACGGGAATCTGACTATTTATTCAAATAACTCATACCTTCTGGTATTCGGAATGTTTTTGGCGGTAAGCGTATTTGAAATGTACAAGGCTATGAAACTGTCAAACAAATACTGATTATAAAAGAGAATTTAAAAAGTCCTGAAGCTGGTTGTTAAGACTTTCGAGAGAAGAGTTATTATATATTACAAAATCCGCAAGTTTGATTTTTTCTTCCTGCGGCATTTGTGAGTTTATACGCAATCGGGCTTCTTCTTCTGTAAAATTGTTTCTTTTCATTAATCTTTCAAGCTGAATATTTTTATCCACAGTTACTAATAAGACTTTATCAAAAATATCATCAAATCCTGCCTCATAAAGCAAAGGAACGGATACAAAAATATACTTATCTGACTTGTGTTTTTCAAAAAGGCTTAAAATTTCATCTTTTATTTTGGGATGAGTAATATTTTCCAGCTTTTGTTTCAAATCAGGGTTAGAAAAAACAAGTGCTCCAAGTTTTTTTCGGTCTGTTTTACCGTCTGTAAAAACATCATATCCGTAAAATTCAGACAATCCGTCAATAATCGAGTGTGCTATCTTATCAGAATCATATACAGGAAATCCTTGACGTTCAAGAACTTGTTCAACCTGAGATTTACCCGATGCAATATTCCCCGTGACGGCAATTTTTAATACCAATTATGAATTCTCCTTTTGGATTTTAGCTAAATATGATTGAAGCTGTTTAACAAGTTTCGGCTTCATAACCTTAACTTGTCCTTTTTTAAGTCCTTCCAGAGTAATTATTGCATGCTGTACACGTTTTAGAGATTCAACTTCAAACCCTAGTTTTGCAAACATTTTTCTTATTTGTCTGTTTAATCCCTGATATAATACAACCTGCACAACAGACTTTTTATTAGTAACTTCTATAGGAAGAGTTTCTGCATAGGCAGTCTTTTTTTCATCAGTATCGGTAATAATCTCTATTCCTTCAAACATTTGTTTTGCATGCTCTTCCGTAAACTTACCGTTTATAGTTACAACATAAACCTTCGGAACTTTAACGGAAGGATGTGTCATCTGATTAATAAGTTCACCGTCATTAGTTAATATTAAGAGTCCTGTTGAATCTTTATCCAGCCTTCCGACAGGTTTAAGATGCTTTAACTCAGGAGGAAGAATATCATAAATAGTCTTTCTGCCTTTTTCATCATCAAGAGTTGTAATATAACCTGCCGGCTTAAAAAAACGGTAATACTCAAGTTTCTGAGGTCTTACGGATTTACCTTCTACTGCAACTTTATCCTTTTCTCTAACATAGAAACCAAGCTCGGTAATAACTTTTCCGTTTACGGAAACTTTACCTTCGGAAATCAGCTCGTCAGCTTTCCTGCGGGAGCATAAACCTGTTGATGCAATATATTTATTAAGTCTTGGCATTTATTATTCCGCCTTTAAGAATTCATTGCTTTTTCGCAGGGAATTTTCAATATTTCCGGGATTCTGCGATAAATTTTACCTTCATTAGTAACCGCTACAACCTCGACAACACCTATTGTATAAACCTTATCAGATTCCTTGTTTTTGATTGTCTGAGTAAACTGAACAACTATCGGTGACATTTTTGTTATTTCGGTTTCTACAACTATTCTATCATCAAGCAAAGCCGAAGCCTTATATCTTATATTAAGATTAGTTACCGGAATAGCAACATCCTGCTTTTTCATCTCGACAAGGTCAATGCCTATGTCACGGCAAAATTCAACTCTTGCCTGTTCCATCCATCTCAGATAAGAACCATGCCAAGCTACTCCGTAGGCATCCGTATCACCGTAATAAACTGTTTGTTCAAAAATATGTTTCATAATGTATAATTATACCATAAGGGGTAAATATAACATAATATATTAAAAATACCACTTATAAACGTATGAAAGGACTATTCTATGAGATTTTTACATTCTATGATAAGGGTTAAAGATATTGAAAAATCTTTAAAATTTTATACAGAGCTTTTAAATATGAAGCTTGATGAAAAACGCAGACTTGAGGACTGCTGGTTGTATTTTTTATCGGATAAGGACAACACCTGCCGGATAGAGCTTACCTATAATGATGATACACCACAAGACGGATATGATATAGGAAACGGTTTCGGTCATTTTGCTTTTGGAGTTGAGTCAATGAAAGATTTCAGTGAAAAATTAAACAAACATGGATATGAATATCTCTATGAGCCGTTTGATTTAACAGGAAAAGGTTCCCTTATCGCATTTATCAAAGACCCTGACGGATACGAAATAGAGCTGATTGAAAAAGTAAACTGGTAAAACTGTGTTTACATTTTGTAACATAAAAAGCAACTTCTTAAACAAAAAATACTTTATATATATGTAGAAAGGTTTTTTAATAAGGAGGTTGTTATGAACATAGCGTACAGAAAGTTAGCAATGCTGGAAAAAGATTTTATTGCAAGAGAAGAGGCAGCAAAAATTGAAGGTGTGTCCTGTCCGATAGATAATGATTTTAAAAACAGGATTACAAGACTGCTCGACCAGGTAAGATACCTGTAAATTAAATTTTATAAAACGGGTGAAAAAACACCCGTTTTTTATTTATTAAAAAATAATTAACAAACTATTTTCATTAAACAAATATGATATAATAAAAAAAGAGGATATTTTAAGGAGAGAAATAAATGTCAAATCCGATTTTAAATGATAACAGATTTAATGAACAGGAAAGAATTTTGGAAGGTATGCCGATGACAATAAACGGCACTATTCAGATAACTGCATTTTTAGGATTGCTGTTGATATGTGCTGCTTCATTTGTATGGTCAAGAATAAGCGCAGGATATACCGATATGGGTATGATGCTTACAAGCGGTGGTTTTATAGTCGGTTTTATACTGGCATTAATAATATCATTTACCAGAAATAAAATTCTTATTCCGGTTTATGCAGTATGCGAAGGCTGTGCACTAGGCGGACTTTCGGCAATACTGGAAGCACAATTTCCGGGTATGGTAATACAAGCGATTGCAGGCACATTCGCAGCATTGTTTACTATGCTTGCTTTATACAAAATGAGACTTATTCAGGTAACTGACAAATTCAGAAGCGTAATATTTATATCAACAGCTTCAATTGCGGTAGTCTACCTGATTGATATCATAGGTAGTTTCTTTGGATTACATGTCCCGTTGATTCACTCTGTATCTCTTGGCGGTATTGCTGTAACACTGTTTATAGTTGTTATCGCAGCATTAAATTTAATACTTGACTTCGAATTTATCGAAAAAGGCGAGCAAATGATGCTTCCTAAGGATTTTGAGTGGTACGGTGCATTTGGGCTTATGATTACATTAGTCTGGTTGTATGTTGAGATATTAGAACTTTTATCAAAGATTAACAGAAGATAATCATTAAAATACAGGTCTCAGACCTGTATTTTTTGGGAGTATAAATGGGTGTTGATTACATCATAGTATTTTTTTCGGGAGCACTGATTACAGCCGTAATTTTTCTTATAATGTTCTCTAAAATCAGGAATATTATAAGCAATGATTTTGCACGCCTGGCAAACGAAACAATAAAAACCGAGCAGGAGGATTTAAGAAAACAAAACAGAGAAGCTCTTGAAGAAAAAATACTGCCGCTTGCAAGACAGATTAATGATTTTAAAGACAAAGTCGAAAAGTTTAATCTGTCGGGAGTCGAAAATACAACAAAAATAATTGAACAAATCGCTTCCTTAGAAAAAAATAACAAGTCTGTTGAACAGGAAGCAAAAAATCTTACTGAAGCACTTACAAGAAATCAGAATATAAAAGGAGCCTACGGAGAAGATATCTTAGATACCATTCTTCAAAACTCGGGTATGACGGAGGGGATTCACTACTTTAAGCAGTACTCAACATTTTCCGAGACAGAAGACGGTTCAAAAAAAATAAGACCTGATGTTTTAATCAGACTTCCTGATAACAGACATCTTATCATTGATTCAAAAGTAACACTAACAAGTTACCTTGAATACATAAAGGACAGTTCTAAACTAAAAAACTTCAAAAATGAAGTAAAACAGAGAATAAAAGAACTTGCAGAAAAAAAGTATCAAAATGCCGAAAACACTTACCAACCCGACTTTATTCTCATGTACATGCCGATAGATTCTTCTGTAGGATTGCTCTATGAAGACTCTGATATTATAAACTTTGCTTATAAATCAAACATAATAATCACAGGCACAGCATCACTACTTGTTGCAATCAGACTTGTAAATCAATTGTTTTCCCAGCAAAAACAAAACGAAAACGTAAAACAAATAGTAAAAGCCGGAACAAATCTTTACGAGACCTTTGCACTTTTTTGTGATGAACTTACTAGTATGCAGAAGGACTTTAACAATCTGTCACAGGAGTTCACTACCGTAATAAACAGATTCTATCGTTCCAACAAAAACAATCCGAGTCTGTTTTCGCAAATAGAAGAACTAAAAAAATACGGAATAAATACAACGGCTGAATTGCCGGTTACAGATAATAAGGAAGAGGTAATAACAAATGGCTGAAATATTAATAATAGATGATGATACGGCAATTAACGAACTGATAAAAGTCAACCTTGAGCTTCAGGGATACGAAGTTTCACAGGCATTTAACGGAATAGAGGGCTTTGCAAAAGCTAAACAGGAAGAGCCGGCTCTGATAGTATTAGATGTTATGATGCCGGAAGTTGACGGATTTACGGTTGCCCAAAGAATAAGACAATGTCCTGAAATATCAGAAACTCCTATTTTAATGCTGACAGCATTATCTCAACTCAGTGACAAAGTAAACGGATTCAATATAGGTGTTGATGACTACCTGACGAAACCGTTTGAAATTGATGAACTCATTGTCAGAGTAAGAGCTTTGCTAAAACGAACAAAACAGATTCCAAAATCGACTGCAGTAAGGGAACTCTTAACATATAAAGAAATAACACTTATTCCGGAAACCTACAGCGTAAAGATAAATGATAAAGTTCAAAAACTGACACCCATTGAATTTGATATTTTTAACCTGCTTTTCCAAAACCACGGGAACATGGTATCAGGAGCAAAACTGCTTAAAGAAATCTGGGGGTATGAGCCTGACGACAATGTAGAAACAATTCGTGTTCACATAAGACATTTACGTTCAAAAATAGACAAAATCTCCGACGGTAAACAATACATAGAAACCATATACGGTGGCGGTTATAAATTAAATGTGTAGTTTTGTAACAAAAATTCTTCCGAATGAAATCAGAGAAAAAAATAACACTTATATAATGTATAACGATAAATTATATCGTTGATTAGTAATTAAGATGGAGTATTATTAATGACACAAAACTATCTTTGTATTTCTATACCCGAAGAATTACAAGAGTTTACCAAAGAAGTAACATTGATTAATAATAATGAAGATGATAAATCTGGTGATTTCGGAGTAAAGCCCATATTAGATAAGTACGGTAATATGACAGGTACGTCATATTATTCAAACTCGGGAGAACTGATAAAAAAAATATTTTACAAAGGTTCGTCCGTTGAATCAATACAACATTACAGAAACAACAAGCTGTATTCAGAAGAAAAATTTATCACAGGAAAAATCAGCAGAAAAACACTTTACAATAGTGAAGGTAAAGAGTTAAGCGTAATTAAATATAAATATGATCGAGAAGACCGCATAGTTTGTATTCAGAAAAGAATTGACGGACAGTTCTACTCTGTCGAATACGGATATGATGAGCTTAAACGTGTTAACAGCCGCATTATTAGAGCCGGAAGCGAAGTAATTAACGAACAGAAATACAGGTACGATATACTTGACCGCATTGTAGAATACCGAGACAGTAATCAATGTATAAATGTACATAAAGTTAACCAATATAATGAACTGCTAAATTATACGATAACAGATATTATAGGCAACAGAATTGTTGTTTCAAACAGGTTTATGTGCTCTGAATACATAGGTACTGACATAGAACTTAACGGGCATAAAACATCTGTTTGCGACAGAATATACGTTAACAATGTAATGCTGAAAAAACCATATACAAACGAAGATGACCTTGATTTTGCACTTTCTAACATGATAAAAGTACCTAAAATAAGCTCATCTGCAATTATGACTACAAAGAGAGACAGCAATATTAACACTGATAAAATATCAAACTTTATAATTTCTAACAAAAGAGAGAAAGACAGCACACCTCCTCTATCGGCAGACAAAATTAAATTATTAAAACTCTAAAAACTTAAATTTGTAATAAACCTTTTACAAATAATAAAAAGTATAGTATAATTGACTTGTTAGACAGTTATCAGGAGGTTTTTATGAAGGAAGAGTTCACAACAAATGCAAGGCGCTGGTATGACAGAGATCCCGTTTTATCTTCTGCAATGAAGACATTAGAAGAATCTGATGACGAAACGCAAATTAAAGTTGCGCTGAACCTTATCAAAATTATTACGGAACATCATATTTCAAGTACTGAATATGAATCTGTAGAAGATATTGTTTCAGCAACAGAAGATGTCCTTGACGATTCTAAACATGGAAGATGGTACGATTTAGACAGTACATTAAGAACAGCTATTACGCTGCTTCAGAATTGTCCGGAATCAACCAGAAAAGTTATTGCTAAAGAAATGGCTAAAAACGTAATTGAAACAATCAAAAAAGAAGACCAGGATGATGTCGATGACGTAGAAATCGAAATTCCGGAAGTATAAAACTTTTATAAAACAATAAAAAGAACCTGCTTGAAAGCAGGTTCTTTTTATTTTATATCAATAACACTCACTCCGTCACCGCCTTCGGCTTCTTCTCCGACCCTGTATTTGGCAACATAAGGAGATGACGCTATAAAGTTACGTACGGCGGATTTAAGTGCTCCTGTTCCGTGTCCGTGAATAATATAAACCGGTGACAAATTCACAAGACTCGCCTTGTCTAAGTAAGCTTCAAGTTCATCAAGCGCTTCTTCAACACGCTGTCCGCGCAAATCCAGTTTATTGGAAATACTGTACCTTTTAAGTGAGAATGATGAATTATTTTTCATTGAACTGAGAGGTAGATTAACCTTTTTTGTTAATCTTTCATCATACATAGCAAGTTTATCTTTATTAATTTTTGTTTTTATCATTCCCATCTGAATATACAATGTACCGTTTCTGTCCGGTGGTTGTAATACAACAACAGGCTGATTAAGGTCTTTTACAAGGAGTTTTGTACCGGGTATTATCATATCCCAGTCGGGCTCAACATACTGTTCGCTGTCTTCAATATTATGCATTTCCTCGCGGAAACCCTGTTCAAGTTTTGCAAGTCTTGCATAAGATCTTCTTGCAATTTTTTCGGATTTTTCCTGACGAAGTTCATCCAGTCCTCAAAGGCAAGATGGAAATTATCTTCAAGTGCCATTGAAGGTGCAACACCACATAAATAGTAGTATCTTGAGTCAAGCTCATCAAGCACAACATTTTCAGCTTCCTTTAAATTTGAATCAAGTTTCTGCTGAGTATCCTGTAGCTTTTCGACAACAACACTTGAATTATCACGCTGAGTTATCAAAAGTTCTTTAGCTTTCCAAACAAGCTCCGGATCTAACCCCAGATTTGATGCAATTGAAATTGCATTACTTAAACCCGGAATACCGATTATGAGTTTATATGTAGGAGAAAGTGTTTCGGAATCAAACTCAACAGATGCATTTTTAAAGTAATTATCGGTATATTCTAATGTTTTAAGCTCTCCATAGTGAGTAGTTATTATTGATTGTGCACGTTTTGATGACAGCTCTTTAAGAATAACCTCAGCGAGAGTTGCACCTTCCTGAGGGTCTGTTCCTGCACAAAGTTCATCAACAAGCACAAACGCTTCAGAATCAGCAAGATTTAAAATTTCTATCACGTTTTTCATATGAGATGAAAATGTAGATAAATTTTGAAGAATACTCTGTTCATCACCTATGTCTGCAAGAACTTTTTTAAATGGGTAAATATTTGCCTCTGCGCAAGGAAGGAACAGCCCTGACTTCATCATTAGAATAAATAGTCCGACCGTTTTAAGCGTAACTGTTTTTCCGCCTGTATTAGAACCTGTTATAATTATAGATTTATATCCTTTACCTATTGAAAAATCGTTTTCAACAATATTATTTATTCTGCCGATTAACAACGGGTGACGCATTAAATCGATTTTTATATACTTATCTCGGTTAATATTCGGCTGAACGGACTGCGTTTTTATTGCATAACGAGCTTTCGCAAAATGAAAATCTATCAGCGTTACAGTCTTTTCCATCTGTATCAGATTATTTATAACACTTCTGATTTCATTACTCAGTTCGGTTAAAATTCTTATAACTTCAGCGTAAATATTAGACTTCAATTCTTTAATTTTATTATTCAGAGGCACAATTGACGCAGGCTCAATATAAAAACTTCTGTTACTTGCAGAAACATCGTGTACAATACCTGCAACTTTGCTCTTAGAAGATGCTTTGACCTGAAAAACTATCCTGTCATCACGCATTGTATATATATTTTCCTGAAGATGTTTTTGAAACTCAGCAGAGTTCATAAGTCCCTGAACAGTCTTTTTAAGATTCAGTTCATTATCTCTGAGTGATGAATACAACGCTTTGATAGTAGGAGTAGCATTATGTTTTACTGATAAATTATCATCAAAGGTTTTAAAAATTTTATCTTCTAATACTTTATCAGTAAAAATTGATTCTGCCAGCTTACTTAAAAGAGTCTCTTTATCAAGATTTTCTTTAAGATAATTTTTAACAATTCTTGCAGTACGCAGAGACTTTGCAACATCAACAAGTTCTTCCTCAATAAAATACTCATTCTTTTCCATTAGTTTGGAAAAATTTTCTATCCTGTCAATCGGAATATCACGTGAAAAATCAAGCATTTCTTTAGCTTCACGAGTTAAAGTGAGCTGATTATGAATTTCATCCGGATTTTCAAAAGGGGTGAGTTCAAGACATAAATACTTAGACTGCTCCGTTTTTGCAAACGCAGCCAAATCTAGTAAAATTTTATCAAATTCAAGAGCTTTTCGTGATTTTTGGATTATATTCATTCTAAGTCGATTATAGACAATAAAAATTTTTAAGCAAGTATAGTATATTAACTCAAAATATATGTAAAAATGTTACTTTACACTTAAATTATATTTCCTGTTTTATCAATATTTACCACTTGCATTTATTTCATGTTTAAAATAAAATTATTATTGTCAGAAAAAACCCACAATTGAATATTATATAAGTACCGAAGAATCGGCACTTTTGTATTGATGTTTGTATTCAGTTGTAAGATTTATATAAAATTAAAAGCCGAAATTAGTGTTACACACAAAAATAGAAAGGTATAACATGTCAGAAGAAGAAAAAATTGAAAATGTTTCAGAAGAAGTTGTTGAAAAAACAGCAGCTGAAGCTGAAGCAACAGAAACAGAAGAAGATGTAACAGAAGAAGTTGTTACAAAACTTCCTGCTAAAAAGCAAAGAAACAGAAAGAAAAATGTAGAAACTCAGGAAGCTAAACCTGAATCAGAATGGAAAGAACAGGTTGTTCAAATCAGCCGTGTAACAAAAGTTGTTAAGGGCGGTAAAAAATTAAGCTTCAGAGCAGTAGTTATCGTAGGTAATATGAAAGGACAAGTCGGAGTAGGTTGTGCTAAGGCTGCAGAAGTTATCATCGCTATCCAGAAAGCTATTGCAGACGGAAGAAAGAACTTAATCAACGTTCCTATCTTTAAAACAACTATTCCTCACCCGATTGTTGGCCGTTCAGGTGCCGGTAAAGTTATGTTAAGACCTGCTTCGCAAGGTACAGGTATTATCGCAGGCGGGGCAGTTCGTCCTGTTCTGGAACTTGCAGGTATTGAAAACATCTTAACAAAATCACAGGGTTCAAAATCACCGTTAAACGCAGCATACGCTACAATTGACGCTCTTAAATCTTTAAGAATGTTCTCAGATGTTGCTAAAAAACGTGGTTTAACAATGGCTGAATTATTAAACTAGTAGGCTATTTAAAAGTAATATAAAATTAAATTATTATAAGGAATAAAAAAATGGCAAAAACAGCAAATAAAAAAATCCAAATTAAACTTGTTAAAAGTTTAATCGGTTGCTCAGAAGCTCAAAAGAAAGTCGCTAAGGCATTAGGCTTCACAAAGAAAGACCAAGTAGTAGAGCACGAAGAAAGCCCTGTAATAATGGGTATGGTTAACAAGATTTCACACTTGTTAGAAGTTACAAAATAGTTTAACAGAAAAGGAATATAAAAATGGCAGATAGAATTGAATTATCAGATTTAAGACCTGCTGACGGTGCAACTAAGAAAACCGTTAGAGTTGGTCGCGGCCGTTCATCAGGATGCGGTAAAACTTCAAGCCGTGGTAACAACGGTGAAGGACAAAGATCAGGAAGAACTTCTAAAAGAGGTTTTGAAGGCGGTCAGATGCCTGCTTACAGAAGACTTCCGAAATTAAAAGGCTTCCAGATAATTAACAAGATTAATTATGCAGCTATTAATGTAGGAAGACTTGAAGCATTAGGATTAAAAGAAATCTCTCTTGCTACACTTAAAGAAGCTAAGAAAGTTCACCCGTCAAGCGAAGGTCTCAGAATCCTCGGAAACGGCGAAATCAAAAAAGCTTTAACAATCAAGGCTAACTATGTAACTCCTTCTGCAAAAGAAAAAATCGAAGCAGCAGGCGGAAAGATTGAACTGGTTTAATCAGATAATAATGGATTAAGGCACTAAATATACTTAGTGCCTTAACACCATTATCAAAGTACATTAAATAAACAAAGGGGATTTTTATAAATGTCAGGAATGAGGATGCCTACTACGGCAGATTTGATGTCAATGTGGAACGCATCCGGACTTAAAGAAAAATTGATTTTTACGTTCGGAATGCTTGTTTTGTTCCGTTTTGGTATTCATTTACCTGTATATGGTATTAATAATACCGCATTTGCAAACCTTGCAGCCCAAAACAACCTGTTAGGATTTTTAGACTTATTTACAGGCGGCGCATTAGGTAAGGTTTCAATTTTTGCATTAGGTATCGGACCATACATCACATCATCAATTATTATACAATTAATGGCAGTTATTATACCGTCATTAGAAAAATTACAAAAAGAAGAAGGAGAAGCCGGCAGAAGAAAACTGTCACAGATTACAAGATTATTTACGGTAGTTCTTGCTGTATTTCAGGCAGTAATCTTTATGAGTTATCTCGTACACCTTCCTAACTCTATAATGCCGGGGGTAAATCACGTAATGTTTTACATATCGGCTATTGTATCAATGACAGCCGGTTCTGTTCTTGTTATGTGGATGTCTGAACTTATAACCGAAAAAGGAATCGGTAACGGAGGTTCATTAATAATCTTTGTCGGTATCATATCAGGGATTCCGCTTTATATATCAAGAACTTCTCTTATGATACAACAGGAATCCTCGCTTATGTGGGGACTAATACTGTTACTGCTTATATTCTTTGCAACAATGGTATTCATTGTTATTATGCAGGAAGCAGTAAGAAAGGTTATTATAGTTAACCCTAAAAGA
Source organism: uncultured Acinetobacter sp. (assembly GCA_900321205.1). Classification (GTDB taxonomy): domain Bacteria; phylum Cyanobacteriota; class Vampirovibrionia; order Gastranaerophilales; family Gastranaerophilaceae; genus CAG-196. The sequence continues at coordinate 8,482 of ONVC01000072.1, read as the reverse complement.
CAAGTGGGAAACAAGGTTTACGGCGGAGTTAACACATTCATTCCGTTCAAATTAAATCCGGGCGGAGTTATGCCCATTATCTTTGCTATCGCAATATTGTTATTCCCGTCTACGGTATTAAGCCTTGTGGGACAAGCTCATTTAACAGGGACCGCAGAAACAATATTTATGTACTTAAACAAAATATTTAATCCGAGCGGACTTACCTATTATGCAATCTATTTCTTAATGATTGTTGCATTAACATTCTTCTATGCTTCAATTATGCCAAATATGCAGCCAAAAGAAATTGCCGACAATCTAAAGAAATACGGTTCATCTATACCAGGTGTAAAACCGGGCAAGCCAACAGCAGAAGCACTTGATAAGATTTTAACAAAAACAACATTTATCGGTGCAATGGGGCTCGGATTTATAGCATTAGTTCCTGCTTTTGCAAGCTATGCAACAAAAATTACAACATTCCAAGGTATTGGTGCTACGTCACTAATCATTATGGTTGGTGTTGCGCTCGACCTGATTAACCAGATAAGAACACACCTGCTTGCAAGGAACTATGAAACATTCTTGAAGGAATAAATGTAAATTATATAAATCTAAAAAGCGTGCAGATTTTCTGCACGCTTTTTTATTATATTAACTTTTGTAACAAAAAAATCCACATGTGAAATCATGGATTTTTAAAATACTTTTTATATATACAGAGAGCAAACACAAGACATTAACACGAGATAGAGAAAGAAGAGAAACAAAGAAAAAAACTTCCCTTCGGGGAAGTTTTCTTTTTGAAAAATTATTTAAGAAGTTTTACCAACCCTTCCAGTGCAAGAATGTAACTTTGTTCCTTGAAACCGATGACCTGGGCTACACAGACACCTGACAAAAGTGATGTATGACGGAATTCTTCTCTTGCGTGAATATTAGTCATATGAATCTCGACAGTCGGTATCTGAACAGCAGATATTGCATCACGAATAACAACACTTGTATGCGTATATCCGCCCGCATTAATAAGGATACCGTCATAAATACCCTTAGCAGCCTGAATCTTATCAACAATTTCACCTTCGTGGTTTGACTGCCAAACATCTACCATAACTCCAAGCTCGGAACCACGATTTATAAGGGCATTTTCAATATCAGACAAAGAAGTATTACCGTATTTTTCAGGTTCTCTTTGACCCAGCATATTAAGGTTTGCACCGTTTATAAGTAAAAATTTCATAAAACCCCCATATACATTTATACAAAGTTATTATACAATAGAAATAGAATGAGAGGAATAGAAAATTATGATTAACAAACGCTGGTACGATTCAGATCCGATTTTAAAAGAAGCACTTGAATTACTGAGACTTTCACCTGAAAGCACACAAAGCGAAGCTGCTGAGTTTATGCTTAAATTGCAGGAGCAAGTCGCAGGTGAAGTTATAGAACACGTTTACGATATTATAAATACATACCAAGGCAAAGGAAACCGCTGGTATGATAATGACCCAATGATGCTTAAAGGAGTTGAGCTATTAAGAAATGCACCGGCAAAAATTCAAAGAGTTGCAGCACTGAAACTTCTTATAGCACTTGAACAAAAATCTTTTGAGGGAGTTGAACCGGTTTAATGAAGGATGTCCAAAACCAAACAGACAATCGTGGTATTGAGATACAGAAGGTTGGTGTAAAAGGTGTTGAACTGCCGATAACGGTACAAAGAAAAGATGCGGAAGATATTACGATATATTCATCTGCAACAGTTGGCGTTACACTTCCGGCCAAATACAAAGGAACTCACATGTCACGCTTTATTGAGATTCTCAATGAATGGAGTGACAGGCATCTTTTGGGTATGGATATAAAAGGTTGCCTGGAAGAAATTGTAAAGAAACTGAACGCAAAAAGCGGATACTTGCGTTTTGAGTTCAAATATTTTATAGATAAACCTTCACCGGTTACAAACATATCTGCCCCAATGTGCTATGATTGTTCTTTTGAAGGTGTTATCGACAACTATGGAGAAGAAGACGAAGAATACAAATTTTATCTGGGCGTAGATGTTCCGGTTACGACACTTTGTCCTTGTTCAAAAGAGATATCAAACTACGGAGCACACAATCAGCGTGCGCTTGTATCGGTCAATATAACATATCCGGAAGATGAACACATCTGGCTGGAAGATTTAATCAGCGAGATAGAAGCATGTGCCTCTTCGCCGCTTTACCCTATTCTTAAAAGAGAAGACGAAAAATTTGTAACCGAACACGCTTACAACAACCCTAAATTCGTAGAAGATGTTTTGCGTGATGTGGTTATCAAATTAAGAGAGAATGAAATTATTGATTCATTTGAAGTAGAATGTGAATCAATGGAAAGCATACACAACCACTCAGCATGGGCTTACCAGATGGAAGGCTAGTGTTTTAGTTTTTAATTTTAATATATTTAATAATCCCTTCTGCTATCCCTTTTGCAGCTTTGTTTATCCATTTATCATTAGTATATAGTACGGAATCAAAAGGATTAGTCATATAAGCCGTTTCTACAAGAACAGCAGCATAATCTGTCGGTCTTATAACAGCAAAACTCCCTGTCTGAATGTCACTGTCATGTGTTCCGGCATGACGAACAATTTCTCGTTGCAATACTTCTGCAAGCATTTTTGAATTTTTATTAAAATAATAAACACTTGTACCTCTGTTTTTGTGAATATCCATCGGGATATCACCGATAGAGTTTAAATGTATGCTCACGAAAATATCAGCACATTTTTCTTTTGAAATATTAACCCTGTCTTCAAGGGAAACATTTGCATCAACTTCCCTTGTCATAACAACATTAATATTATGTTTGTTCAAAAGTTCTGCTACTTTAAGTGCAATTTTAAGATTTATGTCTTTTTCTTCATCACCCAAACAGCCTATTGCACCTTTTTCAGAACCGCCATGACCTGCATCAATTACAACAGTTATATCTTTAATATTTTCAGGCAATTTTCTTACTTTAAAAGTATAATTACCTTCATCAAGTTCTATCGTATATGCGTATTTCACAGGCTTTGGAATACTTAAATTATAGACGGATTCTTCTGAAAGTTCCGGATTATAAACCCTGAACACAATTTCTTTTTCACAATCCTCTATCGTATAAGGAAGTTTTTTGGAAAAAGAAATTGACTGAATAATAGCATTTTTAAAACGTTCGCTGTCCATATTTAAAAACTCAGCCGGATAAAAATCTTCATCAGTTAGCGTAACGTCTTTTTTAGCTATCCAGGCTTCGTTGTCTTTTGAAAGATAAACTCTGTAAAAGGAGCCTTTTGAACCGTTTACGACAATATGCGTACCCCCGAACAGATGAGATATCCTGTTTAGTCCTGCATCTACGGGAGTGCTTCTGAGCGGAGTGCCGTCATGATTAACGTATGCTTTTACCGGTTCAAATTCTTCCGCCGGAACTTCCTGTTCGGTAGGGGTTGTTTTAAAGTACTTATAAAGAGTCATTCCGTAAACAGTTCTGATAATAACTCTGTTTTCCCCGTCAATTAACTTAACTGAATGTGCAAAAGCTCCGTTAGGTGCAGTATGAACACTTTTACCGTTTATTGTCATTGTCTCTGCTGAATTTGCTTTTCCGTATATAAAAGCATAATCGTTTGAGGTTACGGTTTTCTTATCAGCAGGCATAACAATTTCAAATGCATTTACCTGTATTGTCAGGAAAAACAACGATAAAAATAAAATAAAACCTCTTCTCATAAAAGCATTTTAATATAAAATATCATTCATTGCAATTTTATGGTAAACTATAACCATGGGTGAAAATTACGTACCGTTATACAGAAAATATCGTCCGCAGACACTGGATACACTTGTAGGGCAGGAACACATAAAAAAGACTCTTGCAAGTGCAATAGAGCTGGGAAAGATTTCGCACGCATTTTTATTCACAGGTCCGAGAGGTACGGGAAAAACTTCAACTGCAAGAATTCTTGCGAAGTCACTTAACTGTAAAAACGGACCGACACTTCATCCGTGTGGTGAATGCGAAAGCTGTAAAGATATTACAAACTCAATCCCGATTGATGTAATTGAAATAGACGCAGCTTCTAACCGTAAAGTAGAAGATACTCAAAATATACTTGAAAAAATACAATACGTGCCTGTTTTAGGCAAATATAAAATATACATAATAGACGAAGTTCATATGCTAACAAACCATGCATTTAACGCTCTTTTGAAAACACTTGAAGAACCGCCTGAAAATGTAATATTTATTCTTGCAACTACGGAAGTTCACAAAGTTTTGGATACTATTAAGAGCAGATGCCAGAGATTTGACTTCAGACGTATTACAACTGAAGACATAGTAAAACATCTGAGATACATAGCAGATGAAGAAAAAATCAAAATCACTGATGATGCGCTTCTTTCTATTGCGAAAAACTCGGCCGGAGGAATGCGTGACAGTATATCACTTCTTGACCAGTTAAGCCTGCTCGGAGTTTCAAAAGAGATTACTACTGACGATGTAAACTCCGTACTCGGAAGAATTTCTTTTGATATACTTCATAAATTAAGTGACAAGATTATTTCATCTTCTCCGAATGAAGCCATTGAGATTCTTAATGAAATATATAACTCCGGTAATGAACCGCTCCAGATTTTAACGAACTTGTCAGAATATTTTAAAAATCTGTTAATCGTAAAAAACTGTAAAAAAGACTTACTTTCAGAACTTACCGGATTAAACTCACTTCAGACAGATGAACTTCTGAAACAAAAAGAAAAACTTGAAACACAACAAATAGTATTTCTTCTTGAAAGAATAACATACTACATAAAAGAAGTTAAATTTGCAGCAAACCAGCATTTATGGTTAGAGGTTGGAATTATAGACCTTGCAAACATGACAGAAAATTCGACCCTTCTTGACTTGCAAAACCGCGTCAGAGCTCTGGAAAGCGGCAGCAGTATTGTTCCGAAAGTAAATTCTGCACCAGTTTCAAAACCTGTTGTAAATCCGGTTTCAAAAGAAAAAGTTCAGGTTGAACAAAAACCTGTCGAGACACAAAAACAGGTAAAATATGAAGCAGAAACGGAAGTTAAAGAACCCAAAGCTGAAATTGAGGATACTTTCACTCCGCCTCCTATGTCTAAAAAGGCGAACGGAATGGATATTTTATCCTTATGGGAATCTCTTTTAAGCAACATAAACAGCGTTCCTGCAAGAGCTCTGCTTAAACAAATGGGAAATCCTGTTAAAATAACAAAAGAAGAGATTATAATAACATTCAAGACCGAAAACTTTGTATCTCAATACTCAAATTCAAATAAAAAAGACCTTCTTGCAGATGCTGCAAAAGTTCTGTTTAATAATGCGGACACAAAAATTACAATAAGACTACCGCAATCAGGTG
>ONVC01000072.1:0-3067 GCA_900321205.1 uncultured Acinetobacter sp. | reverse complement strand
AAAAAAAAAAAAAAAAAAAAAAAAAAAGCTGACTGAACCTGCTGAGTCTGAAATAAAAGCTAAAATAGAAACAAAAGAAGAAACCCCAAATATTGAAACCATCAAGCAAAATAATGCACCCGAACGTTTAACATCTGATCAGGAAAAGATGGTTATGGAACTTTTTGACGGAAGATACGTTGAATAAAAATGTAGAATATATATTCTTTCAATATTTACAAACATTTCCTTCGTGTTATTATGAGCTAAGAAGGAAAAGATTATGACATATTTTTACGCAAAACATCATCATACTCATATAAACCCGAAAGGGCTCAGAGTTTTGCGTTTTCTCTAAAAACTCTTTTTAATCGGCTCTTTCGGGATATTAAGAGAAAGTAGAGTACGATTAAAGGAGATAAAATTAAATGTCATTAATAAATATAATATCAGCAGTCGGAAACAACAGAGGAATAGCACCTCTATTCGTTCGTGACTGCTGCATAGAAATCCCGGCAAAACTTGGTTTAACGTATAATCAAAACCTTAAAGACTCCAAACAGATGGCAAATAATGCAGTAAGAGAAAGGTTTATTGATGAATACGGCACTTCTGCCATTTGGATGGGCGGGCCTATTGTTTTGGGGAGTTTATGCAACAAAGTCATAAAAAAATGCGGATATAACGCAGGCGTAAATATGAGCCTGTTCAAAGAACGCAAGGACCAAGGGATAAAATTAAACATAGAAAAATTTAAAGACAAGGCTCCTGAAGCAGTTGAAGATTTGAAAAAAGCACTGAAAAACAGAAGTAAATATCAAAATTTTCAGGCTGGAAAATTTGCGGTTACAACGCTTATTCCTATTGCATTAATGGGATTTATACTGCCAAAACTGAATTTTAAACTTACCGAAAAAATAAGAAAACAACAGGAATCAAAAAAAGAAGCTAATGCTAATAACATATCGTTCAAAGGTATAGCTTCAACAATGGCGAATATGTCAAACGTAAACAAAATGGCTGTAACAGACGGAGGTTTAACAATCGGTCGAGTCTGGACAGGCAGAAACAGATATGAACAAATGGAACTTGGGTTTAAAAACTCAATGATGATGTTTCTGAACTTTGTATTCCCGATTTATCTTGCAAAAGGGCTTGATAAACTTTCAATGAAACTGTTTAAAACAAACGTAAATCTTGATCCGAAACTTATGAATAACGAAGATTTTTTAAATTCTATAAAAGCAGGTGATATAAAAACACCTAAAAAGCGTGAAAATATAATAGATTTTCTTGATAAAAACCCAAACAGCAAATTTTCAAAACTCTGTGAGGAATACTGTGGTGTAAAATACCTGAAAAACAGAATACGTGACCCGAGAGAGTTTGTTGATACAAAAAAAATATATAATTTTATAAAAGAAATAGAAAAGTTCAGTACTGAAGCAAAGAGAAGCAATAATATTAATAAATACGCAAAAAAAGCAGTCAGAATCAAGTCCGCAAACATTGCCGCAAATGTAGGCATAAGCAGTTTTCTTCTGGCAGTTGCACTACCCGAGCTGATATTCTTCCTCAGAAAAAAAGTCACAGGTTCAGATGCTGAACCCGGACTTCGTTAATAAATATTTAAACTTTATGCCACTGTGGTTTTATCTTTAACTCTTACGGCAATAAGTGATGCAATCACAAGACAAGCAGCGCCTACTACAAATGTGTATTCCCAGTGATAGTTAACACCATCTAACACACTAAACGAGCATTTATTAATAAACCAGGAAACAAGCGTGCATACAAAAACCTGAGGACCGGCTATAAAGATATTAAATATACCCATTACAGAACCTTCCGTTCCCGGTTTGATATACTGAGAAAGCATTGCAAACGGCAGTGCACAAATACTTGCCCAGCCTATACCGGACAAGCCCATCAAAACGGCTACAAGTTTTGGTTGATGGCAAAAAGCCATACCCAGAAATGCTAATGCCATTGAAACCATAGAAATAACGTGAACTTTTTTATTACCAAACTTAACCGCTAAAACTCCGATAGGAATTGCAAAAATAAAACATATCAGGTTAAATATAGCAAAACAAATTGATGAAAAGTTTGTACCTGCCAGAACAGCATGGTCATAAGAAGACTTAACCGCTTCACTTACAGCAGATAAATCCGGGACACCAAAAACTGTATGAACGGCATACTGAGTAAAATAAATCATCATACACATATTACCAATCCATGTAAAGAACTGCATCCAGCAAATTTTTCCGACCTCAGGAGACAATGCAAAAAAGTCTTTTAAACTCTGTATAAAATTAAATTTTTCTGCACAATCCTCTTCTTTGGGCTGATATCTGCGCTCTTTAATAAACATACAAGTCCAGGTCATACCAAGCAAGAAAGCAAGTGCAGCCATTATAAACTGTGCTTCGATTGACATCTGATAATCAAACGCCCATTTTAAAAACGGAGCCGTACCGGCTGCAACAACAGAGCCTAATCCGATAGCAAGGCTTATATATGAGTTTGCAACGGAGTGTTGCTCTGACGGAACAACATCAGGAACAAGAGCTCTGTACGGTCCTTGTGCTATATTAACACAAGCATCTAAAATCCAAATCATAACAGCAGCAAAACAAAGAGCAGCAAGTGGATGAACAGACATATGGAGAACAGAACCTAAAGTATTTGTAATAAGTTCTGAGTTTGGCAATGCCCACAATGCAAGTGCTGATAACAACGCACCGCCTAAAAGATAAGGTCTGCGTCTGCCAAACGGAGATGTCGTTTTGTCTGAAAGCGCACCTATAAGCGGTTGTACTACCATTCCTGTAAACGGACCGGCAAGCCAGATTAAACCGAATATAAACGGTGATGCACCAAGATTCTCTGTAACAGGTCCTGATAAAATAATTCTCATCTGCCAGGCAAACTGCAAACCAAAAAATCCGAGTGCAAAACTCAAAAATTTAGCTGTATTAAACTTTTTTAATTCTTCCATATAATTTACCCTTTAAACTCCTCTAACTTTTACCCAACATATTAAAGTTTAACGGTAAAACAAAGCCTCGTCAATAGAGAAAAT
>ONVC01000031.1 GCA_900321205.1 uncultured Acinetobacter sp. | reverse complement strand
ATTTAACTTCAAGAGAAACTCAGATTCTCAAGTTAATTACAGAAGGTTACAGTAATAACGAAATAGCAAGTGAACTGTTTGTAAGTATAAATACAACGAAAGCACATGTTGCAAGTATCTTGCAGAAACTTGAAGTAGATGACAGACTTCAGGCTGCACTGAAAGCTTTGAAAGAAAGATTGGTATAGTATGGATGGTATAGCATCAATTTTAGTTGTAGATGATAATCCTAAATTTTTAAATGACGCTCTTCCAATGTATGGTTATGATGTTACTACAGCAGAAGACGGTATTGAAGCGTTAAAAATTTTATCTGATGAAAAAAATACTTTTGATTTGGTTCTTCTTGACGTTATGATGCCTAATATGGACGGTTGGGATACATTAAAAGCAATACGGAAAAATCCAAAAACACAGTATATTCCGGTTATTATGATTACTGCTGTCAGCGAGGATCAGAAAGTTGTTTCAGGATTAAAAATCGGTGCTGATGACTATATTGTCAAACCGTTTATTTTACCAAATCTGCTTGCCCGTATAGAAGCCGTATTAAGACGGAGCAAATGGCAGGCTGAAAACGTTAAAACAGATAAAAAAATTAACAAAGACGTTAATATAGATGCACTTACACCAAAAGAAAAAGAGGTTTTGTCTCTTGTTGCAAAAGGTGCGAGTAATCAGGAAATTGCTGACAAACTTTGTGTGCAGGACGTTACAGTAAAAACTCACCTAAACAGCATTTTTAAAAAGTTAAAAGTATCAAACAGAACGCAGGCAGTATTGCTGGCTCTGGAAATAAATTTAATCAACTAGGAGAATAACATGCTAAAGAAAGAAGAATTGGCAGAACTTGTATCGCAGGATACGGAAGCATTTAATACAGAAATAAAAAACATAAAAGGCGGTGCTGATTTAACTGAAACAGATTTTTCTAATCTTAATCTTGAAGGCGCAGTATTTTATAATGCTGATTTAACATCATCATCTTTTGCCGATTCACATCTTGTTAATGTTACTTTTGACGGTTGTGATTTAACATCTGTTGATTTTACAAGGGCTAATCTTGTTGAATGTTCTTTCTCCGAGTCTGTATTAAACGGTACTGATTTTAGTTATGCAACAGTTGATTACGGTAACTTTTCAGATGCAGATATGGCCGGTGCTATATTTCAGAGTGCAGATTTATCAAACTCTGATTTTACAATGTCCGAAAATCTAAATGCCTGCCGCTTTGATGAAGACACTGTTTGGCCTGATAATGAGTATCTTCCTGAGGATTTTGATACAAGCTATTCTTCTGATTTATCATCACTAAAAGACGATGATGATTTTGAACAGAGTGATTATTAATCTCTTAAAAATTTAATCTTGTATTTGCGTATCCCCCCCTTGCTAAAATTTTTCCTTTGGGGTAGACTTAGAATACACTAGATTAGAAAGAAGGAATATAATTATGGGTAAAAAATGTGAAATATGTGGAAAAGGCGATTTAAAGGCTGCTAAGCTGACTTTCTCTCATAAACAAATTGTAAAAAGGCAGTCACCAAATATTCAGGAAATCAGAGTTCTTGATAACAATGGTCATGCTGTTAAAAAGTGTGTTTGTACATCTTGTTTAAAAGCAGGTAAAGTTCAAAAAGCTGTATAAAAACAGTATTTAATAAAAAAAATGCCTGAAACATTCAGGCATTTTTTTTGCTTAAATTATTAAGATTTGTAAATATTTTTATTGTCTCTGAAATTGAAGATTTTTTATATACTTTATATATATGTAAGATGAATAAATATAAGGAGACACGATATGTCAGCACACATAGATTCAAGCATTCTGAGAAACTTTATTGTAAAAACAATTGGAGCAGATAAACTTGCACATAATAAAGCACAAGGCTTAGATATCGATAATGATAAATTTAGCGAGGCTAATGAAAACGATAACAATTATCTTGAAATAGAAGAGATACTTGAAGATGACGATTTGTATTCTAAGTTTGCAACAATGTTCACAGAAGAACAGGAAAAGAAAGCAGACGAAAAGGATGCCGAAAAAGAGAAAGCAGAAAAGAATAAAGTAAAAGATAAAAGCGGGGCAGGTGCCGCATAAAGAAAAGAGTTATAAATTTAATAAGATATTTAAGCAAAACGAAAGTTTTGCTTTTTTATTTTGCATAATGTTCAAATACTTATATTTAGTGTATTAAAGACACGTCAAATCCCCTTAATATTTCTTAAAATATGTGACAAAACGGACGGTTGTATGCAAGAATATGTTATAATAATAACAGGAGAGCACTTGCGAACAGTAGTTTTCTGATGGTGCATACAGAAAGGCCTTTTTTGCAGTAATGATGAGTAATATGGAATTTCAAAACGACCTCGATAAGCTTTTAGCAGTTATGCCCCCAAAAGTTATATCATTTATTACGCATGAAAGTTTAAATGATGTTATCGAGATAGTGCTTGATATCGGCAGATTACCCGAAGTAAGACATTCAGGCGGTAAAATTGAGACTCTTGGCAGTGGTTATATCACGCATACAGAATTTTACTCATGATAATCGTTCAGGAATTCCGGGTACTTTGCACAGAATCAGCGCAATCAGAAACAGGCAGGGAAAAGTTATCGGGTTGACTTGCAGAATAGGTCGTGTCGTCACAGGAACTATTGCATGTATAAAAGATTTTTGTATGATGGGGAAAAGTATTTTGTTCCTCGGACCTCCTGGTGTCGGTAAGACTACAAAGTTAAGAGAAATATCACGTCTTGTTGCTGATGAACTGGGAAAACGTGTTATTATTGTTGATACTTCTAATGAAATTGCAGGTGACGGTGATGTTCCTCATCCTGCTGTTGGTGCATCAAGACGTATGCAGGTTGCCCAGCCTGAACTTCAAAAAGATATAATGATTGAAGCGGTTGAAAATCATACTCCGGAAGTTATCGTTGTTGATGAAATCGGTACGGAAGCAGAGGCTCATGCAGCGAGAACGATTGCTGAACGTGGTGTTATGTTAATTGCGACTGCTCATGGAAATTGCCTTGAAAGTCTTATCAAAAACCCTACTCTTTCCGACCTTGTTGGCGGCATTCAATCTGTAACATTAGGTGATGATGAGGCTAAACGCAGAGCATCCCAAAAAACAGTTTTAGAGAGAGAAAAACAGCCGACTTTTGATATAGTTATCGAGATTCAGGACAGAAATACTCTGGCAGTATATAAAAACACTTCTGAAGCAGTTGATTATATACTTAGAGGCTGGCCTATCAGACCTGAAATCAGAAAAGTTGATTCAAAAATAACTGATAATGTTGCGGAAATAAAGCATGAACAGCCTCAGGATAAGCTTATTCATGACATAGAGTCTCCAAAAGATAACAAGATGAACTTCTCATTCTCACGTCAGGATTATGTTGAAAAAGTTAAGCCGTTTAAAAAGGTTTATTTGTATGCAGTATCAAGGACTATTGTTGAAAAAATTATTGAAAGTCTTAATATGAATGTTGAGATTACAAGAAATATTGAAGATTCTGATATAGTAATAGCTCATAAGAATTTTGCAAAGGCGGAGCAAAAATTTTAAATACTGCACAGGAATTAAGAATCCGAGTATATTATGTTAAAACAAACTCAATGGCGCATATACAAAAAGTATTAAAGGATGCGCTTGATATTCAGCCCGGAGAGGTTGCAGCGACTCAGGATTATAAGGATGAAACCGATATAGCGCTTGATGAGGCAAAAAATGCTATAAAAAAGGTTATGGAAGGCGCCCCGGAAATTGAACTTTCGCCTCAGAATACTCATATTAGAAAATTGCAGCACGAGCTGGTTGAACAGTATAACTTAAAAAGTATTTCAATTGGTGATGAGCCTAACAGACGTTTAAAAGTTATGAGAAAATAAACGATTTTATACTCAAGATATTACTCTTGTGTTTGTTGTGTTTAATTTGTATTTTTGGTAAACTTATTTTAATAAGTTTATTAATTTGATATGTGATTTGGAGAGAGAATGAGAAAAAATATTATTATAATTTTGGCAATAGTTTTTGCTTTGATACTGGTTAGGATGATATCTTCTAATATCAGCAAATCAACCTCAGCAAAACAAAAAAGGTCTATGGGTGCACCTTCTGTTACCGTTGATACTGTAAAAACAGCTTCCGTTAGACGAGAATTTGATGCACCTGCGCGAGTAATGGCAAAATACAGGGTTGAAGTTCTAGCACGTATTAATGGCTATCTTACAAAGAGCTATTTTAAAGAAGGTGATTTTGTAAAAAAAGGTCAGTTATTGTTTGAAATAGAGCCTCAGGAATATAGATATGCAACAGGTCTTGCAAAAGGTAACCTTGAAAATGCAAAAGCTCAGCAGGATTACTATAATAAGCAGCTGGCACGTTATAAAGAGCTGGTGGAAAATGATTTTGTTGCAAGGGCGGACTATGATAATATTCTTGCTCAAAGAGATGCACACAGAGCACAAGTACAAAGCATGGAAAATGCTTACCGTGATGCACAACGTAATTTAAGCTACACACAAGTAAGGTCACCTGTTGACGGAAGAGTCGGTATAATTGATGTTACGGTCGGTAACTATGTTTCTATGAACAGCGGACCTCTTACTACGATTAACAGTTCGGACCCTATGTATATAACTTTTCCGCTTGAATCAAAAGACTATGCTGAGTTAAACAGAATTGACGGTTCTCCAAACGTAAAGCGAGAAGTTGAGTTTACGTTCAGTTCAGGTCAGAAGTATGAGTTTAAAGGTGTTCAGGACTTCTATGACAACAGCGTAAACGAATCTACCGGTACGATTACGATGCGTGCTACGTTCCCAAATCCGAATTCGGTTCTGTTACAGGGTGATTTCGGAAGGGTCAGAATATTCTCTAATATGAATGATGAAATGCCGATTGTTCCGCAAACCGCAACAATGGAGAACCAGGAAGGTTTGTACGTATATGTGATGGATGAAAATAATAATCCAAAACTAACGTATATAAAAACAATGGGGCAAATAGGTACGGACTGGGTTGTATATAGCGGTGTTAAAAAAGGTGATGTTATTATAACAACCGGTATGCAGAAGGTTATTCCGGGTTCTCCTGTTCGTGTTGTAAAAACAGCAGTACAGCCTGAAACTCAAAAACAAAAGAAACCGAATATTTTTGCAAGGATATTTAATAAACTTAGAAAAGTTCTCGGAGGACATAAATAATGACTGAGAATTTTTTTGTTAAACGTCCTAAGTTCGCAATTGTTATATCAATCGCAATAATGCTTGCAGGTTTGTTATGTTTAACCACATTACCTCTTGAAGAATATCCTTCAATTACACCTCCGCAGGTTATTGTTAATGCAACATATTCAGGTGCGAATGCTGATGTAATTACTTCAACAATTGCTGCACCTGTCGAGCTTCAGCTTAACGGTGTTGAAAATATGTTGTATATGACTTCTGAATCCAGTAATGGTTCGTATAAACTTACAATTTATTTTGAAGTAGGGTCTGACCCGGATATGAACCTGGTTAACGTGCAAAATCAGTTACAATTGGTAACACCCCGTCTGCCGGAAGAAGTTCGCCGTTACGGTTTGACTGTACGTAAATCTACGGGTGGAGGAGGTTGTTTATTTATCGGTCTTACTTCTCCAAACAAAACGTATGATGCGCTATATCTTGCTAACTACGCTTCTATGAATATTAAAGATGAACTGGCAAGAACAAAAGGTTCAGCAGGTGTTGCTGTTTATGGTGCCGGAGACTATTCAATGCGTATATGGCTTAAGCCTGACAAAATGGCAAGCTTGGGTATTTCTACAACGGATATAAGTAATGCAATACAGTCTCAAAACGTTCAGACACCGGCGGGTAATATCGGTACGGAACCGATGGATGTTCCGCAAATGATGAAATTTACTCTGAAAACAAAAGGGCGTTTGAAATCAGTTGAAGAATTTGAAAATATTATAATAAAAGCAGTCAGTGATGGTTCAAACGTTAGAATTAAAGATGTTGCAAGAGTAGAACTTGGTGCTGAAAGTTATACGGTTCGTTCTAAAGTTGATGGCGGTGATTCTGCAATTATAGCTGTTACTCAGCTGCCTGATGCAAACACGATTGACCTTGTTAATAAAATTAACAAAAAAATGAAAGTGCTAAGTAAGAAATTCCCGAATGATATGGAATACCATATACAATATGATGTTACTCAATTTGTCAGGGAATCAATTAAAGAAGTTGTACAGGCTATTCTCTTGGCTATACTTCTTGTATCAGCAGTTACTTATTTGTTCTTGGGTACAGCAAGAGCTGCGATTATACCTTTCTGTGCTATTCCTGTATCCTTAATCGGAGTATTCATATTTTTGTCTGCAATAGGGTTTTCTATAAATTTGTTAATCCTATTTGGATTAGTTCTTGCAGTAGGTCTTGTTGTTGACGATGCAATCGTTGTATTAGAAAATACCCAACGGCATATACAGGATGGTATGTCGAGAAGAGACGCAACAAATGTGTCTATGCAGGAAGTATTTGGTGCTGTTGTTGCAACATCTTTGGTATTAATGGCAGTTTTTGTTCCTGTTTCATTCTTAGGCGGAATTACAGGGCAAATGTTCAGACAATTTGCTGTTTGTATTGCAACTTCCGTAGGCTTATCAACCTTGGTTGCACTTACTCTTTCACCTGCTCTCTGTTCAATGATATTAAAATCAGGTCAGGAAAAATCTGACTATGAATTTATTGAAAAATTTGATATTTGGTTTAATCGTGTAAGAGATAAATACATGAGCGTTGTTGATTATTTTGTAAAACAACCTCGCAAGACACTCCGAACAGTAATGGGTATTTTACTCTTTATTGTTATAATGTTTAAAATCATTCCGTCAGGATTTTTACCTGATGAAGACAGAGGCGCAATGTTCATGCAGGTTCAGCTTCAGGATGGCGCAACTCTTACACGTTCTACTGAAGTTGTTAATAATATGTGTAAAGAAATTCTGAACATTAACGGTGTAGAATCAACATTGTCAATAAACGGTTTTAATGGAGAAAATACAGCTCTTGTTATTGTTAAACTTAAACCATGGCATGAAAGAAAATCGGGTAAACTTTCTATTGACAACATTATGGCCCAGGCAAGACAAATTTCTTCAAAATATACAGAAGCTGTTACATTCGTTTCTCAGCCACCTGCAATTGTTGGCTTAGGTATGTTTAACGGTATAGAGTTCCAGGTTCTTGATAAGGGTGACCGCTCGCCGGAAGAAATGTTTATAGAAGCTCAGAAATTGATGCGCGAAGCAAGAATATCACCTGCTTTTTCAAGTGTTTATACAGCGTTTACGGCATCTTTACCACAGGTAGTTGTTAATATTGATGAAGAAAAGGCTCTTGCTCAGGGAGTTCCGATATCAGAAATATATTCGACTCTTGCAGCTCAGTATGCGTCTACGTATATAAACGACTTTAATAAATTCGGGCGTGTATATCGTGTATTTATGCAGGCTGACTCAACTTACAGAGATACAATGGGTGATTTAAACAAAGTTTTCGTTAAAAATAATGTGGGTAAAATGGTACCGCTTACTTCTGTAATTACAACAAAGGATATAATTGCACCTTTTGAGCTAACAAGGTTTAACCTGTATCCTTCTATTACAATAAATGCTGAAGTTGTTTCAGGTATGAGCTCGGGCTCCGGTATGAAAGCAATGGAAGAAATTGCTGATAAAGTTTTGCCAAAGGATATGGACTATGCCTGGTCAGGTAAATCGTTCCTGGAACAACAATCTTCGGGACAATTAGTAATGATTTTGTCTATGGCATTTGCATTCGTTTATTTGTTCCTGGTTGCCCTGTATGAAAGCTGGACTCTCCCTATATCAGTTATGTTAATATCACCTATTGCTATTTCAGGTGCACTGTTCTTGCAGTACGTATGGGGACTTTCTCTTGATATTTATGCTCAGGTAGGTTTGGTAATGCTTTTGGGATTATCGACAAAACAAGCTATCTTAATTGTAGAGTTTGCAAAAGATGCTATGGAAAAAGACGGCATGAATTATTTGGAAGCAGCTATGCAGGCTGCTAAACTCCGTTTCAGAGCAGTTATGATGACAAACATTGCATTTATTTTAGGCTTGCTGCCTCTTGTATTTGCATTCGGAGCAGGTGCCGGAAGTCGTCATTCAATAGGTGTATCTGTATTTGGCGGTATGCTTGCAGTTGCGTTTTTCGGAAGTATATTAGTTCCGGCTTTCTTTGTGTTGCTTAATACAATCAAAGCTGACCGGGGACAAAGGAATATACTGTTAAAAGAGTTTGGTTTATTATTTCTTGTAATTATTTTAATTGGCTTTTTAATTTAAATTTATCATCAAATTATATCCGAATGTGTAATTAATTGCAGGTATGCTTTAGTTTATTTTAAGTAATATGAAACAATTAATTGTATTTTTGTTACTTATAATAAATTTTTTTTCCGGTTTAAATCCCTTCTTGGATAACCGTTCATTTGGTAATGAAATCAATGCTTCCGAATATCCGCAAAGTTCTGATGTAAAACCGATTATAAATAAAAATGACATACCTTTAGAAGCAGGTGTAGAAAATACTATTGATGTCAACCTTGATGATTGTCTGAGACTTGCTCTCGGTAATAATCCAAAAATTCAGTCTGCTATGCAGGATGTCTTTGCTGCTGATGCAAGACTAAAACAGGTTTGGTCAAATTATTTTCCTGAATTCAGCTGGCAGTCAGGATATAGCAGAATAAGACAGTTACAGTTATCTGATGTATTCAGGGAAAATTTAATATACAATTACTGGGTTCTGGGTCAAATTAGTGCATCACAGCTTTTGTATGACTTTGGTGTTACACAAAATCAAGCAACTATTCGCAGATGTGATTTGAAAGGGTATAAAATTATTTTGACCGGGGTTGTTAATGAAGTTGTATATGATGTAAAAGACTCATATTACAGTCTTCAGCTTGCACTTGAATCTAAACGAATAGCAGAAGAAAATATTAAAGAGTATGAAAAATTCTATGAACAGGCAAAAGCATATTATCTTGCAGGTATAAATCCGAAAGTTGATATTACTATTGCTCAGGTTAATCTTAGTAATTCCAAACTTGCACTTATTCAGGCCGAACATAATATATATACTTCAACAGCACGCCTAAACAATGCAATAGGAATACCGCATACCATAAAATATAATATTATTGATAAGCTTAAGTTTGAATCTTGCGATATAACTCTTTCACAAGCTATTGAAATATGCGAAAAATCAAGACCTGAATTTGAACTTGCTGATATTAAGACAGAACAGGCTCTTCAAAATTATAAACTTGTAAAAAAATCTTTTTTCACTCAGTTTATAACACAGGGACAGTTTGAAGTCGGCGGTCGTCATCCTGATTCAAATTACGGTTACACGTTTGGTGCATACATAAATTTTCCCGTGGTAAACGGTATGGAGCTCAAATATAACCTCAGAGAAGCTTATCTTCTCTATCAAAAAGAACAGTCAAACTCTAAAAATACTAAAAATGCTTTGTATTACGAAGTTCAAAGTGCATATTATACTCTTGATGAAAAGAAAAATAAACTTCCGGTTGCATTTCTTGTAATGAAACAGGCAAAAGAGAATTTTGAATTGTCTGAGGGAAGGTATAAGGCAGGAGTTGGTAATCCGACTGAACTTAATGATGCTCAGATTCAATATAAAAATGCACGTTTAACTTATTACCAGACTTTATATGAGTATAACTCCGCAAAAGCAAATCTTGAAAAATCCGTAGGGAAAAATATTAATGCATCAGAAGAATTGAATCCCGTAAATTAGTTTTTAATTCATTGTATATATAAAGTATTGTCATATTTTTAAATATATTATATAATCACTTATATAATAAAGGAGAAAGAGTATGTTACCAATCATAACAGAAGAAATGTCATCAGAAGTGTTTACAGAAGCATTTCAGGACGTACATTCCTGGCGTAAAAATATGGTTCAGTATTTAAAAGAGGAAAATCCTGAAATAAATACTGCGATTTTAGAAGTTGCAAAATATGATGAAAATATAGATTTAAAAGCGGTTGCTCTTGGTGCATATCTGTCATATAGGTTGTTGGAGCTTGCGACTGATAACGAAGAGTTAACAGTAGAGGTATAATATAAAAATGGCGGTCTGCATTTGCAGACCGCCATTTTTTATTTAAACAGATGCTAATTGCATCATCTCTCTTGTTTTTATTCTTATTTCGTTATCTATATCAAATATTTCGTCAATAGTCGGTTCTGCTGTAATCTTGTGTTTGTTCATCATTGTTTCTACTGCATTGATTATATCAAAAAGTTTGATTTGTCCGTTTAGAAACTCAAATACAGCTTCTTCATTTGCCGCATTTAAACAAACTGTTGCACTTCCGCCCACCTTTCCGGCTTCGTAAGCAAGATTCAATGCCTTGAATTTTTCCCGGTCAGGTTCTTCAAAATCAAGTCGGGCTATTTCTGAAAAACTAAAGCTTTTAGATTTTATTCCTTCATATCTTTCAGGATATGTGATTGCATATTGAATAGGTATATGCATGCTTGGAAGCCCCAGTTGTGCGATTACACTTCCGTCAACGTATTCAATTGCCGAATGTACAATACTTTGAGGGTGTACAACGACTTTTATTCTGTCGTAATCCATATTGAATAAATGATGAGCCTCAATAACTTCGAGCCCTTTGTTCATAAGTGTCGCACTATCTACTGTAATTTTTCTGCCCATATTCCATCTGGGGTGCGCTAATGCCTGTTCGACTGTTGCATTTTTCATTTCTTCAGTAGATTTACGGAGGAAAGGACCACCGGAGGCTGTAATTATTAAACGGTCAACCTGTGCTATATCTTTTATGCACTGATGGATTGCACAGTGTTCGCTGTCAACCGGTATAATTTTTACTCCGTTTTCTTTTGCTGCTTTCATAACTATGTCACCTGCCATAACGAGTGTTTCTTTGTTGGCAAGTGCAATATCTATGCCGTTTTTTATAGCCGTTAAAGTTGGTCTTAATCCGATTTTTCCTGAGACTGCAACAAGAATAATATCATTCTCTTGGTTTGAGCAAATCTCTTCAAGCGACAATACTTTAGCACCTTTAATTTGAGTTAAATCGTTAGCAAAAGCATATTTCGGTTTAAATTTTTCTATTTGCTGATTCAGTAAATTAATATTGCTTCCGGCAGTTAGTGCAATTATTTCAAATTTGTCATTCAGTTTCTCAATTACTTCAAGTGCTTGTTTTCCTATAGAACCTGTTGAACCTAAAATACTTATTTTTCTTTTCATAATTTCTCTCATATTATTAGTTAATTTTATTATACATCATAAAAAATAAATAATTCTCTTGACACTAAATTATGTTCTTGATAGCATAATACTTGTGGTTAATCCACGGGCCGAAATAAAGGTTAATTGATAATTAAATAAAGCAGTTTTAAAAATTTGCGCTTGTAGCTCAGCAGGTAGAGCACTCCCCTTTTAAGGGATAGGTCGCGCGTTCGAATCGCGCCAAGCGCAAATTTTTTGTGCATATTTGCAAGAAATAACAAAAATTGCGTTCAAGCGTAAGCTAGCAGAGTGCTAATATATGCTACTCTTCATTATTACCAATTAATGCAAAATATACTCTTGGGTTTTTGGATTTTAATAATTCCCTTTCGACCTTTAATGTATCGGCAGAGTTATGCGGGTTTACCAAATAAATATATTTATTATCACTTTTAGTTATTGCATACGCATGTCTGCCTATTAAATTAACTTCTGATTGTTTTTCTGCACCTAATACTGTTGCTTTAACATTTGGATTACTGCCAAATGATAATGTATAAACAAGATTTTCATTGTTGTAATCATCTTTAGTAATGTCTGGAGTTCTATTTAAGTATCCATTTCCAAATAATATGTTATATGCAAAACTTTCATAATCACCATTAATATCTGCACGTGAATAATCCGGATTACCATCTTCTGTCAATTCATATGAATATTCTTTCATATATTTATCTACTGCAATTTCAATAGCTCTCATATCAGGATCACCACTTGCAAGGTGATTAGCTTTTTCAATCTCTTCAGCTGATATTACATATGTTTTATCAACTCCCTTTAGATTTACAGTAACGTTGCCGTTATTATCAACAGAAAGCATGTTATTTATATAATCTAAACCTTTTTGGTTTTTATTACTTGATGATAAAACTGATGCAATGAGCCAGCAGTCACCTGTTCTTTGTTGTTTAATATTACTAATGTCAATTGCTCCATCAGGTTTTCCTGTTATTGTACTGGTTTGCCCTGCTTCACATCTGTTTAAAAGTCGGGTAAAATCTACACCTAATTTAGTTTTGCTGTCTTTGTTTGCTTTTATATCATCAGCGATATCTTGAGAATATCCGCCATTCTCGTTTATATTCTGAATCATTGCATCACTGAATTTAGAAATATACTCATCTGCATCATCTCCAAGGGTGTATGTCAGTTTTGTATATAAATTTTCTGATATATCTGTAAATGTTGCATTGTCGCTTGGATTATATATATTACTTAAAACAAATTGTACATTATCCTTATTAACATTATTTAATGCATTCTTTAACATCTCGATATCATTATTTTTTAACGCAAACTGTAAATCATAACCAATGCCGGTACCTTCATAATAATAGTCATTGGTCAGAGTTACAGGTATTGAATCTTTGTAAGCTGTGGTGATGTGTGTTAATAATTCCTTTTGCTTTTCATAACTAAGTCCCATCTTATCATCGATAATGTCTTGAATAAGATCTCGTCCAGTTACTTGTGTATAATTATATAGAACATCAGAAACAGTATTCGTTGCAATGCCATTTAATATATATTTTTCAATTTCATCTGTTTTTGGCAAGAATCCTATTCCGCTTTCGCGGGCATTTATTCTTCTGTTTATTTCGTTAATCAACTTGTCAGATAAATAATTCTTATCATTTGTTACAAAAAATACGTTATTTTCTTTGTCTTTGGTATATGTAGTTTCTTTGCATAAAATTCCATTAGAGTAAATTTGAGCAACATAACTCGTGTTATCATTATTCCAGGTTTCTTTCCTGATAAGATCCCCGTTATTGTTAAAATCTTCTGTCGTATTTAGTATGCATTTATTTTTATTGTTATTAAATGTTGTTCTTTGTGTAAATTTTCCGTTTTGGTAATTTAATTGTGTCAGAACACCGTTATGTTCAAAGGCCACCATTTGCAATTTCTCACCGGAATAACTTGTAGTATTTGCACATGATAAAATAAATTTTCCGTCTGATTTTCTTTTTACTGTAATATATTCACTCTTATTATTAATGTCTATTGTATATTCTGAAGAAGGAAATTTTGATTTAAGTTTATCCAGCGTTAATTCGTTAAAATCAACATCACCGTTTGCATTATAAGGAATATTTGGATATTCTGACTGTAAGTTTATTCCTCTTGAGGATGGTGAACTGTTATTTGTGATATTTTGTGGGATTATTGTTTCGACTTTTTGTGTATTATGTTGCTCCGGTAATTTTCCGTTGAAGTGATTTATTACGTTAAGAATTTTATTCCATAATGCATCAGATATGTTGACTGTTGTTTCTTTAGCAACAAAAAAAGCATTTTTATCTTTTAAATTTGTACTTCCTGTATAAATATTCTTTAGATTTTCATCATCTTTTATGGTATCCATTATTTCTTGCCAAATTGAAATGTCAAAATTCTTGACAGAAATATTTTCTTCAAGAAGTCTTTGCTTTATTGCTCCTGTTATTCCTAATTTGCCAATATGTATTAAATTGCCGAACGCCATAACAAATTTTATCCTTGGTATGTATATCGGCAAATTTTATAATAACTTTAATAATTTTTATAAATTGTTACAAAAATTAAACATTATAAATTTAGTTTAAAAAATTTACTGGCAACAAATTTAATGCGTTCTTTTCCACTCTTTAATTTGTTGTAATTTTGCTTTATACTTAGATTCAAGTCCCTGTTCTGTCGGTATATAGTATTCTCTGTCTTTTAAGGCATCCGGAAGACACTGCATACTTGTCATTTTTTCTTCATAGTCGTGAGCGTATTTGTATCCTTTACCGTAATTTAGCTCTTTCATTAATTTTGTAGGTGCATTTCTTATTTGAAGCGGAACGGGTTCTGCTATATGTTCTTTTGCGTCAGCACGTGCCATCATATATGCAACTTCCATAGCATTTGATTTTGGTGCCATTGACATATAAACTACTGCCTGAGTCAGATGTACCGAACACTCGGGCATGCCGATAAAATGACAGGCGTGATATGCTGCAACGGCTATCTCTAATGCATGCGGGTCAGCCAGTCCTATGTCCTCACTTGCAAATCTTGTGACACGTCTTGCTATATAAATCGGGTCTTCTCCTGCTTCTAGCATTCTTGCGAGCCAGTAAACTGCTGCATCCGGGTCAGAGTTTCTCATTGATTTATGAAGTGCTGATATTATATTGTAGTGTTCTTCTCCGTTTTTGTCATAAAGAAGTGATTTTTTTGAAATGCATTGTTCAAGTGTTTCTTTTGTAATTGTAATTTTACCTTTTTTATCAACGTCACCGTTAAGAATAACCATTTCTAATGTTAATAGTGCTGTTCTTGCATCTCCGTTTGCAAATTTTGCTATTATCGGAAGAAACGCATCATCTATTTCAATATCTTCTTTTCCGAATCCTCTTTCATCTGTTAATGCACGTTTTAAAAGTGTTACAAGGTCATCAACTTCCAGTGGTTTAAAGACAAATACTTTGCATCTTGAAAGCAGAGCTGAGTTAATCTCAAAAGATGGATTTTCCGTAGTTGCGCCGATTAATATAATGCTTCCTTTTTCAACATACGGTAAAAACGCATCCTGCTGTGCTTTATTAAACCGGTGGATTTCATCAACAAAAACAATAGTTTTGTGTCCCAGTTTTCTGTTATTTTCAGCTTCTGCCATAACTGTTTTAATTTCCTTTATTCCGCTTGTTACAGCTGAAAAATCTATAAAATCTGAATTTGTTTTGTTTGCTATTATTCTTGCAAGTGTTGTTTTTCCGATTCCGGGATTTCCCCAGAATATTATTGAAGATATGTTATCGTTTTCAATCAGTCTTCTTAAAATTTTGCCCTCGCCGACAAGGTGCTGTTGCCCTACAAACTCGTCTAAATCTCTCGGTCTAAGACGTGATGCAAGCGGTTGATTTTTATTATCTTCAAATAACGACTTTTGTTCCATAATCCCACCTGATTGTATTTTAACACAACTTTGTATAATTTTATATTTATAAATAAGCCTTATTGTGTTATAATCAACTTTATGAGGGGATTAATGATGAAGATAAGAGAGTTTGTCGGAAAACATTCCGAGCTGTTTACAATACTTGGTTTATGCATATTATTTTATTTTTTGTTTTTTCATAATATCTGGTCTTACGCATTAATGGATGTTGATGAATCAAGATATGTATCAATGTCAAAAGATATGTTTAACTCAAAAGACTTTATGACATTGTATCTTAATAAAGAGTTTTTCTTTGAGAAACCTCCTCTTTATTTTTGGTCAGAGTGTCTTTCTTTTGCTCTTTGGGGTAAGATATCGGAAGCCGCTGCACGTTTTCCGGTTGCTCTGTACGGTACATTAACCTGTATGATTGTTTATATTCTCGGGAGAAAAGTCGTTTCAAGATTGTACGGAGTAGTTTCATCTCTTATTCTTGCAACTTCATTAGAGTTTCTGATTCTTGCAAAGTTTGCAATCCTTGACATAGTTGTTGCTTCTTGTGTCGCATTTTCACTATGTTTTGGTATCTTTACTTATTATGTAAAAGAACAAAATAAAAAGTATATGTGGTGGTTGTTTTACATTTTTTCAGGGCTTGCCGTTATGGCCAAGGGAATCCCCGGTTTTGTAATACCTTTTGGTTCTATGTTTTTTATATCTATATATTCAAAGAACTTTAAAGAAATATTCAAACCTCAATACTTTATAGTTGGTTTTTTCTTATTCTTTGCTATTACTCTTCCCTGGCATATAGCGATGCTGAATATGCATGACCCGTTATTCTTTAATGAATATGTTATGAAACATCATGTCGCAAGATTCTTAGGTTCAGGTGAACTTGGGAGACAACAGCCGTTTTATTTTTACCTGTTAACTCTCCTTTGGGGATTTTTCCCTTGGATTTTGTCGGTTTTAACTGTGTTTATAAACAAATTAGTAAGACGTGATTTTAATTTCAAAGGTGAAAATGATACGGATAAATTAATGGTTTATGCGGGTATAATTTCATTATTTACACTTTTATTTTTTTCATCTTCAAAAACAAAATTAATAACTTATATTCTGCCGATTTATCCTGCATTAGCTATGCTGGGCGGTTTAATCTGGACAAAATATATCAAAGACGGAGAGTTCTCAAAACTTATTAATAAAACGGTTTATGTTTTGGGCGGTATTTTTATACTTGCTTCTGTTGCGGCGCTGTTTACAAGATTTTATTTACCCCAACAGCTTAATGAAGACATAATGTCTGCAAAACCGCTTTGTATTATACTTCTGTTTTTCACAGGTCTTGCTTCAATACTTTTTGCAAAAAAAGAAAAATATTCAGGCGTATTTGCTTCTTACATTCTGTTTATGACTTGTTTAAGTGCATTCGGTACGGGCATATTCTTTAATATAGATTATAAATTCGGTCAGGATGATTTGATGAAATTTGCTCTTATTGCAAAAGAAAACAATAAATCAATTACTTGCTATAAATTTACTCATAAGTATTCGCTTATATACTATCGTGATGGTGATGAGCCTGTCGTTTACGGTGGAGACTTTGAAATTGATGATTTAAAGCGTGAGTTAAAAAAAGATAATAATTATGTAATTATTAAGAAAAAACAAATTGATGATGAAATTCAAAAACTCAATTATAATGTAATTCAGGAAGGAAGGAGATATCTTCTTCTGGAGGGCAAAAGATGATTGGATTTTTAAGCGAACTTATTTACAGATTAATTTATCCTGTTATTATACTTTTTCACAAGTATTGTAATTATTCTGATGATGCCGTAAAACTTAAAAAAGGGTATGTAAAACCTGACGGCTTTGAGGGGCATAAGGTTATAATGTTTCACGGAGTATCTGTCGGTGAAATCAATGCTATAGAAAAACTTATAAAAACAGCAAGAACATCTTTTCCGGATTCTAAAATTGTTGTTACAACAGGAACAAATACAGGGCAGGAAATCGCGAATAAAAAACTTGGCGGAATTGTTGACCTTGTTACATATTTCCCGTTTGATACACCTTCCTGCGTTAAAAGATTCTTAGATAATATTAACCCTGATATTATACTTATTGCTGAAACTGAGATTTGGCCTAATATTGCGGTAGAATGTAAAAGGTGTCATATTAAACTTTGTATTATTAACGGCAGAATATCTGACAGAACTTACAGGTCATACAGAATGTTAAAGTTTTTCTTTAAACCGCTTTTAAATTATTATGCCGGTATTTATACACAAAGCGGTGAAGATTTGAATAAGTTTTTATCGCTGGGAACTAATCCTGAAACTACCAAAAGAATGAATAACCTCAAATTTGATGTTACTGCTCCGGAAGTTGATTTTCAGTTTGACAAATCAGGAAGAGTATTGCTTGCAGCCTCGACACATTCAGGTGAAGATAAAATTATTCTTGATGTGTACAGCAATTTAAAACAAAAATATGAGGATTTAAAATTAGTAATTGCTCCGAGACATTTGACACGCAGAGATGAAGTTGAAACTCTTGTTGGCGAAAGCGGTTTTACGTACGGATTTCGTTCTGAAGGTATTGTTTCATTATCTGATATTGACATTATGATTCTTGATACGATGGGTGAACTAGGTAAGATGTTTTATTATTCTGATGTATCTTTTATTGGCGGAAGTTTTAATAAAACGGGCGGTCACAATCCGTTAGAATCAATAATTTTTTCTAAACCTGTTATCTCCGGACCTTCAATCCATAATTTTAAAGACATTTATGCAATTATTAAAAATGCAGAAGCAGGTTTCGTTGTTAAAACTCCTTCCGAGTTTTATGAAATCGCTGATAAGCTATTTGGAGACAATGATTTTTATAATAAAACCGTTGAAGCATGTGATAATGTTTTTAAAGCTCAGCAGGGCGCATTAGATTATGTTATTAATTTACTGAAAAATATGTAACAATTTCTTTACATTACAGCAAATTTTACTTAAAAAAAGTGTTTATATATATATAGTGATAATGTGGAAGGTTGTGTACAAATATGTTTGATTTTTTAAATGAAATTTTCAAGAAAAATAAGAAACAGAGTTCAGTTGTTAATTTTAAACGCCGTTCAAATATTAAATATGTTACGCCTGTTTTTGATTTAAAAAATGATAATGTTGTTTATCCGGATAATAAAATACAAAAAGAAATACAGGATTTGTATGCTGAGATAAAGGTTTTACAAGCAAAAAACCTTGAAAAAATTAAGAAAAATAAAATTACGTATCATATTTCTTAATATCTTCGTTTTTAACACATAATTTATGTTATAATCCGTATATGTCAAAATTTGTACCACTTCACATTCACACAGAGTATTCTCTGTTAGACGGGATGATTAGGGTTGGGGATTTAGTAAAATACGCGGCTGAAAATGAATTGCCCGGTATTGCTATTACCGACCACGGTGTTATGTATTCCGCTATTGAGTTTTATGAACTTGCTGAGAAATTTAAGATAAATCCGCTTATCGGCTGTGAATTTTATGTACACACTGGAGATATAAAAGTTCATGACCCTGCTAATAATCCTTTGTATCACCTTATTTTGATAGCAAAAAATGATAAGGGTTATAAAAATCTTATAAAACTTGTTTCAACGGCATGGTGTGAAGGTTTTTATTATAAACCCAGAATAAATTTTGAGCTTTTGAAAGAATACCATGATGGTTTGATATGCACGTCAGCATGTCTTGGAGGAGAAATATTACAGCATTTTCAAAAAGACGAAAAAGACGC
>ONVC01000047.1 GCA_900321205.1 uncultured Acinetobacter sp. | reverse complement strand
TACAATAAAAATTGGTTTAAGTTATTACAAAAATAAAGGTAAAAAATAATGAAAAAATGTAAAATAACAGTTTTGAAACGAAATTTTGATGAAGAACTTGCAAAAGAATACGGTGTTGAGGGTTTAACTGCTTGCCCGATGTTAAAAGTTGGACAAGTATTTTACGCCGATTGGGAATGTCCCGAAGGGTTTTGCAATGAAGCTTGGAAAGCAATTTATCAATATGTTTTTACGCTTGCCCACGGAGGTGCGACAAAAGAATTATTCTATTACGGTGACTGGATAAGGAAACCCGGTGTTGCTATTTGTTCTTGCAATGACGGGCTTCGACCTGTGATATTTAAAATTGAAGCTCAAAATTAAATAAATTAATCGTTATTAATTTTCTTTCCAACTTTCAATAACACAACTAAAGGAATCATCAAAAATGTCAAAATCGCACAGAGGGCAAACAAGTCAGATATTGCCATAAGTTTTGATTGAACAAGGAGCTGTTTATAAAGGAGTATATTTGCTTTTTTTGCGGCAATAATAGCTTCTCCGTGGTGTAAAAATGCAGATTTTAGTGCATTAAAATGATTAACAAAATTGATATTATTTACCCCCATATTCTTAACCAAATAATTTTGATGAACTTGGGATAAACTGATTATCCAACTTGAAGCAAGAGAAGTTGCAATAGAACCAGTTACACATTTTGTTAAACTGTGAATCCCTGCTCCTGATGGAATATCGTCTTTTGCAAGAGTTCCCAACGCTACCCCTGAGATTGGCACAAGAGCGGTAGCTGAACCTATTCCAAACATTATGTTTGATAAAATTATCCATTCTGGATTTACCGCTAAATTCAAATCAACGCACAGTGCAATAGATATTCCCATTATTAAAAATCCCGTTGCGATAACATATCTGATATCATACAAAGCACAAATTCTTCCGATAAAAAACAGAATTACAACCGCAAAAACTCTTGTTGCAAGAGCAATTCCCGTATCAGATGCCGTATAATGCATCAGGCTTTGGAAAAATTGAGGAAGTAAAATCATTGTGGCACAAACCATCATATTTAATACGACACCCAAAATCGTTCCGACAACAAAATTTGAGTTTTTAAATACTCTCAAATTCACAATAGGTTCTTTTATTTCAAGTTCCCAAACTATAAAAGCAAACATCATCGCTAAAGAAAAAACAGACAACCAATATATCCAAGTACAATCAAACCAGCCGTATTGCTGACCTTTATCGAGTACAACCTGCATTGAAAACAGCCATAAAATCAAAAATGCTACACCTAAAAAATCGACTTTCTCTTTTTTCTTACTTTTGGTCGTATCGTTTACTATCATAGGAATTAGAATTAAAGATAAAATTCCTATCGGAATATTAATTATAAATATCCACTGCCAAGAAAAGTTATCAACTAATAAACCGCCGACAGTCGGTCCCATAATAGACGATACCATAATCGAAAATACAAAAATCGCCATAGCATCGCCTTTTCGATTTTCGGGAAATTCCTGTAACAATATTGATTGAGATAATGGCATTAAAACCCCGCCGCCAACTCCTTGAATAATTCTTCCTATAATCAAAACCAGAAGGCTCGGGGCAAAAGAGCATACGACAGAACCGACAGTAAAAATTGCAATAAATATTTTTAAAAAGTTTAGTCTGCCTAACGTCCTTTCTAACCACCCTGTCAAAGGTAAAAATATTCCGTTTGCAATCATATAGCTTGTTACAACCCATTTTGCTTCGTCTGCAGTTGAGCCGAATGAACCTGCAATATGCATCAGTGCAGCATTAGATGAACTTGTTGCAAGAAATGCGAAGAATGTCGGCATTACAACAACAAGTGATAACAGCCACAAAGGTGCTTTTTTAGGGTTTATTTGTTCTTTTAATATTTCCATATTATTCTTTCTTATACCCCTCACCCGAATTTCTAACTTTCAAAGCACGGCTTTTTAAGTTGAAATTCTTCCCTCTCTCTTGACCTGTTCGCACTAAACGGGACTTAGCTACGCTTTCGCCCTCTGCTCACAGGTCGTTCCCGCAAGGGGCGAGAGGTAAAATTTATTATTTGATTTTTACTTTTGGTACAACACTCATCCCCGGAGCTATTGTATAGTCAGAAACATCTTCATCAAAGACTATTTTCACAGGAATACGCTGAACAACTTTTATATAACTTCCAACTGCGTTTTCAGGCGGGAACAAACTTGCTTTTGCACCTGATGCTAATTGTATGCTATCAACTTTACCTTTAAACTTTTTATTCGGGTAAGTGTCAATTTTTATTGTAACGGGCTGACCTTTTTTCATCTTACCGACTTGAGTTTCTTTAAAGTTTGCAACAATCCATATTTTAGGTGAAACTACACTCATTAAAGGCTGAGCCTTATTTACATAATTCCCCATTTCTACAGAACGGGCAGAAACATATCCATCCTGCGGAGCATAAATCTTTGTATATGATAAATCTAATTTTGCCTGAGCAAGCTGTGCTTCAATTTTATCAATATTTGCACCTGTCGCATCATCTTTTGATTTTGTAGACTTTAACATTGCCTGAGTCGCATTATGTTTTTCTAATGCTTGTTTATACTTTGTTTCGGCAGAATCATATTCCTGCTTTGTGCAAAGCCCGTTATCCCGCAATTTTGAATACCGTTCAAAATCTTTTTTGGCAAACTCTAAATTTTTATTTGCATCAGCTAAATTTGCACTTGATTTATCAATATCACTTGTTGAAACATTTTTATTGGCTTTGGCTTCTTTTAAAGCACTTTCTAACTCTTTGACCTTATTTTCAAAATCTGACGGATCGATTTCCAATAATAAATCTCCCTCTTTAACATAATCATTATCATCAACTTTTAGCGATATAACCTGTCCTGAAACTTTTGGTGCGATTTGAACAAATCTGCCTTCAACAAAGGCATCATCCGTTGATTGATAACTTAAAGAGGTAATAAATGCGTGCAAACCAAATAAAATAAAAAATAAGACAACACCTGCCGGTATCAAAACTCTTTTCTTTGCATATTTTTTTAAGTTTTTTCTTCTTCTTTTGTTTAATCTTATTCTTGCTTCTTTTTCAAAAACATCTTCTTCTTTTCTTTTTTTTCTATTTTTCGGCATAGTTATTCCTTCTTTCATCTTGGTTTTCCCTCGCACGCCCTGCGCGCCATGGGCGCGGCGCGGGGAGAGGGCAGAATTTCAACTAGAAAAGCTGTGCTTTGAAAGTTAGAAATTCGGGTGAGTGGTATTATCTCTCCAACTCTAAATTTTCCTGTATCTTGTTTAATACTTTAATACAAGTGTACATTTCGTCTTGTGTTATGTCTTTGAGGTAATTTTTACGTGATTCTGTCATAATAGGAGTAATCTCGGCTCTTAGACTTCGTCCCTTGTCTGTTATTTTGATAACATTAGTTTTTTGAGTTTGTTCTTTTATTATCAAACCTTTTTCTTCCAAAACAGATATTATGCGTGTCATATTAGATTTGTCTTTACATAATAATTTGCACAACTTATTTTGACTAGGGGGATTATCATCCTCAATCATATTTAGCACCATGTACTGTTCGGGAGTAATCTCAAATCCGTTTTTTGCATACAAGTCCAAATTATGAACCTTAATTGCTCTGCCTGATGCTACTATTGCATTACCTATTAAGTTTGTAAAAATCTCCTTTAACATAGTTATTATAATAACTGATAAAAATAATAAATCAAGTTGCATTTAATATTTTTATGTTATCATAATAACAAGAGGAGACACCCCGAAATGAAAAGAATAGCAATTATATTATTTACACTTAGCCTGTGTATGGTGCCGACATTTGCAGTTACAAACACGACGGAATATATGAACATGGCTTTTTGGCATAAGTTTAATGACGATATTTTAGTTGATAATTTAATTAAGGTTTACGAGAATAACAACGACTTAAAAGCGGCAGTTTTGAAAGTCAACGAAGGAAACAGAATCGTTAAAATGTCGTTTGCAAATGAGCTTCCGCATGTCGGTTTTCAAGGTTATGTCGGGAGAATTTTTAGTTCATCAGATGAATTATTCGGTGAAGTAAAAATCCCAAATTACGCAGAAACCCATTATTTATTACCTCTTACAATGAATTATGAAATTGATATTTGGGGCAAAAATCATCTGATTACAAAATCCAAAAAGAAACAATTAGAGATGATAAAACAAGATGAAAGAGCCTCGTATATTTATATTTCATCAGCTTTTGCCGTTGATTATTACAATTTAATCAGGACGGATAAATTGATTTCTTATCAAAAGGAACTTATTGAATTGCAAAATAAAATTATAGACTCTTATAAAACAAAATATGAACTTGGAACAGCAACCCTTTCTGACATTGAACAAGCTCAAAAGAATTTGACCTATATGAAGGAAGAATTACAAAAACTATCGGAAAAACAAGATTTATTAAAAAATCAGTTATCGGTTTTATTGTCGGATAGAGCTTTTGAAGCAATAGAAAGAGCTGAGTTTGATAGTTTAAATATTGCATTTATTCCACCAAAAGAAATCAAATTTGATGTAATTGAAAAACGACCTGATAAAATAAAATCAGAACTTGAACTGGAAAAGATCGGGATTGACGTAAAAGTTGCCAGAAGAGATTTACTCCCGAAATTCATAATTACAGGAAATTTGGGATTTAATATGTATAACATATCTTCCTCTCATAAGTTTTTAGCTGATTTAGGAATAGTTCCTGCATGGGATTTATTTATGGGCGGAAGAAAATTACAACTCTTAAAGTTGAAAAAAGACCAGTATGAGATAGCAACTCAAAGGTATGAAAAAACAATACTAACAGCTATTCAAGAAACAAATGATGCATTGTATTCAATGAAAACAGCGGAAAATATCAAATCTGTTGTTGACGACAGACTAAATAATGATGAAAAAGAGATGAAATATACTATTATTAGAGAAGACGCCGGAACGGCTGACAATTTAGATATACTCATACAGGAACAAAAACTTGTAATTTCTAAAATGCAAACAGTTTCCGCAAAAATCAATGAGATAATTTCTGCAATTAATCTATATCAGGCATTGGGCGGAGTCGATTTTACAGAAATTGAGAATATATAGTAAACAAATATCGGACATATGAAACAAACCGAATATCCAACCCAAGCGTATTAATTAGGTAAAAGTCTGTAAAAAAATCTGTTTTCGTTTAATCCGGAGTTACACTCCATATTAAACGAATTTCGAATTAAAATTTTGTCATCGGTTCGTTTTCAGCCCACGTTAAAAAATGTGTCTGGAATGTGCAATATTATTGCTTGATAGACTTGACTTGTTAAAAAAGAGAGTTAAGATGAATAGTGACATAGCAAGTATTTTAAGACTCCACAGGCTCGGGTCCAGCGCAAGCGAGCAGAGTGCAAATCCGCTGATACAAATTCTCAAACTTACTGATAATTCATTCTCAAAGTTACTGATACTATCGTTGGACAGCTGAAATTCAAAAAGTTACACACGAAATTCAAAATAAAAACGTTTTGAATCAGATGTTTTTTTTATTCATATCACAAAAAGCAGCTAAATATGCTATATTTTATAATTTATATTCATCTAAATGGTCGAATTTATGCGGAAAATTTTTGTGGTTTATTTAATTAAAGATATAATATAAAAGGGAAAGCGTACATTTAAGGTCATAAATTACGTTTTTTTAGTTGAGGAAAAGTTTTGAAAAAAATATTATTAGCATTGATTCTTGGAAGTTGTTGTTTGTCAGCGAATGCTCATGACGAGTATTACGTTCCTGATGCTAATCCGGTATTTCAAATCAATGTGTATAATGAGGGCGAAACCATATTGGATTCTCAAGATGAACCGCTTACCTCTGAATACACAATGAGCGAAAATCAACGTGAAGCCTTATTGGATGCGGCAAAAACGTGGAATAACATCTTAAAAACACCTCCTAATCCGAATAAACTTCCGACTTATGCAATTACAACAATGGATGATATTAATGCATATACACTGCGTGATTATGTACAGGTAGAAGATTCGCCTTATCTGCTCACACAGATTAATGCACTCATTAATAACAAAACCGCGGTTGGCGGATATCCGGACATTAATTGCAATATAGTTATTGGCAACGGATTAATTCAAGATGATCCGGGTTGGAGTTATTATACCGGTCCGACTGCACTTTATCACGAAGACTATCCTGATTTATATTATACTGTTATGCATGAAATGTATCACTCACTCGGACTTGTAAGCAACTCAAGCATGTATATTCCGGGCGATGATACTTATTATTTTTCAGAAAACACATCATCTCCTATTAGTCTTTGGGATTCAGGGTTAAGAGTTTACGCAAATTATATGAATGAACCCTTTGATGCAGCTAAAATAATTGCAGCTGCGCCAGGTATGTCCATAAAAACAGAATTATTCGGCACAGGCACTTTTGATATTTATAATTATTCCCCTTATTTTGCAGGAAAGGAAACATTAAAAGTATTAACAGGACTTGATGATACTGAAGAAAACATGCAGGCGTATATTTTTTCTAAGGGCTGCTTAAAAAATTATTCAGTAAATATTAGTCCGTGGTCAGAATCAAAAGTCTTGGGATTACCGGTTAATCCAATAGAGGGTGGAGCGGAACTATCACATATAGAGCTTAGAAACAGTTTTATGTCCCATCAGTATTACCGAAACTGGACAACGTTAATGGAAGCAGAACTCGCGGTTTTGAAAGACCTTGGTTACACAAATGTTGATTTAAGGAAATTTTATGGGAAATCTTATTATTTAAATGATATAACAGATACTTTTTCAACGGGCTACGGCGAATGGAACGGTACGAACTACAATGGTTACAGTACCATTACTAACGGTATAGGTTTGCATATATACGGCAATAATGACATAATTACTCAAAACAGTAACACTTTATCAAGCGGAAAAGCCGCCATAGGAACAAGAATAGACGGTACAAACGATACTTATACATTAAATAATTCATTAATTGACGTTAAAGGTGATGACTCAATAGGTATTGCAGTTACCTGGGGTAAAGGGCATAATGTTAATATAGACAACGGTTCAACCGTAAACGCTTCAGGCAAAAACGGTATCGGGGTTTCTTTTGATTTTGGTAAAAACAGATTGGGTGCCTTAAATAATGACAAAGGCTCTTATTCATTTTATCGTTTTTCTTTGAAGGAAAACAGAACTCCATCAGTTGAAACTCAGGGTGCATTGATTGAAAATTTCAATGTAGAAGGAACGGTTAATGGTTCTAAAGCTGCTATATACACTTCTGAAAATGCTTATGTCAAAAATATAAATATCAATGACGGTGCTGAAATTAACGGGGATATAGTTTCAAAATGGAACTCCGTAAAATCAGGTATCAATATGGCTGTACAGAGAAAAGGTCCTGACGGTTGGCATCCTGTTGATAAAGATAATCCGGAAGAAATATATTTTACTAACCTTAATTTCTCGGGAGCTTCTACAATTAACGGCAACATCACAGGTGAAAATGATATTAAAAATACTCTTGATATGAAGAATATCGGCACTCTCAATTTTAACGGAGCAGAGATTAATGTTAATACATTTGATAACAATGGTGATATAAATATCAGTAAAAATGCACTTATTGCAACTGTTGAAAACTCAATTACGGGTAACGGGAATTTGAATGTACTAAGTGATGCTTCTTTAGGGCTGTCTTCAAATATTACAAATATTGAAAATGCTGTAAATTTAAACAGCGCAACACTTGATACGATAAACGGTTCAATTGGAGCAACAACATTCTCAAATTTAACTTTAACAGGAAATAACTCAATGAATGTTGATGTTGATATAGCTTCAAAAACTGCTGATGCAATCAAATTTAATGCCCCTGACGATTTAACGGTATATCCCGGAGCAAACTTGAATATCTCCGGTGTTAATATGATGAACGCAAAAGCGGCACAATCGTACACTGATGAAAAATACTATATCCCGTTTATTTCCTCTGCAAACAATAACCAAAATTTACTCGGAGCAGTAACATTAGCTAGTCAGCCTACGGTTTTAACTCCGATTTTCAAATACAATTTGGGTTATATGGAAGATAATACACAAGGCGGATTTTTATTTTCAAGAGGAGCAACAAAAAAATATGAAAGTTATAACCCAGCAGTTGTAGCTTCATCTGTTGCGGCACAATTCGGCGGATATTTAACTCAACTAAATTCATATGATGAAGCATTCAGAAACTTAGATATGAAAATGCTTATGACAAGAGAAGAACGTCAGGCTATGAAGATGGCAAATCTTTATGCGTCAACCGTTACACCAACGGTTTATTCTCCGACATATCTTCCTGAAAAAGATAAAGCCGCGTGGTTTAGACCGTATGCAACATTTGAAAAAGTCGGTTTAGATAACGGTCCAAAAGTAGAAAATATCTCTTACGGCTCATATTTTGGCGGTGATTCCCCGATGTATCAAACAAAAAATGGTTGGGATTATCAGTATTCTGTTTATGCAGGGTATAATGGTTCTCATCAGAATTATGCAGGTAATTCGATTTATCAAAATGGCGGAACTCTCGGAGCGACTGCTATTTGGTATAAAAACGATTTCTTTACTGCCCTGACTGCAAACGTAGGTGCCGGTGTAGCGGAAGCTTCAACAATGTACGGAAGCGAAGATTTCCCGATGTTAATGACCGGTGTTGCATCAAAAACCGGATACAACTGGGAATTGGCTAAAGGGAAATTCATCATTCAGCCGAGTTATTTAATGAGTTATTCTTTTGTTAATACGTTTGATTACACGAATGCTGCAGGTGTAAGAATCGATTCTGATCCGTTACATACTATAAATATTACTCCTGGACTGAAGTTTATCGGAAACTTAAAGAACGGCTGGCAGCCTTATGCAAGCGTACAAATGGTATGGAACATTATGGATAAAACAGATTTTAGAGCGAACAACGTAGCTCTTCCTGATATGAGTGTCAAACCATATGTTCAGTACGGAGTCGGCATTCAGAAGCGTTGGGGCGAAAGATTTACAGGGTTCTTCCAGACAATGCTCAGAAACGGCGGAAGAAACGGCGTTGCTCTCTCTCTCGGCTTCAGGTGGGCAATAGGTAAGTAGAAGTTGTAGCGCAGGTTCGTTTTCAGCTCATGTTAAAAAATATGTCTGAAAAGTGCAGTATTATTGCTTGATAGACTTGACTTGTTGCTAAATAGAGTTACTATGAATAGTGACATAGCAAGCGTTTTAAGACTTCGCAGGTTCGGGTCCAACCCAGGCAGTTTTAAGAGTTTGTGTATATAGATACTCATGATTGTAGATTATGGGTTTTAATGGGACATTTGTATAAATAGACAAGACAAATTAAATTAAGGTTTAATGGGACATTTGAAAAAATATTTTTCTGCCGAGTTTTGGCTTTATGTTTGAATTACATCTCCTTCCGAGTGGTTGACTGAACTTACTCAAAAAGTTACATTTTCGTCCTGTATTTGGCCTCAAAATTCCACTATAAATCCTAGCAAATCGCTATAACCTAAATATATCGGTACATTTCCCGATGACACTTTTCGGACAAAAAGTCCGTTTTGAATTTGCCCACCACCAAACTCGGAAGTTGGTCGGAAGTTCAAATATAGTTTAACCGCATTATATATTTTGATTTAATTTATTAATGATTATAAGCTCAAAATTAAAATATTTTGCTAAAAAACAGTCAAGTTTTTATGATAATATGCTCTTATCGGAGGTATAAAATGAATTTTAATATTAAAAATGACTTTAAAGATATTGTTAAAAATATTTTATCTACCATTTATGGAATATCACAAGATACACTATCTGACGATTATAATACATTAGTTATTCAATTATCAAAATTTATAAGGCAAAGAGTAATATTAGAAAGGAAATGGAATGTTGAAATTTCATCAAAAATAAATATTCCTAACAATCTCAAAGCTGGATTTGAGTCTTTAGTTAATGCACTTGAAGAAGGAAAAGGTATTTTAAGATATACTACTACACGAATTGATTATATTGAACATGATGATATGATGCTAGACTGTGATGGATTTTACCATTTTCATTTAAGTAATCTTCCTTATGCTAATAATCCAAATTTTAATGAACGCACTGATGAGCGAGCTTTTGTATATTGTAATACTAAAACTAGCACAGCTTATATTGTTGATATTTATAAGCACGGTGCAGAAAAAAATAATATAAAAGACAGAATATACAAATTATGGAGAGAATTTCCTGAAGCATGCAAATATAGTATTCATGAAGGTAAATTGCTTGCAACGTTTGATGATAAGGATGTTAAAGAATTAAGAAAAAATCAAATTAATACAGGTATACAACTAGATGCGAATCATTTTTATATGCCTTGTTTTGGCTTGACAACTGCAGGCACTTCTAGCCTTGACACATTTTATCTTATTAATACCAATAGAGAATTAGAGACCTTGAATAATCTTATAATAAATGTTTTTCTTCCAAAAATGAGAAATGAAAATATAACGGATATAAAAATATATAACAGAGGGTTTTCAATTTTCCTTAAAATGTTATCTCATTCAAAAACAAAATTGGATATATTACTTGTTGATAGTATTTGCCCAATAAACTAACAAATTTTTGCTATCTTGTTCATACCTCCAAGCATGCTCAGCCACATGCTGAGCGAGGTTTTGTTTCATTTGGGAGTGGTTTATTGAACGGCGGAGGCGGGAATAGAGAACTTTTATCCGCAAAGATTCTTCTTTTGTGTGTGGAAGTTTTTTGCGTTTTGTTTTTAGCGGTTTATCGGCGACGAAAAGTTTATTATCATACAGATAAAAATAAACAGGTATATCGTAAAACCTCCGCATCTTGGCAGTTTTTGGCTTTTGTTCAAAGTGCGTTTTAAGGGCGTTCAATTGCCGT
The DNA here is from genome assembly GCA_900321205.1 of uncultured Acinetobacter sp. Lineage (GTDB taxonomy): Bacteria > Cyanobacteriota > Vampirovibrionia > Gastranaerophilales > Gastranaerophilaceae > CAG-196. The sequence continues at coordinate 1,857 of ONVC01000047.1, read as the reverse complement.
TCATAAATCATCTGCCGAAAATGTTTATAAAAATTCTGCATTGTCGCATCCCCGATATCCAAAAGAAAGCTCGCCTGTTTCGACTTCACCCCGGCACAAAAACACTTCGTTATCATCTCAATTTTTTCCTGCGAATGGAATTTGAAACAAAACGGCAGTGGTAAATTTCGCTCGGCTTTATATGAGTAGATTCCGCCAACCAAATTCAAATGTCCGTCCGCAACTAATTCCTGTAAAACATCTTCTATCCCTTCTCCCATAATTGATTCAATGTCTTCTAGTTTAAATGTTTCAAGTCTTTTCGCAAGTTTTAAAATCTTATTTTTCATTCAAAATTCCCTCCAAAACCGTCATAGTAATCGTTTTCAAATTATTCATCTCGGCAACGTTTTCGGCCTTATTTAAAAATTTCACAATCTGCCTGAACTGATTAAATTTTGCACAAACAAGTTCAAGCGCATCAGGCTCAAACTCGACTTCAGAAATCTCTGTCACGATTTTGACCACATCATCTTTATTAAATGTTTCAAACTTTAATACACCCAAAAGCCTGTCATAAATATGTTTATGTCGTTTGAGTTTTGCTTCAGCAAGGCTCATTCCGACAAGCACAACGGGAATTCCGATTTTGTCGTGCAAATCCCGCACAATCTCAATCGCAGACGAGTTATTCAAAAGAAAATCCACTTCATCCACCACCAAAACCTTTGGCCGCTCGCGCAGTTTATCCTCAATCTGCTTGAATAAAAGCGACGTTAGGTATGTCGGCACATCATCAAGCTCCTCGACAATTTCGGTCAAAAGCCAACGCGCAGACATTTTGTGGTTGCAACGCACATAAATCGCATCGTTATTCGTAACCCACCACATAATCGTTTGCGACTTTCCAAGCCCAAAATCGCCATAAACAAGTGCCATCTTGGGCAGATTCGCCGGTGCGTTTTTGAGCGTATCCATCAAATCCACAAACCGTTTCACATTCTGTGTTACAACAAATTTACGTTTCATATAGACCTCGATATTCCTCACTTTGCTTGTATTCAGCAAGCCACGCCCTGTCATCTTCACAGGTGCAGCCGTTTTTCATCAGCCATTCAAACTTTTCATACTTATTCAAAAACACAGGTACGTTCATCTGTACTTCTCTAGGTGTCGGCTTTTTCGTTTTTACCGGTTTAACTTCGATTACCTCTTGAACATCTTCTTCAATATCTTGTTCAACAAATTTCAAATCTACATTCGGCAAGAATTTCTGTAACTCTTTAATTGTCTTATTCTTAAGCCGTTTTTGTTTTTGAATTTTTTGTTTCAAATCCTCTACATCTTTGATATCGCCGAGATGATAAGCCATCGGATGAGCTTTCGTGACACGCTTTGCGATACACAAAAACTGATTTTTAACTGTGTAAACTTTAATCTCAGATAAATCAAAAAGCGAATAGCGAATCATAACCTGAGTTTTGAGCCCATAAAGTTTGTCGGAATAATAAAATGTCCCAAGAAACCGAATGCCGTTTTGATAAATCGTCTTGATGTCAGCCGTCATCATTAAATCGTCAAGCCGAGCGGTGTCAATTTTGATTTTTACCCTGTTTTCAAAAACTTCCGCAATCGTGTGGCTTTTATCATTCGGACAAGTTTGCGAATTCTTAAATTCAAGCCATTTATCAACAAGCATTTTAACCTCATCAATCGTCGGGTAATAATTCGGCTTAAAATATTGCTTGTGGAATTTCTCGTTGCGCTTAAAATGCGCGGGTTTATTTTCAATATTTGAGCCAGAATAAGTCGGCAAAAGTTTTTCAAAACTTTCCTGAAATTCTTTGAAAAACCGTTCAATGACTTTGGCTCTTGCGT
>ONVC01000085.1 GCA_900321205.1 uncultured Acinetobacter sp. | reverse complement strand
TTGATTTGGCAAACAAACTAAATAAATTACAACTGCAACTGGCAGAATTGGATGTTCCTACTCCACCAACAAAAATGGATCCTAAATACTATGATAACTGTGTATTTAATCAAGAAAAATACAATGAAGATTTTGGGAAATATCAAAATGCGATGGTTCAATATCAGAACGCTAGTTCCGCAATTCAACAACAGATAGATAATCTTAAAGCTCAGGATAAAGAACTTGAAGATTTACTAACAAAGTATGAGGCGAAAAATAACGGTAACACGGGTACTGAAGACATTGAAACAGTGAAAAAAATAATAAACGATAATGTTACTAATGCTCTAAATATTTTCAGAAATTAAAAAATAATAAATTTGACAAGAACAAAAGAGGGATATTAAATAATATCCTTCTTTTTCTTTTTACTTTTTGACAATTAAACATTTCCCGTTGAAAAAGTTGATGCTTCTTCGTACGGATTTTTCACTCCGGCATCAACGGCAGCTTTATAAGCTGTTTCAAACATCTCATCTGAGTTATCGGCAATTTGCGGATTCTTTAATAATACTTTTAAGTCATTATTTGTATTATCTGCATCCTTAACAAGCATTGAACGTCCCAATGCTTCTGCTTTAGGATCTGAAAAATCTTTTAATTTTGGCTCTTCTTCTTCTCTGATTCCCTGTTGTGCATCAATCGGCAATTTTTGAGAACTGCTGAAATTCACCTGATTTACACCAAATTTAGGACCATTTATTTCACTCATGTATATTTACCTCGCTGTTACCGTTTATTATATCATTTTTTTGTTTTTTTCAACCATCCATTCATACTAAAACGTTATTATCATTTTTTTTGCTAGTCGGAATTAAAAATCGTTACAAAAATTTACTATTTACCCAAAACTCTGTACATGTTACCCGTTAATTCAAAAACTATGTTCATGTTATAATTTTATTAATTGGAGAGGTTAGGACATGATAAATTTTTTACTGAAATTAATGGGCGATCCCAACGAAAAAAAAGTAAAAAAAATGATGGGTATCGTTGAACATATAAACAAATTAGAACCTGAATTTGAAAAAATGACGGATGAAGAACTGAGAGCAAAAACAGATGAATTTAAAGAAATTCTTGCCAAACGTCCGACATCCGATAACGAAAAAGCAGACAGAATATTAGAAAAAGAAGCTTTAGATAAAATTTTACCGGAAGCATTTGCAACCGTTCGTGAAGCAGGGAAACGTGTTTTAAACATGCGTCACTTTGATGTTCAGCTAATCGGCGGATACTTCCTTCATAACGGTCATATCGCAGAGATGAGAACAGGTGAAGGTAAAACTCTTGTTGCCACTCTTGCAGCCTATCTTAACGCACTTACCGGTAAAGGAGTCCACGTAGTTACTGTTAACGATTACCTTGCAAAACGTGATAGTGAGTGGATGGGAAAAATCTACAAGTTCCTCGGTTTAACTGTCGGTGTAATTTTATCGAACCAGCATGACGCAGAAGAGTTTAACCGTAAACGTGCCGCTTATGCATGCGATATTACTTACGGTACCAACAATGAATTTGGGTTTGACTATCTTCGTGACAATATGGCGCCTTCAAAGGAAAACCTTGTTCAGAGACCTTTCAATTATGCCATAATCGATGAAGTTGACAGTATTTTAATTGATGAAGCAAGAACACCTCTTATCATAAGCGGTCGTGTTGAAAAATCAGCAGATACTTATACTCTGATGGCAAAAGTTGCACCGCAGCTTGAAAAACTTAAAGATTACGAAGTCGATGAAAAAAACAAAAACGTAATTTTTACGGAAGACGGTATTGACAGAGCTCAGGAAATTATCGGCTGTAAAGATTTATTTGACATAAATAACCAGTATGCACACGATTTGCTGAATGCCCTAAAAGCAAAAGAATTGTTTATTCGTGATACAGATTATGTTGTCAAAGACGGTGAAGTAATTATTGTAGATGAGTTTACCGGTCGTATGATGCCGGGAAGACGCTGGTCTGACGGATTACATCAGGCTATTGAAGCAAAAGAAGGGGTTGCAATTCAGGATGAAACACAAACTCTGGCAAGTATCACTTTCCAAAATCTGTTCAGGCTTTATCCGAAACTTTCAGGTATGACCGGTACTGCTATGACAGAAGAAGCTGAATTCGGAAAAATTTACAACCTTGAAGTTACAGCTATTCCTACAAATAAACCTGACATCCGAATAAATTATCCTGATGTGATTTACAAAAACGAACGTGCAAAATACAACGCTGTCGTTGAAGACATAATTGCACAAAACAAAATCGGACGTCCTGTTCTTGTAGGTACCGTAAGCATAGAAAAATCCGAATACATTTCCGCACTCCTCAAAAAAAGAGGAATTAAGCACAATGTATTAAATGCAAAACAACATGAAAAAGAAGCGTACATTATTGCTCAGGCAGGCAGGGTAGGTGCCGTTACAATTGCAACTAACATGGCTGGCCGCGGTACTGATATCCTCTTAGGCGGTAATGCAGAGTTTCTTGCAAAAGAAGAACTTGAAAAGAAAGGTGTTACACCTGAAAGCAAAAATTATGAGCAGCAGAAAAGTGAAGCTCTCGAAAAAGCAAGAAATATAACCGAGCAGGAGCACGCAAAAGTAGTTGAAATAGGCGGACTTCACGTAATCGGTACGGAAAGACATGAATCAAGACGTATTGATAATCAGTTAAGAGGTCGTGCAGCCCGTCAGGGAGACCCGGGTTCAACAAGATTTTTCTTATCGCTTGAAGATAACCTGATGAGAATATTCGGCGGAGACAAGATTACAGGACTTATGAACGTTCTTAATGTTGACGAAAATATGGCAATAGAATCTTCTCTCATAACCCGCCAAATCCAGTCAGCACAAAAGAAAGTCGAAACATACCACTTTGATATCCGTAAAAGCGTGCTTCAATACGATGACGTTATGAATATTCAGAGAGAAAAATTCTACGCTCAAAGAAGAAAAGTTCTTCAGGGCAAGGATTTGAGAAGCGACATTGAATATATGATAGATAAAGAAATTGACAGACTTCTTAAATCATACATAACACCTGAAATGAATCCGGAAGAATATATTAAGGAAGATTTGGATACTCTGATAAAAGAACTTCATTCTACTATTCCGCAGCTTTCATTTATTACGGTTGAAGATATTAAGAACTCACGTTTCCACAAGATTTATGAAATGATTCGTGATGCGGCTCAAAAAGCTTATAAAGACCACGAAGAAGAAATTGTCGGGTTCTTTAACTCTATATCTGCTCAGTACGATCCGGCATTTATACCGCAGGAAGTATTTGGGGAAGAAAATGTTATGCGTTCGCTAGAACGTGATATTCTTCTCAGAGTTGTTGATAATCAGTGGATAGACCATCTTCATAATATTGATATGCTTAAAGACGGTATCGGACTTCGTGCATACGGACAAAAAGATCCGCTTATTGAGTACAAAAAAGAAGCATATGACTTGTTTAATAAAATGATGTACGAAATTCAGTCAAACACCGTACGCTATCTGTTCCGTGCCAAGTTCGGAATACAATTCGTATCCGATGACGGCGATGTTGAAGTTATCGAACAATAACAAAAAACTTAACACTTTGTTACATTCTTCACGCTAAAAAGCAATTTTGTTTAACAAAAAAACTTTATATAGGTGTGTAGAATTTAGAAGGTGTTTTAGTATGGCATTGAATCCCTATACTTTGTATCATTTATACGAAAAGGGCATATTGGACTACGTACCGACAGATTTGGCAGCCGGTATTCCTGTATCCCCTATGATGCCGATGAGCAACCCTTACCTTGATATGGCACAACAAGGTGAATTGTATCAAAATCACGGAATACACAATGATTCATTCCGGTTCTCAGTCAACCCTGTTCAGTCACAAGTTCAGATTGGCTCTCTTTCTCAAACAGGCGGAATGAATACTTTTAACGGAGTCGGTATCGGCGCATATTCACAAGCCGGAGGAGAAAACACTTATAACGGAGTAGGCATAGGTGCATATTCGCAAGCCGGTGGAACAAATACTTTTGGCGGTTTTACCGATGTTCAGAATAATTTAACAAACGGATATTATAAGACGAAATCTGTTATCGACAGAACCCCTAAACTGATTTTAGGACTTGCAGCCGCAGGTATCGGTATCCTCGGACTGAAAGCAGGATTTGGAAGGTTCGGTAAAAAAGCGGCAAAGAAATCAAGCTTTCTTTCAAAACTCAATCCTTTCAACTGGAATATACTCAGCAAAAAAAAATAATTTATAATAACCTTATTAAAATACCTTATTAAATTTATGACGCTCTTTTAAGAGCGTTTTTTTTTTGGGGGGGGGGTAAATATATTCTGGCAGGTTGAGCAACCTATAAGTTTGGCGTGGAGTGGATAAATATATAGGGTGGAAATGTATTTCATGATAGAATAAATTTATGATTAAATTTATTGCGACAGATATTGACGGAACAATATTACCTCTTAACGGAAAGTTCTCGGAAGGAGTCAAGTCCTGTATCGGCAGATTACAGGAAAACGGTATAAAAGTTGTACTTGTAACCGGAAGAATGAACAAGGCAGCTTTGCTTGTAAGAGATGAACTTAACCTAAAAACTCCGGTTGTTTCTTATCAGGGCGGACTTGTTAATGACGGCGGAAATATTTTGTATGAGAGATATTTATCGGATAGTCAGGCTAAAAAAATAATAAACTGGGCAAAAGAAGAAAATATTCATATAAATTTATATAATAATGACATTTTATACTCGGAAAAGGATGATTTAGAAGTTCAAAAATATGCACAGGTTCAGCGTATTGATTATGTTGTAAAACCGTTTAATGAAATTGAACTTAACAGAGTTAATAAGATTCTCGCAATTGATTACAATAATGCTGAAAGAATAAGTCTTTATGAAAAAGAGCTTCCGAAAATTTTTCCTGAACTTTATATAATTAAATCCACACCGCATTTTCTTGAGTTTTCCAATCCTGAGGGCTCAAAATACAATGCAGTTAAGTTTTTACAAGATTACTGGGGAATAAAAGAAGAAGAAACCCTCACCATCG
>ONVC01000034.1 GCA_900321205.1 uncultured Acinetobacter sp. | reverse complement strand
CGGCTTATTAAGATTTTTATCATTTATTTCTTTTCTTGTAAGCCCTCTTGATTTTTGTTCATACTCTTCTACAGTCATATAGCCTGATTCAGGGAGTTTACTCTTTTGGAATTTAACTTTTTCATCATTTTTATCAATTTTATTCCTGTACAAAGTCTCAGACACCTGACTGTCCTGATTTTTTGTAAGATTAGCCTTTGCCTGCATCATATGCACTTTTGCAGCCATATACATTCCTGCAAGAGTTGTAAACATTAAACAAGCCTTTCATTAATTGCCATAACAGTTGCCTGAGTACGTGAAGTAGTGCAAAGTTTTTGGAGAATACTGTGTACATGAGCTTTCGCAGTAGAACGTGCTATTACAAGCCTGTCTGCTATTTGCGGATTAGTAAGACCTTCCACCATAAGTTCAAGAACATCAAGCTCTCTTTCCGTAAGTCCGTATGAATTATTTCTTCCCTGTTTAACCGATTCAGGTTCGGATACAATCTGGGTCGAGGGTTTTTGCAAATTTGCAAAAACCAGCTTTGCAATTGCAGGGTCTATCCAGCCGACACCTTCATAAACAGATTTAATTGCGGTAACCGTCTGTTCCGGAGTTGCACCTTTCATGATATATCCGTCAGCACCTGCTTTAAATGCCTCGAAAACATCGTTTTCTCCGTCACGGGAAGTAAATATCAAAACTTTTATATTAGGATTAAAATCCTTTATTTTTTGAGTTGCTTCAATACCGTCAATATTTGGCAGACCTATATCCATTAATATTACATCCGGAGAATATTCCCGTGCTTTTTTAATTCCGTCAGCTCCGTCTGCTGCTTCGGCAAGCAAAGTAATTCCCTCTGTATTGCTCAACAACATAGACAATCCCATTCTTGTAAGCGCATGGTCTTCCACCAACATTACGTTTATCATATAAATACCTCTGTTTTTATTTTACCAATGACTTGTGTTTTACCACATCCGTTAGCAGGAATGAGAACTCACTCCCCTTATTTAAAACACTTTCAAGCCAGATTTTTCCGCCGTGAGACTCAATAATCTGCCGTGACAAATACAGTCCCAAACCTGTTCCTGTTGAGCGTTTTTTAGTAGTTCCCTGAGAAAATCTCTGGAACATATTAGGAATATCTTCCTGAGGGATTCCTGAACCATTATCCGCAACAGTGAAAATAAAATCATCATCATCAGTTTTCATCATAATTGTAACTTTTCCGCTATCCTGCGTATAGTTTATGGCATTACCGCAAAGGTTACAAATTACCCGTCTCAGTTCACTCCTGTCAGCAAGAATTTCTGTATCTTTAAGTTCTGTTTCCAAAGTAAAATCAATGTTTTTTGATTTTGCAAGCGGAAGAAGTTCATCATAAACCTGCTGAACAAGATCATATATATTAAAAGTTGTTTTGGTTAATACCAGCTTATCGGCATCGTATTTGTACACTTCCAAAAGTGCATTAACAAGTCCGAGCAAATCTTCGTTACTTTTATACATTGTGGAAAGAAGTAATTTCTGCTGTTCGGTAAGTTCACCCAAAGCTCCGTCAAGAAAGAATTTTAAAGTTTGAATAGCTGCGAGAAGCGGAGTTCTCAAATCATGCGTTAACGTTGCTATAAAATCATCCCTTAGTCTGTCTGCTTTTTTCTGTTCCGTAACGTCTCTTATAACACCAACAAAACGCTTATATTCTTCATCAGGATTAATACGTGCAAAACTTACTTCAACAGGGATTTCTGAGTTTGCAAACGGATTTCTGATACAAAATTCTCTAAGCATAAGGTCATTTTCTTCAAGATTATGCAATTCTTTTGAAATAAAAGTTTTTTTGCTAAACAAAAAATCATCAATAGAAGAATTAACTATCTTTGTATTAATATGACCTATCATATTTTCACATGCAGGATTTACCTGTTCAATCAATCCGTCTTCATTAATTATTAAAATACCATCTGCACAATAGTTAAAAAGTCCTTCGAGTTTAGCATTTGACTGTTTTAAATCAGCGGTACGTTCTTCAACGAGTTCTTCAAGATGATGTGAATATTTTTCAAGTTCTTTTTTCGCAACTTCAAGCTCATCAATTTTTTGCCTTAATTGAGACATAAGATAGCTGCGCTCAATACCGTTTTTAATATCAATTATCAGGTCGTTGTCTTTCCAGGGTTTTTCGATATAACGGTACAAACCTACTTCATTAATTGCCCTTATGGCATTTTCTTTATCCGCATAACCGGTTAAAAGAATCTTGCTGACATCAGGATAAAGCTTGTTTACCTCTGTCAGAAATTCTAACCCGTTCATATCAGGCATCATAAAATCCGATATAACCAAATCCGGTTTATTCTCTTTTAAAAATTCCAAAGCTTCGGTTGGTGAGTTAAAAAAATGTCCATCATTAAACTCTTCCACTCTGAATAAAACACTCAGCGCAGATGTAAACATTTTTTCATCATCAACGACTACTATCTTCCCCTTTTTCATAACTTTATATTATCCCAAATTCACGAAACAGGCAAATCATGAGGAAATATACGATGATTTATTAACATTTTGTAATAAAGGAATAAATGTTTTTGTATTAATTTTTCGACATGTTATAATCAGTTTGTAATATTGTCACAAAAAGGAGAGAAAAATGGCAGATTCAAAAATATTGGCAACAATACAGAGAAATGATACAGAACAATTACAAATTTTTATTTCAGAATACAAAGGCAAAAGTTATTTTAACCTGAGAATATTCTACACAACAGATGACGGAGCAACCTGGCTTCCGACAAAGAAGGGTGTAACTTATTCACCTGACCAGCTGGATACATTAACCGAAGCTATTGCAGAAGCACAAAAAGAATTTATGGTTGAGGAATAAATTTGGAAAAATCAGTTCAGGACGAATTTATATCGACAGTATCACACGAAATGAGAACCCCTTTGACAAGTATCAGGGGGTTCTCTCAGACTTTGCTGTCTTCCTGGGACAGAATTGATGATGAGAACAAGAAAAAATTCATCAAAATAATTGAAGAACAGTCAAACAGATTAATCAATCTTGTTGAGAATATTTTAACGGTATCAAAAGCCCACAAAGGAACTGCCGTTATGCAAAAGGTTTTTGTAAATGCTTCAATAAAAAGCATAATGCCTATGTTTTTGGAGCAATATAAAACACACAGTTTTGTTTTTATTCCTCAAAAAGATTTACCGCCGGCGAGACTTGATGATGACAAATTCCAGCAGATTATGACAAACCTCATAGATAATGCAAGCAAATATTCCCCAGATGGGAGCACAGTTACAGTATCTACAGAAACAAAGAATGAATGCATTATAATAAAGGTTAAAGATGAAGGAGTCGGAATAAAAAAAGAAGACGCTGATAAATTATTCAAAAAGTTCAGCCGAATAGAGAACCACCTTACAAGCAAAACTCAGGGGAATGGTCTGGGATTATATATCACAAAACAGCTTGTAGAAGGTATGAACGGACAAATTTCTTTTGAAAGCGAAGAAAATAAAGGAACGACATTTGTTGTAAGATTTCCTGTCTATAACGAAGAGGAGGTGCTTAAATGCTCTCAAAAATCTTAATTATAGATAAAAGAAAAGAACTTCCTGCAAAATACAAAAAAAATATTGAGGACGCAAATACTTCTGTTACTATTTCAAACAATATAAAAGATGCTCTTCAAAATCTTCAGGAACTGGAGCCTGACATGATAATTGTGTCTGATAGTATAGATGAAAAACTCAGCGATTTTTGTGAAAAAATCAGAAATCTGACATTTAACACCAGACCTATCATAATTGCATTGTCAAAATCAGCAGACTCAGGAGACAGAATACTTGTTCTGGACAGCGGAGCCGATGATTTTTTAAGCGAACCTGTTAATATAGAGGAGTTTAAAACAAGGATAAAAGCTCACCTCAGACGCGATATAGAACTTAATCTGGACACAAAAACCCTGCTTCCTAATAAAAAAATCGTTGAAAAGGCATTAAAAAGGGTGCTGCACTCCGAACAACATCAGGCATCTCTGATTATAGGCATTGAAAATCTTGATAACTATAAAAGCGTTTATTCTGATATAGCAGCTGATAAACTTATTCAGACTTTTGTTGCAATAACAAAATCGTCACTTGAGCCGAATGATTTTTTCGGACTGCTAAATGACACTAATTTTGTAATAATTACAAATGTATATCGTGCAGAAAAACTTGCAGCTTTTCTGACATTTGCATTTGACACAGTTGCACCTAAATTCTATTCAGAGCAGGATGCAAGAAGAGGATACATGCTTATGAACAGCGACAGACTTGCAGGAATGCGAGCAAATTTTGTTTCTGTGCAGGTCGGCGGAATATTGGGAAGTTATGAACATATATCATCTGTATCCGGACTTATTGAAAGACTTTATTCGATAAAGAAGGCTGCAAAAACTCCAAGCGGTTCAAATTATGTTATAGACAGAGTAAGACTAACGGGAAAAAAATCCGAAAAACCGGATTCTATTGTAAACAATATTTTTATCAAAGAACCGGATGATGCATTAGCACTTCTTTTAAGAACAACGCTTGAGCTTCAGGGGTATGATATAACGGAAACTCTTAACGAAGAAAATTCAGTTCAGCCTGCAATATTAATAATAGACAGCGGTGATAATTTGGAAGAACTTGAACATTGCAAAAGAATCAAAAGCAACCCTAACTTTGTAAACTCAAAGATAATCGTAACAACATCCGTACATGAAAAATCAGCAATTCTGGATTCGGGGGTAGATTTATATTTGCCGAAGCCTTATGAGATAAGCGATTTAATCCAATGGATAGAATATTTTAAACGTCAATCTGTTTTATAGATATAGCTTGCAATTTTATATTTATATGTTATTTTAGAAATGTAGGCGTCCGTAGCTCAGCTGGATAGAGCATCTGCCTTCTAAGCAGAGGGTCGCGCGTTCGAATCGCGCCGGGCGTAAATTAAAAGGGACTGGTTTGAACCAGTCCCTTTTAATTTTTGTTTGACAACGACGAGAACCGCAAAGTGCGTAAGCACTTGCGTGTTCGAGCGACCTGTGAGCAGAGTGCGGAGTGCTTTTGCGAAAAGAACATAAGTTCTTTGAAGCAAAACACGCAGACACGTTTAACGCGAACAGGTCAAGACAATCGCGCCATACAACAAGCGTGCAGTCATTCCGAAGGGGTAAATAAACTTTATTTCGGAATCTGATTACTTGAAAGACCCTGAAACAAGTTCAGGGTGACATTTTTAAGGCAAAAACAAGACAAATCGTGCCGGGTGTAAATTAAAGAGGATTGGAATGAACCAATCTTTTTTTATTAGAATTTATTACGGTAGACTAAAGTCTACCCTACCGCTTACAATCTTTATGTATAATTTGATTCGTATATTAGACCATACCTATTAGAATTCTTTTGCCAAAAATATCGCCAAGCTCTTTGTTGAAATATCTGAAATTGATTAAATTTATCAAATGTTTTATTGTACTCAAATGGTAAGCGTGAAATATCTCTATATTCTTTATTATTCGTGTCAATGCACCAGTTTATCAGTAGTTCTTTGGTATTATTATCGACAGAATTAATTAGCGCCTGTATTTCAGCTTGCATTTTAGAATTTATTTTCGTTAATTTTGACTGTAACTTTTTATCATATAAATTGTATTCGTGTTCTAATATAATTGAATTTATAAATCTTCGAGGAAATGAAATTATATTTTTTAATAATCTTGGCGACTTTTTATATAATTTTGAAGAATTCTTTGTAAAAAGTTGAGAATACTTGCCATTACTGTTAATTGCCACACATTTCTGTAAATTGCATATTATTACTTGTAAAGCATCTTCTTTTGATAATGTAGCAATTCCAGGATGTCCATGCACCACAATACAATTATAACAATCACTCCTTTTTGTATTATAATCTACGTGACATTCACTTCCTTTTACATCTTCAATTATAGTTTTACCCCTAATAATTATTCCTCTTTCATAAGGTACTTCTTCATGTAACGCTTTTAAAACTTTATATTTTGCATAATTATAAGCAGCTTGTGAAGTTGCGAAATTAATATTTCCATTTGGCAATATATAACCAATCGATTTTGAATCTAATTTTCTTTTAATAAAACTTTTGTTAATAATTAATGGTTTAATAGTATTCATGTTTGTATAAAACATGTGAAAATAAAATTTGCTATATATTTAAAGCTTTATTTTTTTAATAACCAAGTTCTGAACTCGTCATCTTAAATCTAGCAAACAATTCAATGTTATTTTGTGCTATAATTAGCTTGTGAGGATTATATATGGTTTTAGAAAATAAACTTGGTTTAACCAATTCTGCTGATTTAGCAAGAGAAGAAGAAAGAATAAGTAAAAAGAAAGCTATAGAAATGTTTGAAACAGGTTTTTTTGATAAATTAGATGCCGGAAAGTTTGACTCACTATCAAAAATCCATAAATATTTATTTGAAGATATTTACCACTTTGCGGGTGAAGTGCGAAAAGAAAACCTCGCCAAAGGTAATTTTAGATTCGCTCCTGTTATGTACTTAAAAGCATCACTTGAACACATTGATAATATGCCGCAGGTAACATTTGACGAAATAATTGACAAGTATGTGGAAATGAATGTTGCACATCCATTTAGAGAAGGTAACGGCAGAAGTACACGAATATGGCTAGACCTGATACTAAAAAAAGAATTAGGAAAAGTTGTTGATTGGAGCAAAGTTGATAAAGAAGATTATTTGCTTGCAATGGAAAGAAGTCCTGTCAAAACTGTAGAAATAAAAGAACTTTTAAAAAATGCTTTGACTAATGATATAAATAATAGAGAAGTATATATGAAAGGCATTGATGCAAGTTATCATTATGAAGGCTACAACATTTACAAATCCAATGATTTGCAATAAATTTATTACGCCACATTTTCAAGTAACCAAGTTCATAACTCACCAACTACGGGGTAAATTAAGAACAAATTATTTTTTATTAGTTTATCTTTAGAACACTACAAGATGTTTTATAACTGCTTTAACATGAACGGTAAAATATGAAATCATGTTTGCATACCGGAACTGATTATACTAATATAATAATAGTATGAAAGAAGATTTTACGTACAAAGACATAATCTCAAATGAGCCTGTTAACAAGTCAAAGGTTGACAGAGCATACGAAATTATATCTGCACTTCAAACCGAGATGAAAAAATTTACTGATTGCGGTTCAGGGCCTTTTCTTGCAGCAATTTTTGACAAAAGCGGGAATCTCATAATAAAAACTTCCAACTCGGTTGTAAATGACGTTTGTTCTCATAACCACGCAGAGATTAATGCAATAAAAGAAGTTGAAAAAATGTACGGTACATACGATCTTTCGGAATACGATTTATCCCTTTATATAACGGCAGAACCCTGTATGATGTGCGTCGGAGCAATTTTGTGGTCAGGAATTAAACATGTTTATTACGGCATTCCCTCTGAAAGTGTTGAAAAAATTACAGGTTTTGATGAAGGTTTTAAACCGGACTGGCTTGAAGAGTTCAGAAAAAGAGGAATAACCGTATACGGAAACATTGCCCCCGAACTTGGAGAGCAGGCATTAAGAGAATACATAGAAAACGGACTTACTGTCTACAAACCCGAAAGATAGACTATCCTTTCAAAATCTTATATGTTTTTATTGCATTTATGAGCTTTGAGTTATTTTGGATTTGATAAATCCTGATAAGAGCATTCCTTGCATCTTTATCGTACTGTTCCCTTGTTATAGAACCTGTTTCATAAGCAGACTTCAGATTTTTGTCTATAACATTGTAAAGCCTAATCATAGTATTGTTGGTCATTCTGTGAACGGGACGTATAAAATAATCGGCAATTCCGCCCGTATGGTATTCTAATGTTGAGTACAAAGTTTTTAAAACATCCTTTGACGTTCTGAGTTCATAATCCAGAAACTCAACTATCTCGTCTTTTGAACCATGCCTGTAAACGTACGTCTTAATCGAATCCATTTTGTTTTTAGGAAGAAAGCCCAGCTCATTAACGTCCTTCATTGCCTCTGTTACATTTTTTATATATTCGTCAACTTCTGCCGGTTCTATTTCCAGAAGCATTGCCAGCATTCGTTTATCGCCTCGTTTGGTTATTGAGTTTTTAAAAATTCTGAACTTCTGCAAAGGACGAGTTCCCATTATCCTTTTATACTCAATTCCGGTAAGTTTTACATCAAGAGCTTCCTGTATTTGTGTCTTAAAATGACGGACAAACTCCGTTTTTTTTCCCTGAGAAATTTTATTAGAAGTTAAAACTTCACGCACTTTTGAAAGTGTTATCGGTGTCATTGAATCTATTGAACTTATTGCAGAAATTTCCATACAAAAAGTATTATACATATTTTGATTTTAGTCAATATTTAGCTTAATAAACTTGCTCTAATTGTGATAAAGTGATAATCTTAATATATGTTTAAAGATTTTGATATAACAAAAACAAAGCTTATAATATGGGATTTGGATGATACTTTTTGGGACGGCACACTTACGGAAGGCGGCGTTTCTTTTAATAATGATAATTTACGCCTGATAGAAGAGCTGACTACTAAAGGTATTATGAACTCTATTTGTTCAAAAAACGATTTTCTTAGTGTAAAATCGGAGTTTGTAACGCAAGGATACTTAAAACACTGGCAATTATTTTTGTTCCCGTCTATAAACTGGGAAGCAAAAGGGCAAAGGGTAAAAAGCATTATAGATGCTATGCAGCTCAGAGAAGAAAATGTTATTGTAATTGATGATAATGAAACAAACATCAAAGAGATTAAGTATTATTGCCCGAACATTATGTCAGCCCCTCAAACACAGATTCCTAAAATAGCAAAAGAACTTTATCTTGTTAATGATTATGATTTTGAATACACAAGGCTTAAACAGTACAAGATTCTGGAAGCAAAAAACAAGGATAAACTGCTTTCAAAATCCTCAAATGAAGATTTTTTAAGAAATAGTGAAATAAAAGTCTGCATAAAGAAAGACTGCGAAGAAAACATAGACCGTATTCAGCGTCTTATACTCAGAACAAACCAGCTTAACTTTACAAAAAACAGAGTTAATAAAGAGATTCTTTTGAATATTTTCGCAGACAAAGATAAATACGATTCCGCTTATGTTATTGCGGAAGATAAATACGGTAATTATGGTATTTGCGGTTTCTATGTATTAAATAAAGAAACAAACTCGCTTGAGCACTTCCTGTTCTCCTGCAGAATAATGAATATGGGTATAGAACAGTTTATATATAAACATTTAGGCGAACCTGATATTAAAATTGCATTTCCTGTTTCTTCGAGTCTAAACACATTTGAAGACTGGATTGAACTTGTTGATAATCTTGAAGCAAAGCAAAAAGAAGTTAAGCAGGAAAGTAATCTGAACATTTTATTCAAAGGAGCGTGCGACTTATATTCAACAATAAACTATATTGACGGTGACTGTAATATAGATACTGAGTTTCCGTTCTGGAATAAAAAACTTGTTTACGTATCAGCACATACGCATCCTGCTTTCATAGAGCAAACCCACCGGTTAAGCAAAGAAGAACTGGCTTCTTTAAGTTTGACATTTCCTTATCCACAGCCTGAGGAGTTTGAAACAGAGTTTTTTAACCCTAAGTATAAGGTTATCGTAATGAGCCTTCTGCAAGCTGCTTACAGAGGAATTTACATAAACAAAAACAATGGGCATTATGCGGAATACGGATATATTAATTGTGACGTTACTGACGAAAAGAACTGGGATGTCGTTTTATCCTCCATTCCTGAACAGTTTAAAGAACAAAACAGAAGAGTTTTAATGGAGTTCAAAAAGAACTACACATTTGCAGGCAATCCGCCCATTGACTTGTTGATGCAAAATCTTACATACATCCGAGAACATCTTAGTCCTGAAACGAATCTTATATTCATACTGGGAAGCGAGATTAAAACAGAAAAGACTCTTGAAGGATACGACGGAGTTTGCGACATGCATATTCTCCTGAATAAACACGTAAGAGAGTTTGCTAAAAAATACGATAACATTGATATTGTTGAGATAACGGATTTAATACAAAGTGATGATGATTATTCGGAATGTATCAATCATTTTTCAAGAAGAATATACGTAGAAATAGCAAGAAAAATTATTGATATAACAAACAGACGGCTTGGCGCAAATCATCTGTCGCTAAAAACTGAAAACTCACAATAAAAATCCGTTTATGATAAAATAAACTTATGAAGAATATAGCCTTTGTATTCGGGACACGCCCCGAGATAATAAAATTAGCACCGGTAATCCTTGAACTTAAAAAGTATCAGGATTTTTATAATGTAATTATCATTAATACGGAACAACAGAAAGAACTATCTAATCAAACTCTTGCGTACTTTGGTCTGAAAGCTGATTATAACCTTGACTGTATGAGAGAAAATCAATCACTGAGTTCAGTTCAGGCAAGAATCTTAACTTCTCTGGATAAGGTTTATTCGGAAAATAAAATTGATGCAACTATCGTTCAGGGTGACACAATGACAGTTCTATGCGGAGCATTGACAAGTTTTTACCACAAAATTCCCGTTTTTCACGTTGAAGCAGGGCTTCGCTCTTACGATATATTTGAACCGTTTCCGGAGGAAGTTATGCGCCAGATGACATCAAGAGTTGCAGATTTGCATTTCGCACCTACGGGAGTAAATAAAGAAGCATTATTAAAAGAAAATATTGACGAAAATAGAATTCACGTTGTTGGTAATACTGTTATTGATGCACTTTTCTGCCTTTCTGATAAAGTTGTTGAGCAGTCACGCAAATTCTATGAAGAAAAGGGAATAAGTATTGATGATAAACTTGTCCTCATAACAGCGCACAGAAGAGAAAACCACGGAGAAAGAATAGACAGAATCATTGATGCAATATCTTATCTTGCAAAAAAATATTCAGACCATACATTTGTTATTCCTGTTCATCCGAACCCGAATGTTCACGACAAAATACATTCAAGACTGGGAAAATTTGAAAATATCCATCTGTTAACACCACTTGATTATCCGTATCTTGTATATTTGATGAAACATGCAAAACTTATTCTGACAGATTCGGGCGGAATACAGGAAGAAGCACCTTCTTTTGCGTGTCCGACACTTGTAATGAGATACGAAACTGAAAGAAAAGAAGGTATCGAAGCAGGCGTTTCAATGCTTGTGGGCGCTGATTATGACAAAATCGTATCAGAAAGCGAAAAAATACTATCATCAACCAAAGAAGCAACCCGTTTACAGGCACAAAACCCTTATGGTGACGGATCTTCTTCCAAACAAATTGAACAGATTATAAGGAATTATTTTTAATATTATACTAAGAAAGGGTGGCAGAATGAAAAAAATTGTATCTTTTGTATTAATTTTATTGATAAATTTCATTACAACAGTACCTGTTTTATCAGAAACAAACGATTACACAGAAGAAAGCCAAACTGTACTAACAACATCAGTTGAGGATGAAACTGTTTATTTAAGCCCCAAAAGTACGTTTGTACTGGAAACTGAATCAGATATTGATGTAAACGAAGCAAACGTAGATGATGAAATATATTTCAGACTGGCATCACAGGTAATTGCATCTAACGGAATGATTGTACCGGAGCATACAAGATTTGTCGGTAAGTTTAAAAAATTGAAAAAAAGTGAACCTATGTTTAAAAGAGCAAAGGCTTATATTTTAATTGATAAAATAATTTTCCCGAATGAAAAAATTTATACAATCAGAATGGAGCCCAAAAACGGAAGCAGTTTAAAATCTTCTCAGCTTTTGAATACCATAAGAGCAATACCTGCCGGTATCGGAGTACTAACATTTTCTATAATTAGTGTTGCAGTTGTTGCAATAGAATCTGTAACCGTTGTAGGCTTAGTTGTTGTTCCGAGAACATGCAAAGGATTTGGACTTTTAATCAGCTCAATGGCAAAAGGTCTGAATTATAAATTAGCAGCAGGAAGTAAAATTTCATTTAAGTTAAATACTCCTGTTTATGTAAAATCAAGCGACATTATGTCAAAATAAACGAGTTGATAAAATTAAAACAATTTTAAAAAGGCTATTATTTAAATATAATAGCCTTTTTAACGATTTGTAATTTATTAATATTTATTTGTTTATTTTTTTCTTTACAAAATATGCTGTTAAGCCTCCTAAAGCAATCAGCGATATGGAAAGTAACGGTCTGTATGCAAACCACGCAATTGAAATTGTAAACAATGAAAGTATAAAAGTTATTAATGCGAATATAAATGTTGTTGCGGTATCTGCTAATTTACCCAAAACCGGTATGAAATTTAAAATATTCATTAAAGGTTCAAAGAACAATTTAAGCCCTATGAACATTAAAAACCAGCCAAAAAACCTGAGAAACATGGTTAGAACTTTGTTATCGTTTCTGTATTTATCAAGCATTTCGTCTTTTGTCATTTTTCCGTCGTACTGAATATATATTTTACCGAGCTTTTTATGAATCATTGATACAATGGTATTATCGCTTTTTTGTTCGCCGATAATTGATATTGCTGAACCTGACGGAGCATAGTTGTATGAGATTAATATATCACCGATTTCCGGGGCTTCTATGTTTTTACCTTTGTAGTATTGATTATTTATTATCTGAAAACCTGTTTTCTCCGGCAAATTAGAAAATTCTTTTTGCGCATCTATCAAACTTATTTGTTTTTCTGATAAATCATACTGACCAAGTGTTGCATTTGGGGCTATATATTCATTTGAATAAATCGTGAATTTCGGATTTTTATGGATTTTATCCTCAAATTCATCGGAATTTTGTTCTGTGTCTGACCAGTCTTTTTTATAAACAGTTTTTCCGTCCTCACTTTCCTCAATCCACTGATACATTTTTACAGTTCGTTCTAATACAAGAGTATTTGGGCTGGTTACGAGACCATCAGTCAATATTGAAGATGTTAGTGCCTGTCCGTTTGTTGCAATCAGTTTGTTGTCATTATCTCTTTGAATACTGCTTGAACTTACTTCTATTGCATGTTTATTTGTGTAATTTGCAATATTAATTTTTTTTGCGCTATTTCCCTCATTCCACCACAGAAGACCGAATGCCGCAAAAAATAAAATTATACCAATAACTAAACTACCAAAATTTTTCATTATTCACCTCTGTTTTTGAATGTCATTATATAACAGAATTAAGTTTTTTAATATAGCAGCCACAACTCACACTGCCACAGGAAAAACTGACTAAATGTCAGGTTTCCCGAGAGGGCACGGCTTGACCGTGCATCAGAGTAAGGCTCATTTTTTAAATCATTAAGCAATAAAAAAAGGCCATGTTACTGGTCTTTTTAAAAATGGTGCCGCAACTCGGAATTGAACCAAGGACACAGGGATTTTCAGTCCCTTGCTCTACCAACTGAGCTATTGCGGCATACCTTATTTAACTTTTCAATACTATTATTGTACTTGCTAAATATTTTTAATCAAGAGGAAAATTAAAAAACTCCGTACTTTTGTACGGAGTTTTATTAATATTTATTTTTTATACCTTATCTTATGACTGAGGTGCAAACCAAGAAGTAACATTTCTGCCTTCTATCATCGGTTTTTTCTCTACTACAATCGGGTCATTCGCCAAATCAGCTATAAAACGGTTTGCCAAATCAACAGCAAGGTTTGAATGTTGCATCTCACGACCTCTTAACATTACAACCAGTTTTACTTTATTACCCTGTGAAATAAACTTTCTGATATTCTTTAACCTTACCTCATAGTCATGGGTATCTATCTTATAACGAACTTTTACTTCTTTAATATCAACTGTATGTTGTTTTTTCTTCGCTTCCTTAGCTTTCTTTTCAAGCTCATAGCGATATTTTCCGTAATTAAGAATTTTTGCAACGGGAGGTGCCTGGTTTGCACTGATTACAACCAAATCTAATTCAGCTTCTTCTGCCATTGCTAACGCTTTCGATGTAGGTACAACACCAACGTTGTTTCCTTCTGCGTCAATTAATCTTACTTCTTTTGCTCTGATTTTTTCGTTTATTAACGGTTTGTCCTTACCTTTGCCCTGGGTTCTGTCTTCGTTTGAAATAATAGTTCTCCTTTTTTTAGAAATGTTTACATTTTTTATAATACCATGCTTTGAGGTTTTTTCAAGGGGGGAAGGGTAAATGTTGTTTTGCAAAGTACCTGAACACAGAGTTTTGGTATGTCAAAATCAGTTCATCTGCTCAAACTCCGGGCTTAGTGCAAGCCATGTATAGCCTTTTTCGTACACTGTCGGGATATTAAGAACAAATGTTCCGCCGTATTTTCCCCTGACAAAATTTATATAACCGTCTGCTTCAAGATTATCAAGCGCATTTTTAATTGTTTTAGCGCTAACATTAAAAACTTCGACAAAGTTTTTTATAGAAGGAAGTTTGTCACCAACCTTGCTGTTTTCTGCAATATATTTTTTTATACTTTGTTCTACCTGCTCATAGTAATAAGGAACGTTATCCTCTTTATCATTTCTTGTCACGACAGTACCGTAATACCCGCGTCTTGTTTTTATTATTCCTGCAACAGAAAGTATTTTTACGGCATCGTGAATAGTCTTTACACTTACATTAAACATATCAGCCATTGCATTATTTGAAGGAAGTTTATCGCCGGGTTTGAGGTTCTTTTTAATATATCTGTTTATATGTTCAGCAATTTTTTCTGTAAGCGTCTGTTGTTCAAGGTTCATTACCTCAAAGTCAACAGTTTTTACAAGAAATCCGTTCGGCTTTTTTTCAATTATTCCTTCTGATACAAGACGGTTGAGTGAAACCATGACTGTGGCAAAAGGTACTGATATTATCTCAGACAATTTTCTCACAGAAACAAGATATTCTCCCTGTTTGTATTTATTTTCAGTAATATACTTCTTAATTTCTTCACATACAACTTCTCTTTTTGAAGTCAGTTTTTCAATATTTTTTCCTGAAGTATTGTCCTTAATATATGAACCGATTTTCTGCCTGGATTCAATTAATCCTTTGTCTTCAAGTGTTCTGTACACATTTTGCAATAATATATTCAAGTCCCGGTGAAAGCTGCGGATTCCAATATCTTATCGGATAAAGCTCAAAAGGAGGTTCTCCGGGATTGTGTCCCGTTACAAGATGATACATTGTCGTTCCCAGACAATAGATATCCGTCCTTGCATCAGTCTGTCCCATTCCGCCGAACTGTTCGGGAGCTGCCGGGTCCTCGGGACTTTCTGAGGCCAGTCTTCACTTACCTTGATTTTACAATATCATAATAATA
>ONVC01000037.1 GCA_900321205.1 uncultured Acinetobacter sp. | reverse complement strand
CGAGTGTTGTTTGACGAATGAAGTGAGGAGTTTACGAGGCTTAAGTTGAGCGTTACTTTTGATTAGTGAGCGTAGTTCCAGCTTGGGCAGTTTCTTTGGAGACTTTCTTTATCATTAAAGAAAGTCTCATATAAAAAAGTAAAAATTAACATCCCAAATTATATAATTTGGTGTATTTGTTATTACAGAAA
This sequence comes from uncultured Acinetobacter sp., assembly GCA_900321205.1. Taxonomy (GTDB): domain Bacteria; phylum Cyanobacteriota; class Vampirovibrionia; order Gastranaerophilales; family Gastranaerophilaceae; genus CAG-196. Next base: position 13,942 of record ONVC01000037.1, on the reverse strand, counting down.
TTTATGATTTTATGTTAAACTGTTATTAACAAGGGGATTAAGAATATGTCAATAAGAAAAGTTGTAAAATACGGTACACCGTCACTCAGAGAACCTTCAAAAGAAGTTCACAAAGTTTCACAGAAAATTAAAGTGCTTGTGGAAGACCTGCTGGATACTATGTATTCTCAAAATGGTGTAGGACTTGCAGCACCGCAAATTGGTGAAAATCTGAGAATATTTGTTATTGATGTTTCAACAAATAATGAACCGCTTAATCCTATGGTATTTATTAACCCGAAAATTATTAAAAAATCAGGTGCCGTAATCAGTCACGAAGGATGCTTGAGTTTTCCCGAAGCTTTTACGGATGTTAAAAGATATGCAAACGTAATGGTTAAAGCTATGGACAGAAACGGGCGTTCTTTCGTTCTTGAAGCAAAAGACGGAACCCTGCTTGCACGTTGTATTCAGCACGAATTTGACCATCTAAACGGTGTGTTATTTATTGATCACGTTATTAACAGGTTTGATGCGGAATCTGAGCTTTCAAAGAACAATCTTCCTCCGCTCGAACTTGATAAGATTCTTGATGAACCCGATTTGGAACCTGAGATTGAAAAGCTTTTAGAGGAAAGGGTTAAGCAGGATGCAGACAAAAAAGATTAGTATAGTATTCTTTGGAACTCCGGATATAGGACTTCCTTCTTTGGAGCATTTTTATAACTCCGATAAGTTTGATGTTCTTGCTGTCGTTACTCAGCCTGACAAACCTTCCGGCAGAGGACATAAGTTAATGCCATCTCCTGTAAAAACCTTTGCAACAGAACATAATATCCCTGTTTATCAGCCAAAATCAATAAGAAAAGAGCCTGATGTTATTGAGTCGTTGAAGAAATTAAGTCCTGACTTTTTTGTAACTTTTGCTTTCGGGCAGATTTTATCTCAGGAGGTTTTGGATATTCCGAAATATGAAACAATAAACCTTCATGTTTCGCTGCTTCCGAAATACAGAGGGGCAAATCCTATACAGAGGGCGATAATTAACGGCGATACTGAAACCGGGATTTGTACAATGATTACGGAACTTGGACTGGACTGTGGTGATATTTGTTTGCAGGAGCCGATTTGCATTACTCCGAACATGAATTGTGTTGAGCTTTTTGAAATATGTGCTTCTCATTCTCCCGAACTTTTGGAAAAAACACTTATCGGTATAGCGGAAGGTACACTGAAACCGAGGAAACAATGTGAAGACGGAGTTTGTTTTGCGGACAAGCTTAAAAAAGAAGAGTGTCAGATTGACTGGACTAAATCAGCTCAGGAAATTCATAACCTTGTAAGAGGTGTTTACAAATGCCCAGGAGCATATTTTACATATCAGGATAAAATAATAAAAGTCATGGAAACAGAGCCTTTGTCTGAAGATTTGGCGGGTGCAGTCGGAGATTTTGTACGTTTTTCCAAACGGGGAATTGATGTAAAAACGGGGAATGGTTTACTGCGTTTGATTAAAGTTAAACCCGAAGGCAAGGGCGAAATGCTTGCCAGAGACTGGGCTAACGGAATCAGGCATTAATTATTGTAACATTTTTTTAATATAAGTTGTCATGACGGCAAGTTTTCCTTAAAAAAATACTTTAAATAGGTATATAGGGAAAATTCTGTTAGATGACGTTAATCAACCTTACAACCTTATTCGGATGAACAAATCCTCTTCAAAAGATCGGCTCAGCTCCCGCCATTTTCAGAGGCGGCGAGAAAAATGCTGCCGTGTATGGTTTTGGTACGGTTGAACAAAACAATGATAAATTCAGCACAAATCCGCTAAAAGAAAAATTCAAAACCAAAGCCGAGATTGAGCTTATAGCCAAATCTAATCCCAGAATAATGGCTATTTTAAAAGAACACAACATTCCGCTAGAAGTAAATATATCAGCATTAGAAAAATTAGAAAAAGGACATTTGAAAGATGTTCGTATTATTGCGGCAAAAATATATTCCGCATTACCGGAAAATTTGAAATCAGAAGTAAATCTTTCTGACGTTCAGCAGGCAGCCATGCTCCATGACTACGGGAAAGTTCTTATTCCGAAAAAAATCCTTGATAAAGAAGGTAAGTTAACACCAGAAGAAAAGGAGATTATGGATTTACACTCAGAGCTTGGTTATGAACTTCTAAAAAATCAGGGTTTAAATGAAGAGGTTTTAAGTCTTGTAAAATATCATCACCAAAGACCTGACGGAAAGGGATATCCTGTAATTGATGACGGTTTTATTTTCGGTATAAGTTCGCAAATTGTTACTGCTGCTGATAAATTTTCCGCTTTAACAGAGGACAGATGTTATCACAAAGCCTGCTCCAAAGAAGAAGCACTCGGAATTATTGCACAGGATGTAGAAAATGGTGTGATTTCAAAAGAAGTTTTTGACGCATTAAACAAAGCAGTAAAATAAAAATTTGTACATGTGGGTAAAAAATAATTACTCAATTATTTATATACTTTAAAAAAATATTGTAGTAATATATTGTTATGAAAACGAGCTTTTTAAGGATAATATGTTGTATAGCGGCAAGCGTAATAGTCGCACAGGAGAGTGTATTTGCAGTTAGTCCGGCGTTTGCGGAACACTATAATGCAGGTCAGAATTTTTTGACACAAAATCAATATTCATCAGCAATTGTCGAATTCCGTAAAGCAATGAAGATTAATTATCTCGACAACTCTGCGAGAATAGGGATTGTTAACGCTTACCTTGCACGTGCTGTTTATTATGTAAATACTGAAAAAGACTACGAAAAAGCTTCAAACGATTTCAGAAGCGCTTTATTTTATCTGAAAATGTATCCTGATAATGAACAGGACATTCAAAATTCCATCGGTATGATTCAGTCTGCAAACGGAAATCTGAATCAGTGTTTGAAAATATCAGGGTTTGATACCACGGCAGATTCAAGATTAAAAAAAGCTGAAGAACTCAGAGCAATGGCTAATTTTTCGGCTGCATCATATGAGTTTTCCAAAGCTGCCGAGAATGAAAAATATGCCTTTGAAGGTTATTCTCAAATAGGGGATTTGATGAAGCTTTTAGGTAACGAAAAGCGTGCGGCGGATTATTATAAACTGGCATTGGATAAAAAACCGAATGATGGCGTTACACGTATGAAATATGCCAGGACTCTTGATAAAATCGGTCAGTACGACACGGCAGTCGCACAGTATAATGACGCATTAGCTAATGCAAAAGGAGATATGGAAGTTCTTTATGCATTAGAAAGGATATATCTGAAAAAACTGGCTCAAACCCCGAATGATGCTGATTTGAATGCTAATATAGGAGCAATTAAACAAGCTCAGGGTGATTTTGACTCAGCTCTGGATTATTACGGAAAAGCAGAAAGGCTTAATCCCGGTAATACGCTTACAAGATTAAATGCAGGTACTCTTTATCAGCAGAAAAAGGATTACAGAAAGGCAATAGAAGCATACAACTCCGTCTTGACGGTAGAGCCTTCAAATGCCAAGGCCATGTACTACAAGGCAACTGCCCTTGATGAGATGGGCGACAAACAGGCAGCATTGAATATGTACAATTCTGCTCTCACACTTGACCCTAATAACAAAGAAATAAAAAATGCTGTCGCGGATATTATAAAGGAAACAATGTCACCGACAGAATATATAAGTTATTTGTCGAAAAACGGCTCGCTTAATGAGTTGTATGACTATTCATATAAACTTCATAAAGAAGGCAAAATTAATGAAGCGATACAAGGTTACAGAGCATATATTCTGGAAGACCAGTCAAAGGCAGATGCTTACATCAACCTCGGAATTTGCTATGCTTCAAAAGATGATTACGGCAGCGCCGTTACTACTCTTAATGTTGCGAAAGATAAATTCCCGACAAATAATCTTGTATTAAAAACATTAAAAGAAATACAGGGTGACTATAATACGACCAGAATTTCCGCAGCGGCATCAAGCTATGAAGCAAAGGATTATAAGAAGGCTATACAGCAATACCTTGAAGTAACACCTCCAACGGAAACAACTATGCTCGGTGTGGCGGCATCTTATCAGGCATTAGAAGATTATGATAATGCTATTACTTACTATAAAAAAGCAGAAGCTATCAATCCTAAAAATGCCGAAATACCTTATTATATAGGTTATTTATACTCTGAACAACAGAAATGGAATGAGGCGGAAACATATTTAAAGAAAGCTGTCACAATGAATCCTGAATCGGAAGCAAAAAATCTTTTGGCTTACGTTTCACAAAACGGAACGCTTGGTGTTTTAAACTCAGGTATAGAGCTTTATGAGAAAAAAGATTACACTACTGCTCTTACAAAATTTAACGAAGTTCTAAAAAAAGAATCAAAAAATGCATATGCTTATTATTACAGAGCACTTATTTATGACGAACAGAAAAAGACAAAAGAGGCTATTGCGGATTATCTTAACGTGTTGAAAAATACAAAAGAACTTCCCATAGCAAATTACATGGCTGCTGTTGACTATGATGCTCTGGAAAATTACAAAGAAGCATTTAAGTATTATAAACAGTTTGTATCAGAATACAAAACCGAAGATGAGTATTTGCAGTATGCAAAGAGCCGTATGAAAGAAATAGAGCCTTATGCAAGTTAGAGACCTGATATCTGCACGTGTTTCACTTGCTCCGATGGCAGGGATTACGGATTACGTTTTGCGTTCTCTTGTCAGGGAAAATTCCCGCTCGGCTTTGCTTACGACTGAGATGATAAGTTCGGAGTTTCTGACTCAATGTAAAGGCGGAGATATTATTGAGCGAGCAGATAACCATTCACCGATTTCATATCAGCTTAGCGGTCATAAACCAAAAATGATTGCAGATTGTGCAAAATACCTTGAACAGTATGCAGACATGATTGATATAAATATGGGCTGTCCTGTTAACAAAGTTGTTAAAGGAACTGACGGGTGTGCACTTATGCGAAACCCTGATTTGGCACAGGAAATAGTAAGAACCGTGAAAGCAAATATATCGATTCCCCTTAGTGTAAAATTTCGTCTGGGGTACACTTTTGATGAACTCAATTTTGTAGAATTTGGTGAAAAAATGCAGGAGGCAGGAGCGGATTTTATAACTGTTCACGGCAGAACCCGTTCACAAATGTATGGCGGTAAAGCTGACTGGAAAATGATTTCAAAACTTAAACATAATGTTGATATACCTGTTTTTGCAAACGGTGATGTTGTTTCAATAGAAACTGCCGTTCAGTGCCTTGAAGAATCCGAAGCAGACGGGGTGGCTGTGGGGCGTGGTGCTTTGGGTGACGTTACGCTTATCGGAAGAATAGAAAAATACCTAAATCAAGGGGTATATTTACCCCCGCCGACCTTAGAAGAAAAAATTGAAACCCTTAAAGCCCACTTGAAACGTGAGGTTGAACTCAGAGGGGAAAAAGTCGGTGTCAAGTTTTGCCGTAAATTTTATCCCTATTATCTTAACGGTTTTCAGGGTGCTTCCCGTATGAGAGGTGAAATTGTACTGATAGACTCGTTGAATGATGTTTTCAAAATTCTTGATGGAATTTTAGTAAGGTAAATATTGCGGAATGTGTTTACATAAACTTGCAACTTAAATCATTTTAGGATAGACTTATTTTAGGGGTAAGGTAAGTGTCCCCTAAGGGATAATCAACCTTAATTAAGGAGCAAAAATGCACGAATACGTATTTAAAATGAAAAAAGGTGATATCGAAATCGAATTGAAGTCTGATGACTTGGAATTTGTTGAAGAACAACTTAACAAGTGGAGAGATGAACTCTTACAAGATATGCCAAGATAGGTCTTAAAATATGACAACTTATTCGTTTAAAGTCACTAAAGGAAAATACCAGCTTTCACTCACAACAACCGACAAGGACATGATTGTCGAGGAATTTGAAAAGTGGGTTAAGAAAATTTCAGCTTATGTTCACAAGTCAAAAGAACATGAAACTGCTGTTCATCCTGCATTTCATTCCGGGGCAGAAAAAGAACTTACTGAAAAGAAAATAGAAGAACAGTTAAAGAATATAACTAAACCCGAACAAAAACAGGCTGAATCAAGAGAAGAAGAAACAAGCCAAACAATAGATGCGCTTTATTCTCAACCTAAGCCTGAAACTCCTGTAGTTCAGGAAGAACCAAAACCGACTATTCAAACTGATAATGAAAATGTTCAGAATGTTTTTGATGCGATTTTAGACCGTTCTATGCAGACACCGCAGTCAGAACTCTCTTTTAAACCGAATCCGTCAATAAAAAAAGATAATGCATTTTTAAATTATATAAGCGGAAGAAAAATTGATAAAAAAATAGATTATTTGCTTATGACAGCGTACTATTTTACTCAGTTTGAGCAAAAACCCAGATTTACACTTAAACAACTTAATGCAAAATTAATGCAAAATATTGCTATTATACTTGACCACAGCGTTATTCAGGAAGCAATTAACCGTGAATATCTTGAATGTCTGCCTGATTTAACGGGAGTTGTCGGAGCATCAGAATACCGCTTAACTGCTTACGGTGAAAAAACATTGCTTGAGCAGGAATAGTATATGAGAGGAATATAATAGGTCGGGTATTGCCTGACTTATTTTATATTTACCCCTATTCTTCTTCAAGACTTAATACTGCCATAAATGCTTCTTGCGGAACTTCTACACGTCCTATTGCTTTCATACGTTTTTTACCTCGTTTTTGTTTTTCGAGGAGTTTGCGCTTACGTGTAATATCACCGCCATAGCACTTATCAAGTACACTCTTTCTGAGTGCTTTAATGTTGGTTCTTGCGATTACTCTTCCGCCGATGGCTGCCTGAATAGGAACTTCAAACATCTGACGGGGAATAATTGTTTTAAGTTTTTCTGTTAATTTTTGACCTATATAAAAAGCGTTGTCTTCGTGGCAGATAACTGAAAGTGCGTCAACAACTTCTCCTGCCAGCATAATATCCAGCTTAACCAGTTTAGAACGTTTGTATTCCGCAAATTCATAATCCATGCTTGCGTATCCTTTTGTACGTGATTTTAACTGGTCATAAAAATCTGTAATAACTTCACTTAGAGGTATATGATAAATCAAATCAACACGGACTTTATCCAGATAATTCATATTTATAAAGATACCGCGTTTTGATTGTGCCAAATCCATCAACGTTCCGACATATTCGTTTGGCGCGATTATTGAAACTTTGACATAAGGTTCTTCAATAAAATCTCTGTATTGCGGAGCAGGAAGGTTTGCCGGGTTATCTATCTCAACAACCTCTCCGTTTGTTTTGTGAACTTTATAAATTACAGATGGAGCTGTAGTAACGATTGAAAGGTTGTATTCTCTTTCCAGTCTTTCCTGAGCAATCTCCATGTGGAGCATGCCCAAAAAACCGCATCTGAAACCAAAACCCAAAGCAGAAGATGTTTCAGGTTCAAAGGTTATAGAACTATCCGATAGTTTAAGTTTTTCGAGTGATTCTTTGAGTTCGTGGTAGTCTTCATTATCGACAGGATACATACCTGAAAATACCATAGGTAAAGCTTCTTTGTATCCGGGTAATGGTTCACTTGCAGAATTTTCAACGTGAGTAACTGTGTCACCTACAAATCGTGTAATTTCTTTTATAGAGCCTGCAAAATATCCTACATCACCGCAAACCAGCTCTTCTACCTGAACTCTGTTAGGTGTGAGGTAACCTATTTCAACAATGTCGTATTCTTTACCGGAAGCCATAAATTTTACTTTATCGCCAAGCTTCATTTTCCCGTCCATAATCTTGAAGAAACAAAGCGTTCCTAAGTATGGGTCGTAAGCACTGTCAAAAACGAGCGCCCTGAGCGGCTTATCTGTGTTATCAACAGGAGGCGGTACAAACTCAACTATTGCTTCAAGTACTTTATCAATACCTTCACCTGTTTTTGCGCTGACAGGAATTGCCATTGAGCAGTCAATACCTAAAATTTCTTCGATTTCCTGTTTAACTCTTTCAACATCTGCGGACGGAAGGTCAATTTTATTTATAACAGGAATAATCTCTAAGTTTTGTTCAATTGCCATATAAACATTAGCGAGAGTCTGTGCCTCAACCCCCTGGGTTGCATCAACAATAAGCAAAGCGCCTTCACAGGCTGCAAGCGAACGGGAAACTTCGTAAGAAAAATCTACATGCCCCGGTGTGTCAATAAGGTTAAAAATATAATCCTGCCCGTTTTTAGCTTTATAATTCATTCTTGCAGCGTTTAATTTTATTGTAATCCCACGTTCACGCTCAATATCCATTGTATCAAGAAGCTGGTCCTGCATATCACGTTCGGCAATTGTACCGGTTGCCTCTAATAAACGGTCGGCAAGTGTAGATTTTCCGTGGTCAATGTGGGCTATTATACAAAAGTTTCTTACGTTTTCTCTGTTCATAAGAAAATTATATAAAAAAAATATCATAAATCAAAACAGTTGTTGTCAGGCTGTGCCTGACCTACATAACTACATAATTTATCTTCACAGAGAAAACATCAAACGTCTTAAAGACGGCTGCGAAAATAAAGTTGTTATTGTCGAGCTGTGCCCGACCTACCTTTCTTAAAACTTAAATTTACAAAAAATTTCAGTAAGCAATAAATATTAAATATGCAATAAGATACATCCATTATTGTAGGTCAGGCATTGCCTGACATTAACTTTATTCTATATCCATTTCGTTAATATTATATTTGTCACCAAAATTACACCAATCATTTTCATAATATTTATTTTCTACAAACTTTTTAAATGATGAATATTTCCAATCTTTAGGAGCAATATTATAATGTTTCATAGAATTATAATGAATGTAATCAATATGCTTATATAGATCTTCTTTACTTATTATTGAATGTTCCCAATATCTTCTTTGCCAAATATTAGATTCTCTGTTTGCATTATTTGAATGTCGTAACTTTGATATTTTTGTAAAATTACTTTTTATAGTTCCTATTATTTTAGGATATTCATTAATATTTTCAGGTTTTATAATCATGTGAAAATGATCAGGATTAACAATTATTGCAACAATTTCAAATTTATATTTAGTTTTAGTTATTTTAAAAGCATTTCTTAAATATTCAATATTATTGACAAGTATGTTTTTTCTATTGTAAGTAACAACAGTAATAAATATCATAGCATCAGGAATAAAAACTCTTTTATAATTCATGTTTTTATTTTAATACAAAGATATTGTAAAAAGTTATTGTCAGGCAGTGCCTGACCTACATAACTTACATTTTCTCTGTTCATTAGAAAATTATATAAAATATCATAAATCAAAACAGTTATTGTCAGGCTGTGCCTGACCTACATAACTACATAATTTATCTTCACAGAGAAAACATCAAACGTCTTAAAGACGGCTGCGAAAATAAAGTGAGATAACAGGCTGGAGTATTTTAAATCTAATGGATTTTTATTTTGTGTGAATAAGGCTTTGTTGTTCCCTTTTTTTTCGTATAAGGATTGACGTTTCCTTTTGTTGAATAGTTATCCAGTTTTGTTTTGTTGGCTTTACTTCTGTAATGACCACTGACAACTTTACCGTTTTTGGTTACATACGGTTTCACATAAGTTGCTGCGATAACAGAGTTACATACAAATAATACACATAAAAATAAAAAAATCTTCTTTAGCATTTTTTCACCTTATACTAACATTGCTTTCTTGAAGTGTTTTTTGCCTTTGCAAACAATTAAACCTTCTCGGAGTTCAGAAGCAGTGTAAGTTTTATCTAATACGTTAACTCCTGTGCTGTTTACTGTAATACCATTCTGCTGAATAAGTCGTTTTGCTTCGCTGTTTGATGGGGCAAAACCGCATTTTACAACCAATTTTACAATACCGATTTTATCTTCAAACAAATCATCTTTGCTAATTTCTGCAGTCGGCATATTTTCAGAATCTCCCGAGCCGCTGAATATATCTCTTGCTGATTTTTGAGCTTTGTCTGCTTCTTCTTTTCCGTGAACAAGTTCAGTCAGTTCGTATGCTAAAATTTCCTTCTTCTCATTAATACGGGAATCTTCCCAGTTTTCCATATCAGCTATTTTATCCATAGGTAAGAAGGTGAGCATTTTAATACACTTCATAACGTCAGCGTCACCTACATTTCTCCAGTATTGATAGAACTCAAACGGAGATGTCTTTTCAGGGTCTAACCAAACTGCACCTTTTGCGGTTTTTCCCATTTTCTTGCCTTCTGAGTTAAGAAGTAAAGTTATTGTCATTGCATAAGCATCTTCGCCGGTTTTCTTTCTGATAAGTTCTGTTCCGGCAAGCATGTTGCTCCACTGGTCGTCACCGCCAAATTGCATATTACAGCCGTATTTTTGGTGCAGATAATAGAAATCATAAGCCTGCATAATCATATAATTGAACTCTAAAAAACTAAGACCTTTTTCCATTCTTTGCTTATAACACTCTGCTCTGAGCATATTATTAACCGAAAAACACGCACCGACTTCTCTAAGGAGTTCAATATAATTAAGGTTTAAAAGCCAGTCGGCATTATTAACCATTATTGCTTTGTCTTCGCCAAACTCAATAAATCTTTCCATTTGTTTGCGGAAGCAGTCGCAGTTGTGCTGAATGGTTTCGGGAGTCATCATAGAGCGCATATCACTTCTGCCTGACGGGTCACCTATGTATCCCGTACCGCCTCCTATCAGGACAACAGGTTTATTACCAGCCATCTGGAGTCTTTTCATAAGGCAAAGTGCCATAAAATGACCTACGTGAAGAGAATCTGCTGTCGGGTCAAAACCTATATAAAATCTTGCACCACCGTTATTGATTAAATCTTTAATTTCTTTATCATCTGTAACCTGTGCAATCAGACCTCTTGCCTGCAACTCTTCAAATATATTCATTAACTTCTCCTTAATTTTCGTATAGTTCAATACTAACACGAAAACAGCTTTTTATGTTAGTATTGAATTAGATTTTGTGAGGAAGTTTTATGAAAAAGTTGATTTTGTTTTTGTGTGCGCTTATGTTATGTGTACCTGTATATTCTGTTGATAATATAGTAAGCGCCGGGGTTTATGTTTCTCAGTTTTCAATGATGAGAAAATACAAAAACGCAAGCTGGCTTACTTTAAATAAGATGAGAGAGCAGACCAGAAATCTCTCTGAAGATGAAAAAGCCATTATTAAAAAATATGTCTTTGGTGCAGTCAGAGGTGAAGACACTTACCTTCTGATAAATTGTAACCTCAGAGGAACGCTTGAACACTATATTCCTAAAAAAGAAATAACAAAACCCTTAAAATGCAGGCTTGATTACTATGCTAATCAGCTCAGCGCACCGATTAGCAAAACTAGACTTCCGCAAAATATAGTCTTATACAGAGGGGTTGATGAAAAGGGAGTTAAACTTATTTTTGCAGGGAAAAAACTGGACGGTTACTTTTCAAAGCCTGTAACGGAAGAAAATTTAACTGTTCTTAAAAAGAAACTTATCGGTGCGAAATACGTTGAAAAAGGCTTTATGTCAACCTCATACGACATAGATTCTGTTAAACAGTCAAAATTTGTTTTTGAAGTCAATGCTCCGAAAGAGCTTCAGGCTGTTTTGATGGATAATCTGGGCAAGAAAGAAGAAAAAGAAGTTCTTATTAACAGAAACTCAGTCTGGGAAGTTAAAGATATAACTATAGATACAAACAAAGAAACAAAACAGGATTATTACAGGCTAAAACTGATGTTTGTTAAAAAATAGCGGTGTAATAAATAACTGAATTATTCTGCGCAGAATTGACCTTCGCCGTTATTCAGCGGATCTTTTTTGTACCCTTTTTTGTAATAGTATTTTATCATTTTTATCTCTGATGCCGAGCAAAAACTGTCATCACCAAGGTTTGCTCTTTCAAAACAGTTTTTTGTAACTCCTTTTTTCTGCAAAGTTCTCGGGAAACAATCCTGCGTGTAAACAGGCTCTACTATTCCGCCTTTATCACGTCTTGAGTCCATAAGCTGTTCAATGGTTTTTGCTTCTTCTTCTGTGTATCTCGGAGCTTCGGCTTCTTCTAAAATGTCATAAAAATAATTTATGTCCTTTATCGTCATGCCTTGTTTTGAGTAAAAACTGTAGTATCCGGTTTCTGCCGAAAAATTAGCAACATAAATTTTCTTTTTGTCCCCTCTGATATTGAAAGGGATGTTGTTTTTTGTTTTGATAGTTTTATTAATCGGATAATTTTCATAAACGCCTGAAAGGTTTCCGTCATAAGTTTGTGATTTTCTCAGAGTAACACTTCGTTTTTTATCAAGCGGAAAATCGATTTCAAGTACATCTTTCATTGCTCTGACCGAATAATTTTTAATATTCAAGGGCAGATTAAATCCGGCTTTTTTAGCTCCGCAGCTTATGTCATCACCGCAATCTATCCATGGATTCGGAATCGCAAAAGACTTATGGTTAAAATTTACTGAAAATATTGCAGATATAACTAATAAAGTAACAAAAAAAGTTTTTTTCATGTTTTCTCCTTACTATAAAAGAATAGCATAAAGATATTTTATTGCATTAAAATAGACAATGAATTTTATTTATGTTATTTTACGTGAAAAAGAAGAAAAAACAGATATGCGTGTCCAATTAAATACAAATCAGCCTGCATCAAGAATCGGTATTTTCCAAGGCAGTCAGCCGGAAAAGCTTATTGACGGAACTATTGATGTGCGTAAAATTGCTTCCGCCCCTGCAAAGGAAATAAATAAACAATATCAAACCGCATCTGCTGCTACAATTGCTACACTTGGAACATTAGTTCTTCTTCTTACATTATCAAAAGGATTTCAGAAGAACACAAACATTATTCTTAATAAAATTAAAGGATATTTGGAAACAAAACTAGCACGTACTTCTATTAATGATTCAAAAAAAAGTAAAAGTTTTTATGAGTTTGCTATTCGAAGGATAAATTCTTTCATTCACAAATCTGAGAGTATAAATAATGTGAACTCTTTAAAAGATGTTTTATTTATGAAACTTATGTATAAAACAAAACCTACAAAAAAAATTCATGAAGTTATTACAAAATATTTTGAAAAAGTATCAGAAAACACTGTTTTAAAATCTTACAAAAAAACAGAAAAACAATTCAATCAAATGAACAAAATTTTTGATGAGCTTGATGAATACATTATGAAAAATTTAGCAAATGATACTGTTGAATACAGAAAAGAAATTCTTACAGAAAACGGCATGGAAAAAAAACTTATAAAAAGTACAAAAGGAGAACTGTTAAAAGAAGTTAAAGGCATAAGAGAAATGTGCAATGACAGTATTAATGTTTTCTTAGATAAAAATACCATCAAATACAGATATGATTATATAAATGAAGCTACATCATCTTTATATTCATCTTTTTGGGATGCTTCTTTCAAAGATTTTTGGTCAAAGAATAATAAATTTAAACGAAAAGAAATGTGGCAGACATTTATTGCTGCAGAACAGATAAGACCAGACAAAACGGAAATGGCAAATCTGTCAGCTTCTGCAAAGAATATTATTTCATATTCAAACTCAGAACAAGTAACAAATATAAATGAATATATACAGGCACTGGATGTGCTTGTTCCGAACAAAGATACAGAGGGAATAGGATTAATGAACAGACTTAGGTGGTTCATTAACAATCCTGAGATTTTTGAAAATAATAAAGATTTATTTCTAAAAGAACTCAATAAATTGAAGGAACATAAATTCCCGCAATATACAAATGATAAAATTGCAGAACAAATGGAAAACTATAAAAATGATAATATTAAGCAAATAGACAAACAGATTAATGATAACCGCCGCACCGGATTATTACAGGAAATGCTTGAGATGTACTACAGAATTGCACCTTATGAGCTTGAAAAATCGGGAGCCTTATTATCTTTGAAAAAA
>ONVC01000098.1 GCA_900321205.1 uncultured Acinetobacter sp. | reverse complement strand
GCTTTAATGCAGGGACAACAATCAATGATGAACGGAGGAAGTCTTTTTGGTAATACAATGCTTCCGATGTTTAATAATTTTCCCGGAATGAATATGCCTTTCCCTTGGATGCAACCGAAAACTGAAACAGAGGAAGAAAAGAAAGCAAGAGAAGCACGTGAAGCAGAAGCTAAAAAGCCTGAAGCTAAAAAAGCTGCATCTCTTAAAAAAGCATTTGACGGTATTAAAAAATTAGCAGACAAAAACAGCAGTCTTGTTGTTCTTGATGAAAGCATAATCAAAAAAGCCGAAGAGGCTATGAAGAAAGAAAAAGCAGAAGACCAGTTATCTGCTATGAAAGAAGTTATGGCACTTATTCCGGATGATGTTATCAGAAAATCAGTTATGGCTGACGATACCGTTGTTAAGAAATTAAAAGATGCCGGTTACAATTTCAATTATAAAAATAATAAATACAGCTTGCCTCAAACGGCTGTTGAAAATATCAAAATGAATCAGGTTTATGACAATATCGTAAGCAAACGTAATTACGATCCTCAGGGACTCGGTTCATTTGCCGCAAGTGCTGCATCAGGCAGTCCTTCAATACTTGCTCTGGTAAGTGCTTGGAATAACTCACAAAGTGAAAAAGGTATTTTGAGATTTATAGGAAAGAATATTCCGACAGAAGATGGTCCTCTTGCTGCTTTAAAGGGGCAAATAGTTCCGCAGATAATTAATGCAATGATAGATAAAGCTGATCAATACAGCGGTTGTGCAAATATTAAAGCTGACAGAGACAAACTTGCGGCGGCAAAAGATGATTTACTTAAAAACTTTAACCAGGCAAATTTGAATAAAGTTTCTGATGCTTTTGAAGCACTTTATGCAAGATTAAGAATGCAGGAAGCTGTAAAAATTCGTGATTACATAAAGAATAACGCTGATTTTAACAGTCTTAACGAAGTAAAAAGCGATTTGATAAATGACGATATGGTGGTTGCCGAAACTTATGAAAACCTTAAAGAAGAAGGAATCTCAAATCCTCCGGCAGAAGCAGGGCTGGATAAAATTCAGACTGTATCATCAGTTGTAGTAAGCGACCAGGGTGTTGTTAATAAGGACGATGAATATAAAAATAATCCTCAGGGACTTGTTGATAATTATTTGGCAAAAGATAATAAATTTTTAACCAAAATCGAAGGAACTGATGTCTATAAGACAAAAGGCTATGACGAAAATGGAAGCGGCGAAAAATATTATTCCGTTCAAGACGGAAAATTAATAGAAGTTACCAAGAAAGAAGACGGTACTTTTACGGCATCAAAGGATGCAAAAGCGGTAACATCGAAAGAAATAGAAGCGTATGACAGTACAATACAAAGAATTCAAAGACTTATCTCATCAAAAAGCATAGTTCCTGTCGAAAATAGTTCAAACCTGTTTAAGGCAACCGGAGCAGAAGAATATTATGCACTTATAGATGGTAAATTCGGAAAAATTAAAACTTCCACAGATTCGGTAAAATTAGATGAAATGACTGCTGCTGATTTGGAAGATTTTAATGATGATGATGTAAAATCAAAAGAAAAAGTTGAAAAAGATCAAAAAGCAAAAGCAGAAAAAGAAAAAAGTGATAAAATAGCAAAAATAGTAAAAAATGTTACTGCTGAAACCTATACATTCAAGACAATGAAATACCAGTTAGGTCAGTTAGGTCTTGAAGAAACAGGGGTAAAAGGATATTACAAAACAAAGGCAAAACCGACTTTATTCTTTAAATATGATAACAATCAAAACAGTTCAACATATCAGCATCTTGTTCATTTAAAGAATGTTGAAGAAGTATATCCTGACGGAAGAATGAAAGTAAAAAACAGTAGTGTAAAAAGATACTGTCAGGAAGTTCAGACTTCTGCCGAAAGTGCAAAAGAGTTATACGAATTGTTGAACAACGTTGATTATCAAAGAGATAACTACACAAAAGTCAAAACAGAACAGCAGATAAAAAATGATACAAATGCAATGAGGAGAAAACTTAATACATTTATATCATATACAAATGTTTCAGACATTATTAACTTTATCTCAACATATAATGATGCAGCACACCACTGGTGGAAACGTGATGACGCAACTTTCTGCTCTGCAATTGCAGACATAAAAGCTCTTCCGGAAAGCGAAAGAAAATCATATATATCTCAAATAGCAGCAAGAGTTTTGTTACTCGTCGAGAAAAAAGGATACTCGTTTGACGATAAAGCAACTCTTGAACATATAGCAAAGGGCAGACTTGTTACAATTAACGGAATGCAGACGGGTTTAACAATAGGAACTACGGCAGCAGAGTTAGACAGAATTATTGAGATAGTTCTCAAAAAATATAACGAAGCTCCGGCAGAAGAATAATTTGAATAAGATGTAAGATGGTTACTTAAAAGCTGAACCTGAGAGTTCAGCTTTTTATTATAAAAAAACTTTATATAAGTGCGATTTTGTTTCCTGCCAAAATAGCAGGTGGGTGAGTGCCTTTATAGTTCCGTTTCCCGCTGGCGATATGGTATCGACGGGTGTACTTCTTCAATAACAGAGCTTACTCTCCCTTTTATAAAAAATGTAGGAACAAAATAAACACCTATATAAAGTAATGTTATTATGACATATATTTTGCAGATTAGCAACTAATAGGATGATGAGCTTTGTTTTTTTTATTTTATATTTACCCCTAACCCTGACCTCTTGCACAGCAATATGTTTATGTTAGGATGTATTCATAAGGAGAAATATATTATGAAAAATTATGAATTATTGGCAATTTTTAAACCGAGTCTTGACTCTGATGAGTTGGACAAAGCTGTTGATAAAATTTCATCTGACATCAAGGCAGCAAAGGGTGAAGTATCATCAATAGACAAAATGGGAAGAAAGAAACTTGCTTATGACCTCCAGGGATACAGAGACGGTTTCTTTACAAATATGATAATATCACTTCCGGCAGATGCAATCGTTGAATTCAAAAGAAATCTTAAACTTAACGACAATGTTTTGAGATTTATGTTTATGGAAGCGGCTAAAAAAGCTCAAACCGTATAAGGCAAAATATTTTAAAGAGGAATTTTTATGGCATTAGCAAAAGCAGTTGTAACAGGTTCTGTTTACAGAACTCCGGAAAAGCGTTTTACTCAGAATAATGTACCTGTTTCTTCGTTTGTTATTAATATAGGTGACAGAGAAGAAATGTTGTTAAGAGTAATTGCAAAACGTCAGGCTTTAGATGAAGTTGTATCATCATTAGGTAAAGATGACAGAGTTCTTGTTGAAGGCAGGCTGCAAATTACAACGGTAAAAAGTGAAAACGGTACAGACAGAAGAATCTATGAAA
>ONVC01000039.1 GCA_900321205.1 uncultured Acinetobacter sp. | reverse complement strand
AATAAAAATTTTCCGAATCCAAGGAATGTTCATTTGAAGATATTGAGCAGTTTAGGATGAAAGCGAAAGCGTTCGCATACGAAAATGGGGTAACAAAGGGCGCAAAGAAGAAAGAAACCCACATTAGAATGGGTTATGATTTTGGTTTTAATAAAGACCATGACGTGAATGTATTTGCGCAGATTCTTAACAAATAAGTAAGGAGGAATATTTAATATGGCTTATGGAGTAATTGTTGAATCCCGTATTCAAGCTACAAATATTGATGCACTGAACAGAACTGCACAGGCTGAAGTTGATGTTGCTGGTGGTGGTCTGATTTCTCTGGCAGAATCTGGCACACAGGGCAATGAGGTTTGGACTGCGACAGCCCCTGCATCTGAAACTGTGGGCGACCTGTGGATTGCATACAATCCTGCGGAGCATCTGACTGTGGTTAATGGCAAGATGTTTGCTGGTTTGAGTGCAGACCCACGTGACTACACAAATATTGCAAACAGACCTTTTGACTGTTTCAAGCCAAAAGTTGGTGACGAAATTGATGTTCTAATCAAGAAATTCACTCCGAAAGAACACAGAATTGCGTTGTCAGTAAAAGACATCAATAAGTAAGGGTAATGGTTAAATTTACAAAAACAGGAAGTGATAATAATCGCTTCCTGTTTTTTATTCCTATAATTATTTACCCTTATTCTCCCAAAGTTTCTTCTGCAGTTTCCTCTATTTCTTCTACAATCGGTGCAGCCGATTGTTGTTTTTTTATCCCTTTATTATCCTTAACAAACAGGTGTTTAACTTTGTATTTAAGGGTTTTCTTTTCCTCTTCAAGAGCTTTTGCTTCCGCAATCACTTCATCTATGGTTGTAGCTGTTGAGCCTTCCACCTGTTCCGGAAGAGATTCAATAAATGATTCAGCAGCATCAAACTCAGCTTTTGATGACAACCATTTAAACGATTTAACGAGCGTTAGAGGTTTAGCAGCATCACCTTTGACTTTCAGCTGGAACTTGGCTGCACCGGAATCTACGTAACTGTTTTCAAAAGCAGGCAAAGTTGCAAGCTCAGATTCGGGAACAACTTCGCAGAAAAGAGAAAATGCTTTTGCTGTTACAATATTCATACTTGCAGCACTGTTCATAAGGTTAACCGGGTTAATGGCGTTCAAAGGTCCGAGTACCTTGGAAATAATTGATGACATTTTTGCCCTGACTTTCATATCGGCATAATTTTTTACTACGTCAAAATCACCAAAAATATGAAGTGTTAAAACGTTACCGAGCGAAGTAATCGGGTCTAAGTGACAAACTCCGCCATCCATATTTATGTGGCCTGTAAGTAACGAAAAGTGTGTTGTATCAATTGATGTCAATGAGTCTATTATTCCGCCGAGTGCAGTCTGGAAGAACTGAGACTCTCTTATATTTTCTGCAATAATAAGATTTTCTATTTTACCAAAAGGTCCATATTGACCGTTTGTAACCGCAAAGTTAATATCACCGTTAATACCCTTCATTTGTTCGGCAGGTGTCTTTGCAGCACCGTCTATTGAAAGTTTTGCATCAAACTGAGCCGTTCCGGAAAGCATATCTTTCATTCCTGCTGCATCAAGCATAGCTTTAGCAACATTAATGCCCTCTCCTTTAAGTTCTACATTAACAAGAGTTTTTACAAGGTCAACAAAGATATCCCCGTTGACTCTTCCGTTAAATATATTTGTTCTTAACCCTCTGAGTCCGAGAATATTACGTCTCAATGCCATTCTTGAAGTTGTATTCGTAACAACAATATTTCCTGTCTGTATTCTTCTCATATTAATCGTACCGCCCTGAACTTCGACAGGAATATCAGCAGGCTGTGAATTATTAGCAGAACCTCCTGCCGGCTGAGCCGGTACATATTTCATAGCAAGGTCAACCACTTTAAGCATTTTTTCAAGATTAATACTGTTTGAACTTACATTTAATCCTGAAACATGCATTATTGGTGACGGATTTAAATTTAAATCTCCGTTAACGCTGATATCAGAGTTATTTAAAAGGATATTTTGAAGATTAAATCCAAGCGTGTGACCTTTAAAATCTAATCTTATATTATCAACAGAAGTCAAAAGTTCGGGGATTTTTATTTCCCTTACATTTACCCTACCCCTGATTATCGGATTTGTGGTTGAGCCGTAAACAAAAATTCTTCCTTTATCTCTTACAAATGATGACCGAGGGAACGCATGGATTTTTCCGCTCACGATTTTCGGAAGATTAACTTTGACCAGATTTATTCTGTCACCTGCAATTGTTCCGTCAATATCTGCAATCTCTTCAAGATTAACAACTTCATTGCCTTCTTCGTCAATCGTAACTGTTCTTATATAAATACCCGTCTTTTTAACTTTTATTCTGCCCGGTTTTAAATCTGCAATTGCCTGCAGAGAAGTTTGTTTTCCGCCAAGCTCGGTTAGATCAATCGGAGTAATAAAGTTATCTTTATCAGCAAGAGCCTGCGCCATTATTGTTTGTTTTTTCTTGTTACCGTAAACTGAAAGTTTAACCGGAACGGAGCCCTGAGAATGAATGAAAGGTTTAAGCTCTTTTCCTATAAGTTTAATCAAATCATTAGTATCAACCTGACCGCTTGCATTAATACTGATGTGTTTCAGTTTTTCATAGTCTAAAATATCACCGGAAAACTTGATTTCAGATTTGTCATTAAACAAAATTTTCTTCTCCGGAATGCTGATATTTTTATCGGCAATACCTATTTCCAAATCAGGAACACGAAGAGAAGATGCTGTTTTCGGCAGAGAAAATGCAAAGTTTTTATTCTCTATATGTCCTGCTAATGTTTTCTTCTTTGTATCACTGGTAAAATCACCTTTCAGCTTTTCATCCTTAATATTAAATGTATTATTTCTGTCAGATAAATCAAAATTATCCAATCCGAACGAAGCGCTTGCAACAGCTTCTTTAAGCTTACCGCTTATAACCGCATCCAGCGTTACATCTCCCGAACGGAAGTTGTAAGCGTTTCTGAGACTTGCCGGCGCAAAAGCGTAAAACAGATTAGGAAGAGGCATTCTGTCAGTTTTAACTGTAATATCTGCGATAGATTTTTCATTTATACTGCCATCAACCGTAACTTTGGATTTATTAACAAACAGACTGGAGTTTTCAAAAGTCAAAACGCTGTTATCAAGTAGTGCGTTTATATTTACTCCTGAAATTACCTGACCCAGGTTTCTTACGGCAAGACCACCGCTTTGAACTTTAATATAACCGTTTGATTTCAGCTTTTTAAAATTAGTTTTGATATAACAATCAGCAATTGCTGAACCGTCTGCTTTGAACAAACCGAGTTCGTTACGTATTCTCAAAGAATCCAGGAAAGCTTTTCCCAAAACGAGCATATCATTAAACTGAATAGTTCCTGTTTTAATGTTCATGTCAAGCCATGGGTGTTTGCTGTAATTTAATTTACCCAAAAGCTGAATATTTTGTTTCTGAGCAGGGTAAATATCCGTATCCACATCAACCGTATGGTTAAAGGTTTTTATATGCAAATAACTTTCAGGCAACTGTAGGTGAGAAACTTTCAAGGTCACACCGTCAATGTTCAGATAACCGAAAGAAGTAATATCCCCTTTGTGTTCTCTTATGCGGAGTTTTGTATCTATATTTGCCTTAAGATTATATGTTCTGTACAATTGAACAGGATTCATAAACGGAATATCTATTCTTTCAGCCGGGTCGTCTTCTTCGTCTAATGACGGCTCAACTTTCGGCAGGAAGGTATTAACATCTATATTCAAAGCCAGGTTTTTATTTTCGTCTGAAAATAATTCAGCATAAGTTTTAAGTTTTGCGGTCTTTCCGTTAAAATATCCTGCTTTAAGTTCTTCACCGTGCAAATCAAGAAAATGACCGGATTTTTTATCACTGATTAAAACTTTGTAATTTTTAAGCTTTGCACAAGGAACTTTTATCCTTATCCAGCTTGGATTAAACCAGGTCTGGGTAACAATTTTTTCTTCACCAAGAGTTTTTTCTTTATTTTCGTTTAAAATATCTTCTATTAATTTAACTACTTTATAATCAACATTATCATCGGCTATTTCAAGATTTACAAGCGGATTTTCCACTTCAAAACATGAAACTTTTACCGTCAGCAGGAGCAAACTCGGTATGGAGATTCTTGTTTTTATTCCGTCTGCCGCAAACAAAATCGAACCGTCAGGAAGCTTTACGCTCACATTATCTATTTTTACGCCTGCGCCAAGGAGCGGTGTAGTTATAACCTTCACGCCATCAAAATCAACATCGACTTTACCCTGCTCCTTTGCCAAATCCTTAACCACAGGTTTGTATTGATTAAGGTCAACAACATTCGGCAGAACAAACAAAAAACATAAATAAACCGCTAAAATTATGCCTAACACAAGAAAACCGGTTATCTGCAAAAATTTCTTCATATTAAATATCCCTCTTTTTATATTTTTAATAATATTAATATTAACATAAAAAACAGAGCGAATATTAAAATTCGCTCTGTTTTAATACCCTATTAACCAAAAATACTTTTCCACCAACTCTTTTTGTTAACTTTTTCCGCCTCCTGAGTCACAAATTCATATTTGCTAACTATTTCATCAAACGCTGTATTATATATTTCTTTTTTTTGTTTCTCTATGTATGCTTTAAGTTTTGCATCTGATTCCTGTTTAGCTTTGTTAATCATATCAGTAACATCTTTTTTCTCTAAAAGCCTGCTCAGCTCACCTGCCTGGTCAATCTGATGCAGTTTTTTGAACTCCTTGTACTCCTTAGATGCATCCTCTTTGTATATTTCTCTGAATATTTTAGGCTCATCAGGGAAAAATCCGCCGGCTGTTTCACCGCACATTCCGCAGGGAATTTCGTATGCTTTACCCAGATATCCTTCTTCTTTTTTTAATTCTTTGAAGAAATCTTTTTTAACGGAAGCATCCGCACTTTTTACCTGAGGAACAAAACTATCCTCAAAGACAACATCATATAATTTTATATCTTTTATTTTTTCACCAAGCTGATTCAGCCTGATAATGTTTTCCATCGACATCTCTCTCAGTTTTGCAGGCATTTTATCGGGATTTAGTTTTAAAGCCATCCGGAAATTTGTATTATCAACTGCATCTACACGCATAATATACTCCTTTGAAGGTATTAAAACTCATAAATCTGAGATTTGCTATTTTAAATAATATTTCTTTACATTTACAACGATAATGTAAAGATTTTTTAAAGAGTTGACATGTTTGGGTTAAAATTAATTAAGTACTGTTGTAAAAAAATACACTAGACGTCAAAAGGAAAAGAGAAGAAGATTATGACAAGATTTTTAATGATTATGTTCACAATGTTAACAACTTTGCAAAGCGTTTGTGCAATGAACGTTGACGAATTCATGGACAAACATATTGCGCCTGTTTCTGACTTCGTCGCTGACATAATTTTCTTTCCCGTAACAATTTGCGGAAGTAAAGTGCCTTTGATTATATTCTGGATTTTAATAGCCGGTATATTTTTCACTATATACTTTAGAGGAATGGCTATCTGGGGCTTCAAACACGCTATAGAAGTAGTATCAAAACCTGTCAACAAAGGTGACGGAAGCGGTGAAGTTTCATCATTTCAGGCTCTTGCAACAGCACTTTCCGGCACAATCGGCATAGGAAGTATTGCCGGTGTTGCTATCTCTATCTCAATAGGAGGCCCGGGAGCAGCATTCTGGATTTTTGCCGGAGCACTTTTGGGTATGTCAATAAAGTTTGTTGAAGCAACTCTTGCTGTTAAATACAGACGCTTTAACCTTGACGGCTCTGTATCCGGCGGACCGATGCACTATATAGCTCACGGCCTTACAAGAAGAAAAATGCGCTGGTTAGGTCAGCCTTTATCCGTTTTATTTGCTATTCTCTGTATCGGCGGAGGACTTACAGGCGGAAATATGATTCAGATAAACCAAACCGCACACCAAATAGTATTTATTACCGGTGGTGAACACAGTATATTCCACGGCTTTACCTGGGTAATAGGTCTGATAGCAGCAATACTTATCGGTATGGTCGTTGTCGGCGGTATTAAGAGCATAGCAAAAGTTACAACAATCCTAACTCCTACTATGTGCATTTTATATATTATTTCAGGATTAATCGTTATTTTTGCAAACATCAAGAGCATGCCGCACGTAGTATCGCTTATCTGCCATGAGGCATTCCACCCGACAGCAGTTGCAGGAGGCGTTTTCGGAACAATAATTATCGGTCTGAGACGTTCCGTTCAGTCTAACGAAGCCGGAACCGGGGCTGCTGCAATTGTTTACGCAACCGCTCAGACAAAAGAAGCTGTTTCACAAGGTTTTGTGGCATTACTTGAAACTTTCTTGACAGGTGTTCTCTGCATGTTTACATCTCTGGCAATAGTATCATCAGGGGTTCTTGATATGAGTTCCGTTGGTGAAATCTCGGGTATTGAACTTGCTTCAAATGCATTCCAGTCAGTTATTCCGTTCTTCCCGATTATACTTTCTTTAATTGCGGTTTTATTTGCCATGTCAACGCTGATTTCCTGGGCATATTACGGTCAGAAAGCATGGACATTCCTTTTGGGTGAAGGTAAAAAACGTGTTCTGACGTTTAACCTGATTTATTGTATCTTCATCGTAATCGGTTCTGTTATGAACGTTAAATCAGTTATTGATATTACTGACGCAATGATGATTGCATTATGCATTCCGAACGTAATAGTTCTTTATATTCTGGCTCCCGAAATTAAACGTGACCTGAAAGCATATTTAGAAAAACACAACATGAACTTTATGAAGTTCTAGGGGTAAATCTCAGGGGTAAGTATCAGGGGTAAATATTTGAGGTAAATTTAATTGAAAATTAACAGAATCCAATTAACAAACAGTCCAAATTTTGGTGCAAAATTATATCCGTACCCTAATACAATTACAAATCCGAAAGTATTTGAAATGTTTGAAGAAAGAACAAAAGATTTTCCGGAACTCATTCTTAAACAAGATGACATTTCGTATTTCAATAATGATTATTTTCAGATTTTGCAACAGAACAAGCCAAATTTAAAATCACACGGATATTTTTCTTATACTCACAACAGACCAAAAACCTTAGAACAAATTGTAGACAGACTGGTCAATATATTTGAAACACTAAGAAAAAATCCCCTTCCTGAAATGCACATAGACTAAGCTCATCTCTCTTGTGCAAGCATATTTTCCTGGTTTTTATTAATATAATTCTGAACTTTGGCATAAAGCTTTTCGCCTTTATCTGCCAAATAACGGTAAGCAACTTTGGTATAGTGTAAAAGGACAGCGCTTTCACCGATTGCGTAATAGTTATCAAGAGCTTGTTTTAATCCGCTTATACGCAACTCGTCACCGCTTATCTTGGGTTTTGCCATTTTCAAGAAGGCTTCCGCTAATTCTGCTTCCGCTTTTGAGTTCAAATTATAATCCTCGCCGTAAATGATTTTCAGGTTTTTCTCAATCGACAAGTTCATATCAATTTTTGGTGTCGGCATACATATCCTCTTTCTTATTTATATAAAGTATTTTTATTTAAAAAAATTGCCCTGAAACAAAAAACGCTTTATATATTTACCCCTTTCTGTTAAACTTGTGGTATGACAGTGTATCTTGACGCAGGGACAACATATTCAAAAGTAATTTCCAAAGACAAAATCTTAGATGAAAAATTTTGCCTGAAAAATTTTGATGGGAAAAATTACTATATCCTGCCGTCAAATATAATAAAAGAACAGAATATTATCCCGACACGCTCCTGCGGTCACATGGCAAACGCAAGCGAAAACGAGATAATTGCACTTGCTAACGGAGCGAAAAAATTAGGCGTAAGCCCTGATGCAACAGTATTAGACCTGGGGAGCCGTGACGCTAAATGGATAAACTTTAAAGACGGTAAATTCCACGACATGGACTGGAATACTTCCTGTGCAAGCTCAACAGGTGCAACAGTTGAGATGCTTACAAAATTTTATGATATTACTCCTTATGATTTAAAATATGATAACGAAAAGTTTACGGTTACATGCGGTATTTTTGGTATGGAAAAAATCATGGATTCTATATCAAACGGAATAAAACCTGCCGAAGCAATCTCAAAATTTGTTCACGGAATAGCATATAACGCCTGGACTTTTGCTAAACGTCCCGATAAAATCTACCTTTCAGGCGGGTTTTGTGAAAACAAATGCTTTACGGATTCTCTTAAACAATATACAGAAGTTGTTCCGCTCGGGCGATTTGTTTTGTGCGAAGGTTTGATATAATATCTTTGTAACAATTTCTTTACACAATAGCAAATTATTTTTTTAGGGGTTATATTACACTATGAGGGTATTTTTATGTAGTGATGCCTTCATGCATGAGGTCAAGTAGTGGTAGATAATCGTTCAGCAGGTTTTTATGGTATTGGCGGCGCTTTTAACTTCAAAAGCGGCGATCCTTCCGGAACAGCTGCAAAGATGAGCCAGGACAAATACGGTTCAGAGGCAATGTACCTTCCCCCTGCCGAAGGCGAAGAAGACGGGGAAAATCTCTATAATGAACCCTATGTGGACCGAAGCGCCCTTTTAAGAGCAACTCTTAATTCTCTAGCTATGACAAATGTTGCAAGCGTCCTGAACGCAAACAAACACAAGAAAACAATTAAAGACATTCTGGAAGAAAAAGAGAAAGAAGAGGAAAAAGAGGAAGAAGAATCAGAAGACGAGGAAAATAAAGAGCCGAAAGATAAGAAAGAAAATAGCAAATCGTAACTTTTTTACCCAATATGTTTGGTGTAAAATTGTATTCGATGGGGAGTTATATTATGTCCGAAAAAACAGAAAAAAACAATAAAAATTATGCATTAAGAGATGCAGCATTTTATAATAAATGGAGAAGAATTTTCCTTTTCTTGGTAACTCACGTATTTTATATGATTAGGTTTAAGCTTGTTTACAGACTCGAAGTTCACGGAAAAGAAAATATACCAAAAGATAACAACTTTTTAATAGCACCAAATCACTTATCAACACTTGATCCTCCTCTGATGTGTGCTGTAATGGACAGAGGTGTTGCCTGCATGGCTAAAATAGAACTTTTTAAAAATCCGTTTATGAGATGGTGGTTAGACTGGCTTGGAGCCTTTGCTGTTGACAGAGAAAAAGTCAGCGTCTCAACTCTGAAAACAGTCAAAGCTATCAAAAATACAGAATGGGTGCTTGGAATGTTTCCACAAGGCACAAGACAGCTGGACGGCGAGATTAAAAATATAACAAAAGGTTTTGCAAATATTGCTAAAATCAACAAGTGCGGTATTTTGCCAATGGGTATTACGGGTACAGAAGTTGCCAGAAGGATTCCGTTTAGCGGAAAAATAATAGTAAATATAGGTGAAGTAATCCCTTATTCTGATAATATTGATGAAATGGTAGATAAATGGGGTAAATCAATACAAGAATTAACAGGATTCAAGTATATACCAAGCGAACAATAATTAACAAGGATACGCAATGGCAGCAGAAGAAGAAAAAACAAAAGGAAAAAATTACAACAGAAGAACAGAAAAAGATTATGGCTTTTGGCGAATGCTGTTTTATAAAACGTTCGTGACATTTGTTGTGTGGACTGTCACCAAATACATGTACAACCTTAAAATTTACGGACGTGAAAATGTACCGAAAACTTCACGTGTAATTTTTGCAGGAAATCATGTGTCATATCTTGACCCTCCGATTGTTTCTCTTGCAGTAGGAAAATGCGTTGCATATATGGCTAAAAAGGAACTGTTTGAGGATAAAAACAAATTATTGCGTTTTCTGGTACATATTTTGGGAGCTTTTGCGGTTAACAGAGAAAAGCCTGAGATTGCAACTTTTAAAACCATAAAATCAATTTTTAACACAACCTGGTCACTCGGAATTTTTCCGCAGGGAAAAATCATAAAAGAGCCCGTAATCAAAGATATACACAAAGGATTCATAATGTTTGCCAAAAAGTTTGAAGCAGATATTGTGCCTGTAGGTATAAAAGGATTTGACGGCTACGCCCACAAGCTTTTTGAGAAAAATCTTACGGCAACTATCGGAACTCCGATATCCTACAAACTTCCGGAAGATGAAATCATAAAAGAATGGGCAAGACAAATTTGTGAATATACCGGGTTCGAGAATAAAATAGAAGAAACCGTGAGTGTATAATTAGTACGAAATAGCAAAAAAATTTTTTTTGAGTTTTTATATGTACAACAGATTTTACAAGGTGAAATAATGATTATATACAAAATTTCAAATATACAGCTTTTTACAATGCCGCAAATAAACGGTTTAGCGAACCGTACTGTTTCACCGGTAAAATTTGCCGAGCCGCTTAAACATGACACCGTTTCATTTCAAGGCAGAGGAACCAAAATTATTAATGAAACAAAAGCCGCACTGGCAAGAAAAAAAGCCCGTACAGAAAGAAACTTGCGGCTTCTGGATGAAGCAAAAACAGCACCGACAAAAAAAGAACTTTCCGGCGGAGAACGTACATGGGGTGTTACATACGCAACTGCGCAGGTAATAAGAGAAAAAATTATTAAACCGCAAGAAGATATACATAATTTTATACATACTGTTTTTGATGACCTGCAGGATGGAACATCTGCAAAAGATTTAATCTTAAAATTATCCGACCGTGCAAAGTCAGTAGTATCTATAATGGAAAAAAGCGCAACAAGAAAATGGACTTCGGTAAAAGAGATTCTTGAAAACATGACAGACCTTAACGGTGTAAAAATCGTTATGAATCATAAAACAGGACAAAAGGATACAGAAATTGTCTTAGACCGTTTAATCCCGTTCATAAAAATGGGACAATTACAACTTAAAGAAATTGAGCTCCAAAGACCTTCCGGCATCAAAGGTTTGACACAAAAAGAGCAGGAAGCATTTGACTATGTCTCTAAGACTTTTTTGGACAAACTGGAAGATATACAGGAACAGGTTATCAACGGAGCAGAGGAAAATGCCGATAATATAGTTTTAATTGACAGACCTCTTCCCAGATATACAAAAGGTAACTATTGCGCTCTTCACCTTTTACTCCAGCTTAACAAAAAAGGTTCAAGACCTTTTGAGCTTCAGATTATGGGTGCACGCATGAGCGATGGCAAAAGTTTTGATGATAAACGGTTTAAGTTCTTTGACGGAAAACAGCTTGATAAAAAATATGACGAACTTGTCAGTCTGTGGAAACCGCTCACTGCAGAAGAAAACAAAGCTGCAAAAGAACAGTTTTTGGAATATTGCAGAGATGCAAATTTACAACTAAGAGTTGACGAACTTAACGAGTTTAAATCACAAAAGATGATAAACAAGCCGACAGGTTTATTCAAAACCGTCAGAGAATATAATTTACCTCCGGAATACGATTTAAATGAACAATATAAACTTATGAGAAAATGCGAAAAGCAAAAACCTCAGGAAGAACGCAAAGAAGAAAGTAAACCTATTCTTAAGGTTAAGGTTTTTGCGAAAAAAATTGCAGGGAAAATCGGCACTAAAAATGCGAAAAAGAAAAATTAATGACCTTAAATATTATATGCTATAAGCCTGCACAACTCTATAAGCATTTCCGGACACATACCCAGAAACAGTGTTATAATAACCGATGCTGCAACAACAAATTTTTGTGAAAAATTTGTTTTGAATTTTTCTACCGGAGTATTTTTGTCACACACAGAGAACAACGGCAGCAAAATTTTAAGATAATAAAACAACGCGACAACCATCAGCAGCAATAAGCCCAGTAAAAACGGAGTAAACACAAGTCCTGAGTTAGCAATTGCCGTAAACAAATATATTTTTGCTATAAATCCTGACGTAATCGGTATGCCTGCCAATCCTATAATCAAAATGGCATAAAGAGCGGTGAAACCATGGTTCATATGATATACACCCTTAAAAGCATTAATATCAAAAGATTTTTCATCACCGTACATATTAAGATATGCAAAAACACCTATATTTATTATTACATAGCAAATCAGATAAAAAATAACCGTTGAAAGATTATATACAGAAACCAGACTTGCCGTTAATAATGCATACGAAGCATTAGCTGATGAAGAGCAGGCAAGAATCACTTTGACATTTTTTTCTCTTATTGCATAAGTGTTTGCCCAAAAAGCTGTTATTAATGAAAGAACAGCTATAATAAAGACTATTTCAAAACTGTTGCTTAACGGGAATACCAAAAGTCTGCATATTATTCCGAACATTGCAAGCTTTGGTATTGTTGATAAATAAGCAAGAGTTGAGGTCTCCGTACCTTTGTAAACATCAATAACCCAGTTTGCAAAAGGAAATACTGCAAGTTTTGAAGCAAGACCGAGTATAATCATTATTGCTGATACAGTATAAATAAGAGAAGTCTCGTTTTGTGTTATGTACTCGTAAATCGTTGTAAAATTTAAACTTCCCGTTATTCCGTAGAGATACGAAACGCCAAACAGGAAAATTCCGGTTGAAACGGCAGAAGTAATTAAATACTTAAATGCAGCTTCTTTTGAATGGTAACCTTTTGATACCGATATCAAAAAGTATGTAGAAAAACCCAAAAGCTCAACAGATACAAGCAAAGTCAAGAAATCATTTGCCGAAACTATATTCATAGCACCAAATACAGCTGTCAATAGTATTGCAAAATAAGTATATGCACTTCTTTTGCACCGTTTAACCAAATTTTTGGATAAAAGTGTAATCAAAAAGCCGCAGCTTAGGATAATAAAATCAAACAAAAGCGTATAGCTATCCGACATTATCGAGTTTCTGAAACCAAAATACTGTGGTTCTGTTTGTACAGTGGAGAGAAATACAACCGACAATGAAATTCCCGTTGCGGCTATTATTCTTGCATATCTGTATAATCGCGGTGAAAGTATCATTCCCAGTATTAACAGAAGAAGTATAAAACCTCCCAATACAAACTGCGGTAATAATATATTAAAAATATCGTTTATCATTTTCTACCTTTACTTATCCCTAGTTAAACATTCCGATTATTGCATTCGGATACAAGCCGAAAATTATGAGTCCGCACAGAATCGAAGCCAAAACTAAAAATTCGTGAACGGACAAATCATTAACTTTTAAATATTCTTCTTTTACCTCTCCAAAGAAACTTCGGTGAAGGAATTTAAGCATATAACAAGAACTGAGAATTAAAAGCGGAAGAGAGAACAGTGCCGCAAATCTTATGAATACCGAAATATCAGAATTCATGGCACCGATAACCGTTAAAATTTCACTTATAAACGGAGCAAAGAGAGGCAAACCTATTGACGCCAATACTATCAAAACTGCAAAGCCGTACAATCTCGGCATAACAGCCGCAACACCCTGCAACGTATTGATGTTTCTGTCTTTAAATCTGAGATATACAATACCTGCTATCATAAACAAACCGCAGGTTACAAGCCCATGTGATACCATATGAAAAACTGATGCAGTAAGACCGATCCGGTTTATGGCACACAAACCCAAAAGTATCAGCCCCATATTTGAAATACTTGAATACGCAACTATTCGTTTTATGTCAGTCTGGGCATAGCAGACAAAAGCAGTATAAATTATATTGATTAAAGCCAGAATAGCTAACACTGGGGCAATTATTTTAAATGATTGCGGAAGCATTTCGTAGTTAAATCTGTAAA
>ONVC01000040.1 GCA_900321205.1 uncultured Acinetobacter sp. | reverse complement strand
GAGGCTGAGTTTGAAGAAATAGACCGCCGTCTTTCTATTTGGGAAGATTTAGGCTACAAGGTGCTTAAAATATCTGCCAAAACAGGCGAAGGAGTTAATGAACTCAGAGAAAAACTCGGGCATATAATTAATGAAAACAAGAAAGAAAAATATATCATTCGTGACAGACTTAATCAGGGTGACATTGTTGTTCTTGTTATTCCGATTGATGAATCCGCTCCAAAAGGCAGGATAATCCTTCCCCAGCAAAATGTTTTAAGAGAGTGTCTTGATGCTCACGCAACTGCAATTTGCACTCAGGTAGAAGAACTTGAACAAATTTTAAAGACGATAACACCACGCTTTGTAATAACAGACTCTCAGGCTTTTAACAAAGTTAAAGAAATTGTGCCAGAGGACATAATTTTAACTTCTTTTTCAATACTAATGGCAAACTATAAAGGAAGTCTGCAAACTCTTTTAGATGGAGCTGAAACAATATCTAAACTCAAAGACGGGGACAAAGTTCTGATATCCGAAGGTTGTACACATCATAGACAATGTAACGACATAGGAACAGTGAAACTCCCGAAATGGATTGGGGTAAATACAGGTAAGGATATTAAGTTTGAGTTCACTCAGGGTGGTGAATTTCCTTCAGACTTATCAAAATACAAACTAATAATTCACTGCGGCGGTTGTATGCTAAATGAAGCAGAGATGAAAAACAGAATAAAACGAGCAAAAGAACAGAATATTCCGGTTGTTAATTATGGTATGGCAATTGCTTATATGAACGGAATATTGGACCGAGCATTGGAGATTTTCCGTGAATAAAGAAGAATTGACAGAAATACTTTCAGATAATTCAAATAATAACCGGCTTTATAAGGAAGCCGACAGAGTCCGCAGAGAAAATGTAGGTGACAAAGTTCACTTAAGAGGATTAATTGAGTTTTCAAACATCTGCAAGCGTCAATGCAAATATTGCGGTCTGCGTTCACCGAATAAAGATGTTGAAAGATACAGAATATTAAAAGATGACATCATAAACACAGCAGCTAACGCTGTCAATCTGGGTTACAGAACAATTGTTCTGCAATCCGGAGAAGATGACTATTATGACACAGATAAAATTACAGAAATAATCCGTGAGATTAAAAAATTTGATGTTGCGCTTACTCTGAGCATCGGTGAAAAAACTTATGACGAATTTAAGGAATTTAAAAAAGCAGGTGCTGACAGATATCTTTTAAGAATAGAAACAACAGATGAAAATCTATATAAAGAAATGCACCCCCATGCCAGCTATGAGAACAGGAAAAGATGTTTATATGATTTAAAATCATTGGGTTTTGAAACAGGAACGGGTTGTCT
The DNA here is from genome assembly GCA_900321205.1 of uncultured Acinetobacter sp. Lineage (GTDB taxonomy): Bacteria > Cyanobacteriota > Vampirovibrionia > Gastranaerophilales > Gastranaerophilaceae > CAG-196. The sequence continues at coordinate 12,172 of ONVC01000040.1, read as the reverse complement.
TGTAGGACTTCCCAACCAAACGATAGAATCCTTGGCAGACGATATTTTGTTCTTTAAAGAAATTGATGCAGATATGATCGGAATAGGTCCTTTTATTCCCCATGAACAAACACCACTCAAAGATGCTTCAAAAGGTGATTTTTGGTTAGCTCTAAAAGTTATGGCATTAACAAGAATAAATCTTCCGAATATTAACATTCCTGCAACAACCGCAATGGAAACACTTAACCCACAGGGAAGAATAATAGCCCTGCAAAGCGGTGCAAATGTTGTTATGCCGAATGTAACTTCAACCGAATACAGAGCAAAGTATGAAATATATCCCGGGAAAATATGCATAAATGACCAACCGGAGAAATGCCGCGGCTGCATTGAAGGAAAAATCAGGGCAATTGGCAGAACAATAAGCAAAAATAAAGGATTCAGGAATAAACCAAACTTATAGGGATTCTTCGGGCATTATAAAATTGCAGCCCTGAGAATGACCGTATCTATATTTACACTTGCCCCTATATTTTTTCAATGTCGTGGCTTTTTGAGATAACTTCTTTTATCTGTTTATTGGCGGTTTTTACATTGTTAATAGTTGCATTACCCGCAACACATCCACCTTCGCAGCACATAACTTCAATAAGGTTGCATCCATCCTCACAAACACCTGTTGTTGCATATTTCTTTAACTGACGGATTGATTCTTTATTAAGTCCGCTTATAACAAGCGGCTTTACTGAGTTTTCGTATTGCAAAGCTTTTTTGACAGCTTCCGCAACGCCGCCCGTTACACCAAAGTTACGAGCCTGTTTTGAACTTTCTTCGTTAAACTGAGTTTCTTCACATTCACTAACTTCAATCTTTTTCGCCATAAACAGAGCACCAAGTTCTTCAAAACTCATTACAAAATCAACATTTGGATTTTCTGAACCTTCAACACGTTTTGCAACACAAGGTCCTATAAATACAGTAACAGATTCCGGCATAATTGATTTTACGTATTCTGATGTGTAATAAAGTGGAGTATGCGTATCGGAAACGTACGGTTTAATTTCCTGCAAGTGCTTATTTACAAGCTGAATATATCCTGCGCAGCAGGAAGTTGTCATAAATTTTTCACCTTTTTCTTCAGAATCAGTTATCGGGTGAATAGCATCCCAGGTTGCATCAGGTTCCCCCATTCTTTCTACAAACTCTCTGGCTTCATTTCTTGCAGTTTTGTCTGCACCCTTTGCAACTTCATACACATCATAAAAACCTGCTTTTTTAATTGCTGTTTTCAACTGATAAAGATTTCCTCTGAATTGTCCTGCAACGGCAGGAGCTATCATTGCAATTACTTTTTTACCGTTTTTCATTGCTTTTAAAATGTCAATAATTTCACTCTTTTCGTGAACTGCGCCAAACGGACAAGCGGAAATACATTTTCCGCAGCTTATACATTTGGAAAAATCTATTGAAGCAAAACCAGTTTCGTCTTTTTTAATTGCACCTACGGGACAGACATCTTCGCAGGGGACAGAAAGTTTAACAATAGCGTGATACGGGCAGGCATTTATACACATCTGGCATTTTTTACATTTTTCCGGGTCAATTTTTGCTCTGCCGTCACCAACCGTAATAGCACCAAACTTGCACGCATTTGTACAAGGTCTTGCAACACACCCCTGACAAATATCAGTAACAAAAATACTGTTAGAAGAACAGCCTTTGCATGCCTGCTGCAAAACCGTCAGGTGTTTATCGCTGATTTGTGTTCTTGCTTCTGCTTCTTTGGCATAAGTCGTAAGATTAACTCTTTCGTCATCATCCTCAAGAGGGAATCCCAGGTTTGCAATCAGTCGTGTTTTAAGAATTGCACGTTCTTTATAGATACAGCATCTGTAAGGAACTTCGGCTCCCGTAGGACGCATATCGTAAGGGATTAATCTTGTATTTTCAGGAAAATCGTCTGACAAATATGCCTCGATTAAACGTGCCATAACTTCTTTTTTTATATATATTGACTGATTATTATTCATGTTTTTCTCCTCACCTCAGAAAACATTATCACAAACATACGATACAAAAAAGAGCGTCTTTAATAAAAAACGCTCTTTTAATAAAATTATATCGCTACGTTATTCAACTACGATAGCTGAAACAGGGCAAGCACCTGCTGCTTCTTGAATTGCATCTTCATTACCTGCTATGTTTGCTGTGTTTACAACTGCCTTATCTTCTACTGAGAATACTGCGTCACAAATTGATTCGCAAGCGCCGCAAGCAATGCATGAATCTTCAATAGTTACTGTCATTTTATTTTCTCCTTTTCTAATCCGAATGTTCACTCGGAATTTTAAATATCTCCCGTCTCTTTCAAGACAATTCCATTATACATGGTTAAGGGCTTATTGCAAGAGACATTAATATAACTTAATTTATGTTAAAATTTTAATATGTTTAATAATTTTTGTTCAGCCATTTGTCAAAACAAAAATATTTTAATGCTTGTTTCAGTCGGAATATATATACTTGCTGTTTTTGGCATATTAAGTAACAACGCTGTTTTTATTGCTTTCATTCTGACATTTGTATTAATTTTGTCTGCGGTGAAAAACCTTTTTCCCTATAAGGTAATTATTATATGGGCTTTAATCTTTTATTTCGGAATAATAAATACTTCTCTCAGAATAAAACCGACTGATGATCTGCTTGACCTTGCCCCTGTTAACGCAACCATTTACGGCAAAATAATTTCCGTGCCGCAAAATAAAGATAATGAAAAAACTCTGTTTTATTTTAAAGTTGACAAAATCGAATACGACAATTTTGTAAAAGAGTTTTCAAAAGAAAAAGTTTTGGTATCTCTAAGCTCCGCTGAAAAATTCAACATTTATGATTCATACAAAATCAGAGGAAGGCTGTCTGTTCCGTTTAAGGCAGGGAATCCTTCTCAGTTTGACTACGGAAATTATCTGAGAAATTTTGACACTTATGCGGTATTTTACGGTCATAACCCTTATTCAATGAAAGATTCGGATATACCTTGTTTTGAAAAACTTCCCGACAATAAAATGTTTTTGGAAAAAATTTTACAAAAGATAAATAATTACAGAGAAAGTATTCTTAACGTACACTCAGCCTACCTGTCCTCACCAAATATTGAAATACTCGGCGGCATTGTTTTCGGGGATGATGCGGTTCCGCCGCCTAAAAACATCAAACAGTCATTCATCAATTCAGGACTTTTACATATACTTGCGGCTTCTGGAATGAACGTTGCATTTATATATACGTTTTTCTTCCTGATACTTAACTTCTTTAAAATTCCGTATAAAATTAATATCATTTTATGTATTTTCGCAGTTTTGGCTTATGTACTTATGACAGGGCTTGGAGCATCAGTCGTGAGAGCGGCATTAATGCTTTTGTTTGTTCTTGTCGGAAAACTTATAAACAGAGATGCTCACAGTATTTCACTTTTATCTTTTGTTGCACTGCTTATGCTTGTTTATAACCCTATGTATCTGAATGATGTCGGATTTCAGCTGTCATTTATAGTTACATTCGGACTGCTCCTGATGACACCTTATCTAATTCAAAGCAGATACAGAATAGTCAACTGGATTATCGGTTCGGTTACGATTCCGATTATTGCTCAGCTTTGGGTAATCCCGGTTCAGATTTTCTATTTTAACAACATAAGTATTTATTCGGTTTTTGCAAATATTATGAGTGTTCCTATTCTAGCCGCCATAAGTTTCGGCGGATTTATAAGTTCTCTTTTATCTTTGATTCAACCACTTTCTGATATTATCTGTCATAGCTTTGACCTGGTATTAAACCCTCTTATTACAACTCTTGTAAACATATCAGACTTCTGGGGAAAACTTCCGCATTCAACACTAAAAACAACTCATCCGCACATTTTGCAGATAATAACTTATTATTTAATACTTATCAATATTACGTCATTTTTTGATAAAGAACTCCGGGATAAATATATGAAGTTAATGAGCATTTGTCTGCCGGTTTTATTATCGGTTTTGTTAATTTCAACTATATCTGTTCCCAATCGCAATTTGGAAATAACAGCCTTTGATGTCGGAAATGCAGATTCATTTATGATAAAAACTCCGGATAACGAATATATGATGATTGATACGGGAAAAGCCGGATACAATGGAGGAAAGTCTCAGGCAGAAGTTCTTATGCTCAAATATTTTAAAGATAACGGAATAAACAAACTTAAATTTATTATTGTAACACACTTTGATAATGACCACTGCGGAGGAACAGTTGATTTACTAAATAATTTAGATGTAAATACGGTTTATGTAAACTCTATTAACCATGGTTCCCTTCAGGCACAGGAAATATACAAGAGTGCAAAAGAGAGAAAAACAAACCTGAAAAAAGTGGAAAACAGTCAGATAATATACGATAGAGACGGATTAAGACTCACAAATTATATTGTTAAAGATAACAAGGAGGATAACGAAAGTTCTGTAATTACTCTTCTCTCATATGGCAAATTTTCTATGTTATTTACCGGTGACGCCGGAGTAAAAGCATTTAATCATCTCAAAAATAAATTACCTGAGAATATTACAGTTCTTAAAGTCGGACACCATGGCGCAGCCGGAGTTATTAACAAGCAGATGGCAGATTATCTTAAACCTGAATACTCAATAATTTCAACAGGAGAAAACAAGTTCGGACATCCTTCTGTTTACACAATTGAAACCCTCAGAAACTCAAAAGTTTTAAGAACAGACATTAACAACTCCATCAGAGTTATCGTTACACCGAAGGATTACAAAGTATTAACATATAATTCCGCAAAGAAAAAATACACTAATTAGCGTGATATTGATTTATCAACAATTATATACAGGTTAACAAAGAAAAATCCCAGGAACATTCCTGCTATCACATCGCTTGGGAAATGAGCACCCAGCCAAAGTCTTGAAACACCAACCATAAAAATCCACAAACCAAAGACTATTATTAAAATATTTCTCCAGAAATCACTCCTTACATACTTGTGAATAAGATAAATGAGAATTCCGCAGAAACACATTGCAAAAACCGAGTGTCCCGACGGAAAACTGAATGTAGATATATCACAACCATCCGGGCGTTGGCGACATATATAATTTTTAGTCAAATCTTTGAGAAGCAGTGCACAGTTAGAAAACAAAACCAGCATAAATGCTTTTAAGTACAATCTGTGCGAAATTAGAACAGCAGCAGCCGTAATCTGAGGCCACATATAGCAATTTGCTCTTCCGAAATCAGATATAAAAACAGGTATATAACTCGGAAACGGAGAGAGCGCAAGCCTTATTGAACGCAAAATTGTTGAATCAATTTCTCTCATATTCGGCAGGTACATTACCAAAACAGTTAAAATTGAAAATACTACAACTGATAATCCTACATAGCTCCAGTTAACTGCTATACTGTACTCTTTATTTTTCATAACTTTCCTTCTATTAATAAAACTATCTTAGAGCAGAGATAACCCCATTACCCTAAATTCCGCCTTTAATTTTAACAAGTTTATCAAATACTGATACGCAAATAGGTGTAAGTTCGCTTACAAATACAGCAAAGAAGAATAATGCTGATATAATTGCTATCAGTTTTTGAATATCTGAAAACATAAATATTTTTCTGTTTCTGAACTCTTCTATGCTCTTATATTCTTCCGTATAAGGATGTATCGGAAGTTTTTCTTCAATTTTTTCAATAACATCACCGTATTTAATCTTAATCAAAGTGTTATAAGAATCGACGTTCATCCACCACAGAGAACTTACGGCAACACCGAAGAAAGCAAAAACTAATGTTGCAGTCAGTTTATTCAGAAAAAGAATATTATGGGTGTATATCAAAGCAAAAATAAGACCTACTATCACCAGCATATAAAATCTGTTTGTTTTGAAGTTTCTGTCAATAAAGTTTTCTTTTTGTTCGGCGTACATTTTGTACTCCTGAAAAACAATGTAATCTCTATCCATTATTTTCTTCTCCTTCTGTTACGGGTGTTTCGGTTTCAACAGCAGGCTGTTCATCTACCGGCTCACCGTTTCTTATTTTTATAACTTTTTTCATAAGCTCATCAAATTCACTTTGGTCAAGCGTTTCTTTTTCAAGAAGTTCTTTGGCAATATATTCAAGCATATCTTTGTTTTCTGTTAAAAGATTTCTTGCAAGTTCGTACTGCGTATCAACAATTTTCTTAACTTCTTTATCTATATCAGCGGCAATCTCTTCTGAGAAATCTCTCGTATTACCGAAATTTCTGCCCATAAATACGTGTTCCTGTTCCTTACCGTATGCCATATTACCCATTTTTTCACTCATACCGTAAGTCGTTACCATACTTTTTGCAAGAGCTGAAACTTTCTCCAAATCGTTTGACGCACCTGTTGTAATATTATCCTTGCCGTAAATAATTTCTTCAGCAACCCTGCCGCCAAGAATCATTGTAATTCTGTCCAACAACTGGTTCTTTCTCATAGTAAGATGGTCTTTTTCTGGAAGGGTAAGCGTTATACCAAGTGCCATACCTCTGGGAATAATTGAAACTTTATGAAGCGGATCACAATCTTTAAGCAATTTTGCCAAAAGTGCGTGACCGACTTCGTGATATGCCGTATTTTCTTTTTCCTCTTCTGATATAATTCTGCTCTTCTTTTCAGGCCCGGCCATAACCTTATCAATAGCTTCTTCAAGGTCAGGCATTTCAATCTCAGATTTATCATGACGTGCTGCCAGAAGTGCAGCTTCATTCAAAAGATTTGACAAATCAGCTCCCGTAAATCCCGGAGTACGTTTTGCCAAAGTTTTTAAATCAACTTCTTTTGCAAGCGGTTTATTCTTTGCATGGACATTAAGAATCTGTTGTCTGCCCAGAACATCCGGTTTATTGATAACAATCTGTCTGTCAAATCTTCCCGGTCTTAAAAGTGCATTGTCCAAAATGTCAGGCCTGTTTGTTGCAGCCAGGATAATTATATTTGTATTTTCATCAAAACCATCCATCTCGACAAGAAGCTGGTTAAGAGTTTGTTCTCTTTCATCATGTCCGCCGCCCAAACCTGCGCCTCTCTGACGTCCGACAGCATCAATTTCATCAATAAACACTATGCATGGCTGATGTTTCTTTGCCTGTTCAAACAAATCACGAACACGCGAAGCACCGACACCAACGAACATCTCGACAAAATCAGAACCGCTTATAGAGAAGAACGGAACTTTTGCTTCACCGGCAACTGCTTTTGCCATCAATGTTTTACCGGTACCGGGAGCACCCACCAAAAGAACCCCCTTCGGTATCTTTGCCCCTAATTTTACATATTTATCACTATGTTTCAGGAAATCTACGATTTCTTCAAGTTCTTTTCTTTCTTCGTCAATACCGGCAACATCATCAAATGTTGTTTTAACCTTGTTATCCATAAGCATTTTTGCTCTGCTCTTACCGAATGACATAGCCTGAGCACCGCCAGCCTGAATGGATTTTATAATCAGCAGGAAGAAACCTACAACCAGCAATATTGTCAGTATTGAAGAGCCCAGTCCGAACATTGAACCTGATTCCCCTGCTTTTGTTGCACTTACATCTACATTATTAGCTTCGAGTTTTGCCAAAACATCAGAGTTCTCAGGGATTACTACCTTATACTGAAGCTGCGGCGGCTTTATCTCTCCATATATAGGATTTATACCGGACTGCTTCGCCTCAGGTTGTTTTAAAGGAACAGCGATAAGCGTATCTTTTCCGAGATTAACACTCTTTATTTCCTTATTTTCTACCTTTTGCATAAATGCAGTATAAGAAAGTTCTTCCGTACTTGAGGTCGGTCCTGCAAAAAGCATTGATATAAATGCCAAGACCATAATACCCAAAATTACGTACATTCCGATTGATTGATTTTTATTCATATTAGCCCTCTTTATAATTTACGTAAGATTATAACAAAAAATTATATATACGTAAATAATAAAGGGGGGTAAATATAATCAAAACAACTTCAAAGCACATGGTAATATTTTCCATGCTATAATTGAGAAAAATAAATACGGGAAACCAGGGGTGAAAGTCCCCGACTGTGCCGCAACCGTTAAAGCCGGAATACCAGGGGTGAGGGAATAATCCTCAATAATACCAAGTCTCGATTCAAGATTTTGGTTAGTGTGTTCTTCTGTTGCGGCAAAACGCAAGAGAGGATTTTTTATTGGCAAATGCAGTACAGGGAACAAATATAAATAAAGCCGGAACATGTCCGCATGGTGTAGCACCGGGGGCGTGTCCTATCTGTTCCGGAATGGGAGGAGGAGGGCTAAGACCGGGTGAACGCCCCCAAAAAGCCGGAGAAATGAGTTACCACGAATGTGCTATGATTGGTGCAATGATGAGAGCAAGAGAAGCTCAGCAAAAATTGCATGAACAGACTCTTTTACAAAGAGCGGAAGCTCTGAGGGCTTTTGAGCAAAAATTAATAAGCATGGCTCAAAAAATGGCTGATTTTTCTGCAGGTATCCAAAAAATTTTACCCCTGAAACCTGTTGCCATACTCATTAATAATATAGCCGTTCCTGTCATTAAAACGATTGCAAATCTGCCAAATATAATCTCAAATATGAGCGAAAAAATCTCTCAGATAAAAGAAAAATTTATTGACATTATGGATAAACTTACGGCCATATTCGGTGAAGCAAAAGCTTTTATTGAAAAAAAAGTTTCCGAACTGATAAGTGTAGTTAAATCAAAATTTGAATCTCTGTTTAAAATTTTTAAACGAAATAATACAAAAGATGATGAAACGAAAATTGACGAGGATAAAAAACTCTTCAGATTAAAAACCTTCATCAACAAAATACTGGGGAAAAAAGATGATACAGAAAATAAATCAGGATCTTGAAAGCACAAGACAACAAAAAAATATGACAAACACTCAGAAGAAAAACAATTACTTTGTAAAAGAAGGAGTAATTGTAAACTCGTTTGTCAAAGACCCTAATTTATCATTAGATGAGACTTATGATTCTCTTGTAATCTCTAAAAAGCAAATCGAATTACCGGAAAAACTCAAAGAAAAAGAAAACCGTTCCGTAAATCCCATTTACCCTATATGCGGAATAACAGTCGGAGTTATGGGATTGCTTGGGGGGTTCACGGCAATGATGAAAAAGTTTTCTAAGGGTAAATTAGAATCCTCAAAAGAATATCTGCTTCCGGGTATTACCAGAAACCATTGCATCAATGATGAAATTCACCAGAGTATATTTTCCATGATTCAGTCACCAAACAGAAAAACAATCCTTGCTTCATTAGGCGTAATTACACTCGGCTCTATGGCATTTATGGGGAAAATATTTATAGACGGATTTAAAGAAGTCTGGGTAAAAGGACAGGAAGCAAACATTCAGAAAAATTTGCAGGAAAACCTTATTGCAGTTGAAACCCAAAGTTTTTCCGGAAAATTGCAAATAATAAGAAGCATGCTCTCTTCTAAAGCAAAAATGTTTACAAATGAACTTAGTTTTAAAGAAGAAAGTACAAACACAGAAAACAATAAAATAACGAAAGGAAATGCTCTTTTGTATGGTGTTAGTGCATTGACCTTTGCCTCTATTATCGGACTAGGATATTTTGCTTCGCACAACATAAGAAAAAGTGACGAGTTCATTAAAAACGGAATTAAGAACACAAAAAAAGGAATCGATATAGTAATTGAAGAGTTTAACTCAGGAAAACAACTTAATAATCTGGAAGGTCATAACGGAGAAAAATTATCAGGCAAAGAAGCATACAAACTCCTAATCGAAAACATGCTTGAATCTGTCTATGCAAAACCCGAAGAAATTGAACGGGTTGTAAACAAACTTAATATACCGCAAGCGGAAAAAGAAGAATACATAAAACATTTGAAAGAAACAATGAATCAGGCAACCGAAAAAGTTAACCCGATGATGGGCGGCTCGGGAAGAAACAAAATAACATATTTTTCACACGTTAATGATTACTTATCCTTCTTTTACGACTGGCTTATGAACCCAAAGAATCCGCAATTTAAAAACCTGTTCTTCGGTATTGCAGGAATTTCGGCTCTTGCTTACGGGGGAAAAGCTGCTTCTGAAGCGGTTAAAGAAGTTCAGGTTAAAAAATATTCGGCAGACATTGAACTTAATCTGCAAAGACGTCTGGTCGCAACGGAGCTCAGAAACTTCAAAGCAAAAAAAGATTCAGCAATAGAACCCTTATGTGAAGAGTTTTTGAGTCAAAAGAAGAACGGCAAATCACCGGAAGAACTAAAAGTCATGGCTGATAACATTCTTTTTGAAATTAAGAACGGACCTCCGTTTGTATATTCATAGTGGCATAAATCAGATAAAAACTTTGCTAATTTTTTCATCTTACATTTTTTAATTTCTTTTTCATTTCCCCCACACAAAACAAAAGCCGCATACCTGCGGCATTAACTCGTTAGATAAAGGAGTGGAGGAGAAAATAAAGAAAAGAGATTATACTTGTATATACCACATATATATTTTTTATAACGCAACTAAATCATATTGTTACATTTATTAATAGTGTACAAAATACATTTTTTGTGGTAATATAAAATTACCGACTAAAAAGAGGCTTGTTTGTATGATCAATATAGCAGTTTGCGGAGCAAACGGGAAAATGGGACAAGAGGTAATCAAGGCAGTTAACTCAGCCGATGATATGACCTTAGTTGCACGTATTGACATTAATAACGGTCAATTTGCAACCATCAAAGACGCAAAAGATTCTGTTAATATTGATATTTTGGTAGATTTTACACAGCCTCAGTCAATATACGAAAATGCTTTATATTGTTTAAATAACAACATCAACATAGTTATCGGTACAACCGGATTAAGCGACAATCAAATCGAAGAGCTTAAGAATTTATCCGAATCAACAAACACCGGTTGTTTGATTGCACCTAACTTTTCAACAGGTGCAGTTCTTATGATGAAGTTTGCACAAACAGCTGCAAAGTACTTTAACAATGCTGAGATTATTGAACTTCACCATAACCAGAAAAAAGATGCACCGTCAGGTACGGCTGTTAAAACAGCTGCTATGATGTCAGAAGTAAATGAAAATTTTGCGTCGGGCAATTGTACCGAAACCGAAACAATAGAAGGTGCAAGAGGTGCAAACTCATACAATAATATTCATATACACTCCGTTCGTATGCCGGGTTTCATGGCATCACAGGAGGTAATTTTCGGGTCTAACGGACAAACTCTTAAAATCAGACATGATTCAACAGATAGAGAGTGTTACATGCCCGGAGTTCTGCTTGCAATAAGATATGTAAGCGAACATAAATCATTTGTCTACGGTTTAGACAACATTATGTAAAAGCAAAAGGAAGTTATGAAAAAACCAAGAATAGCAGTTTTAGGAGCAACAGGAGTAGTCGGCAGAGAAATCTTGAAGATTACGGAAGAACTCGGAGTTGAGTTTGAAAGTATCAGATTTCTTTCAAGTGCAAAAAGCGCAGGTTCAAAACTTACTTTTAAAGGTCAAGAATACACTGTTGAAGAAGCTGTTCCCGAGATTTTTAATGATGTTGATATAGTTATGGCATCAGCAGGCGGTTCAACAAGCAAGATGTTTGCACCTGAGATTGTTAAACGCGGCGCTATGATTATTGATAACTCATCTGCTTTCAGAATGGATAAAGATGTTCCACTGGTTATTGCAGGTGTTAATGATGAAGATTTGAAACTTCACAAAGGAATCGTTGCAAATCCTAACTGTTCAACTTCGCAATTAATGTTAGTTCTTGAACCGTTAAAACAATTTGGTATAAAAAGATTAATCGTTTCAACATATCAATCTGTTTCAGGCGCAGGACTTGCAGCAATGAACGAACTCAGAGATGATACAGCTGCAAGACTTGAAGGTAAAGATTTTGAAAACAAATGTTTCAAGAAACCAATCTCATTTAACATTATTCCTCAGATTGATGTTTTCTGTGAAAACGGTTACACAAAAGAAGAAATGAAGGTTGTAAACGAGACAAGAAAAATTTTACATCTTGATGAAACAACAAAAATATCTTGTACTGCAGCCAGAGTGCCGGTATTCAGAGGTCACTCAGAGGCTGTTGATATAGAGTTCGATAAAAATATAACACCG
>ONVC01000042.1 GCA_900321205.1 uncultured Acinetobacter sp. | reverse complement strand
CCTCGATGCGCTTCTTCAGGAATTCCGGGGTCAAAATTCTTTTGACCTAAACCTTGTCCGTTTGCAGTAATCGGTGTGCATAAATGCTGTTTAGCTTCCAGGTCAACAAGTTCGCAAGGTGCAGTTCTTGATGCGACAACAACACAGTCAGAAACCTGTGCCATTGCTCTCCCCGGAACGAAGTCATCCATACAAAGCATTTTATCTGCAAGTTTTTCGTCTTTTTTGAATAACTCAACTTTGTCTTTAAAGATTTGTCCTTCTGCTTTATCTACACTTAAATCTCCGCCCATAAGAAGAACAACATTGTCATCTCCCGTATTATATACGTAACGTTTAAAACCTTCTATCGTTTCATCAAAGGCTTTCTGGAAGTCACCTCTGCCCCAGCAGGTTACAAATTTTACATCTTCGCCTTTTTCAAGCTTGGCAATATATTTATCTATATTGACATTTGAAAGGATAGGCATGTTCTTTCCTCTGATTTTTGCTGTACCGCTTCCTGCAATACCCCATTTGTTTTCTTTTTCATTAAACAGTTGTGCACCGACATAATCCTGCGAAAATCTTTTGAGGAAATTGATTTTATTTACTCTTTTTTGTTCTCTTAGCTGCTCAAGGGTTAAAGTTGCTCTGTCAGCTTCAGTAAAAAATTTCAGCGGTTCTATAATCTCTTCTTTACCGTTTCTGAGTTTAATTTTGTGCGGCTTGTCAAAGCTTTCCATACCTGTTTTGCTGAAAGCATTTTGGTCTTTTATATTAAGCGGGTTTGTACGTCCTACCAGAATACCTTTTTTATGAAGGTCTTTAATATCTTCAAACAGGAACGGGGCAATTTCTTTATTTTTAACAATTTCATCAACGTATCCCTGTGAAACAACACCCCAGGTCGGTAAATATCCGGTGTTACCGTAGTGCGTTGCAACACTGAGAGCTGATAATTTATTTTTAGCTTTCATGTTTGCTAAAAATTTTTCGTAATAATCAGCTTCTGCTTTTCCGCCTTTTGCGACTGCTTCTTTAAAAGCATCTGAATCTGCCATTGCTCTAAGTTCCTGCGGATTTAATATACCCAGGTTTACAATCATATTTCTGGCGGAGGTTATTCCTATATATCCGTCTCCAAGGTTATGACCGATTTGCATCGGTTTTTTCCCCTGAAAATACTCTATACCTTCTGCATTCTTTTTAGCCATATAGTGTGTAACGTATGCAGCTTGTGAATCAGAACAAACAACCGTACCGGGGTCGAAGTTTCCGACTTTTTTGCTTATATCTTCCATGTATTCAACGACTGCTTTATCGTATTTGGCATAAGGGTCACCGCCCCATGAGTTTACAATAGGTTTTACGGCAGAAGAGTATTGATTATCTGCATAAGGTTCAGGATAAAAAGCCGTTGCTTCCGTAAATACCATAAATAAATCATGCTTTACGGGACCTTTGCCGGCATTCTCAACTACTTTTAGTAGTTTTGTTGGGGCATTTTCCTGCATACCCCATTCCATATCTTTAGATGCGACTTCTTCCAGTAACCAGCAGTCGTCTTTGTTATTTATTAATACATCCTTTAATTTGTTTAAGGATAAGTCTTTTTTTGTATATATAGGTTGTCCTACTTTGTCTTTAAACGGGTGGCCTTCCGGTAACCCTTCCGGAACTCTGGGAAGCTCAACGCTGACTTTAAATAAATCATCAGCTTTTTCGTCAGGTGCGGCATATTTAATCAGCCCGTTATAATAAGGAGTTACAACAACAGCTTTCCCGACTTCCGTTGAAGATGCATTATTGAGTGTTAAGTAATCGTTAATTACGGTTGCAACTCCGCCTTTCTGGAAGTAAGGTTTTGCTTCCCCCGCAACGTGAAGAACATGCTCTTTATTTCCGCCCTTAAAAGAAATCACCATTGGCGAGTTTTTCAAACAGTCTGCCGTTGGTGATGTTACATTTCTGTTCAACCTTTTCTGAGGGTATGCCGACAAATGAGTAACGCCAATAGCACTAATTTGCATATGTTCTCCTTACACACATAATTCTTTTGGTTATTATAAAACCTTAAAATCAGAAAATTTACCAGCCAACCTCCCAAATGTTAAGCTTTGTAAAGTAAATTTTTGTTAAGCTGATTCTTCTAAATATTACCAAAAAAATGTTCAAAATACAACAAAATATTTTGCAAAAAACCGAAAAAGTCGGTTCTCCCCCGAAGGTAACTGTTTTCCACAAAACAAAAGAGAACCACAAAAGTGATTCTCTTTTATTTGCCGATGGTCGGGGTGTCTTGGATTTCCTCCATGCTCGGAAAGTTTCGCAAAAGAACCTTCTGTTCATCTTTGCTCAATTTCCTCGCTATCCGGACTAACTCACCTGTTTTTATAGTTGTTCGTGTCGTCCGTACGGAAATCCGCCGAACCGAAAAAGTCGGTTCTCCCCCCGAAGGTAACTGTTTTTCAAAAAATAAAAGAGAACCACAAAAGTGATTCTCTTTTATTTGCCGATGGTCGGGGTCGAACCGACACGTAGTTGCCTACACCAGATTTTGAGTCTGGCACGTCTACCAATTCCATCACATCGGCATGCAAACGTGTGTACGATTATTAAATCAAAAAAATAAAATTATTGCAATTATAAAAATGAAATATCCCCTCATGGACAATTAAATAAATCTGCTTTTTCTCAAATAATACTTTTATGAAAAAATTGTTATCCGTATTTTTAATTCTTAATCTTTGTTCCGCCTGTTTTGGGGATACAATTCAGGGTGGTGTTTCGGAACGCGGCTTCGGTTCACAAAACCGTGTTATTGATAAAAAGACAGGCGAGGGGGTCGGGAATGCAAAGATAACGCTTCCGAAAGAAAAATACCAAACGAGAACAGATAAAAACGGATACTTTGAACTTGATACACAAATTAACGGAACGAGTATTATGTCAGTTCAAAAAGAAAAGTATAAGCCATATTCAATGACGGTGACGCAAAAATCGTTAGAACACCCTCTCGAAGTTACGATAGAAAAATCTGACGCACATAATCTTGCTATTGATACATCTATGCATCATCTCGGAGATAACAGCTTTTCAAACAACTCTGCCAACGCAGGTGAGTTTCAAAGTTCTGCAACCGGTCCTTTTTTTACCAAGAAATTTTACCTTAAAAATATAAATACACACTCTCCTGTATATCTTGTAATCGGTTCTATTATAGGAATTGACACTCTTGTCGCAAGGTCTATGGGGCAGAATGGGCATCCGAATGCCTATGCCTCTCCCACACAGGTTTTCTTTAACGGAAATAAAATTGCCGATGTTCAGATAAACGGTGACGGACAAAAAATAAAACTGCCGTCAAACCTTGTAAAAAGAGGACTAAATGAAGTGACCGTTAAAACAGGAAGAAACATGATGCAGACTTCTTATGTTGATTATGATGACATAGAATTTATGAATTTGAGCATAGAAAATTAATATTACCTAATGTAACGAATTTTGCCCAAAGTGTTACAACAGGTATAAAATGTGGAAGTGAATACATGTCGGGTAGTATGTGTAAGGGATTACAATTTATCCGAAAGGTATTAAGGATGTAGTGGCATTTTTGATTCTTCAAAACAAACATGAAAGGAATATATAATGGATCCGATTAGCTCAAATTTATCATCAATGGTACAAATGAACCATGGGGTTCCATCAATAAGTTTTCATCCCTTTGCACATGGGGGAATAAAAGGTTTAGGACAGGCTGACGATGTTGCTGCTTTTATTCCCGGACTTTCTACTTCCGGGACACAATTTGATATGCTTATGAATAATATTGCCTCTTTTAAGGATATTATTTCTGTTGCTCAGAACGGCATTTCCCAAATGAGAAATGAGGGTGAAAGTATCAAAGACCTTATTGCGCAAGCAAGAGAAGAAGGAGTTACTCCTGAACTTCTTGATAAAGTGCAGGAGGAAGTAAATTCAAGACTCGGCAGAATCAGAGATATACGTAATAATACAAACTTTAACGGAATTAATCCGTTTAACGGCAACTTTAGTCTTGATATTCCTAATGTTCTCGAATTGATGAACTCAAAAGATACAGAAGAAGTAAATACGGAAATTACAAACATGCTCGCAACAATCGATGTTGATATGTCGATAGAAGGCAGCGGTTTCAGTATCGGCGGTTCTGCAAAAATAGAAATAGGTTATACAGAAGACGGTTCTTTGCAGATAAATGTTGATGCAAGTATGGATTTTGACCTCTCTGGACTTCTTGATAAGGGTGTAAGCTCTGATGAAGCATGGGAAATGATTAATCAATTCCTCGATATGCTCGGTGTTCAGGAAGGCGATTTGGCTGATGCCCAAAATGTCATGGATGTTCTGTTTGAAAAACTGTTTAACATGATGACAGGTAACGATTCTTCTTTTGAAGGTATAGACTTAGAGACAGATTCTTCAAACGAACTGAAAGGACATATCGTACAACAGGCTTCGATTACGCTTGACGGCATGGCTGGTCAGGCTCCAAGCATAGCGATTAATATTTTATAGATAAAAAATATAAACAGGTTTGAAGAGCGGTTATTAATACCGCTCTTTTTGTTCTGTAGATACTGTACTTTTATCCCCGTTTGTTCTACAATTCAATTGTATTAACAAAAGTAAGGGAGAAAAATTATGTCAAGAAAACCTATTATTGCAGGAAACTGGAAAATGAACTTACTTCAAGCAGATGCAAAGGCATTATTTGAAGGAATCAGCTCATATTTAAAAGACTATACAGCTGTACAGCTGCCGACTGTTGTAATTGCACCTGTATTTACTTCAATCAATCAGGTACATTCAATCGCTTGTAACTGTGGCTGCGGCGGAAATAAACTTTCTGTTGCAGGTCAAAACTGCCACTGGGAATCTTCAGGAGCATACACCGGAGAAATATCCGTAGAAATGCTTAAAGATGCAGGTTGTGAATACGTAATTATCGGTCACTCTGAAAGAAGACAGTACTTCTCAGAAACAGATGAAATGATTAACAAAAAAGCAAAAGCTATCCTCGCCGGCGGACTTATTCCTATTATCTGCTGCGGTGAAACTCTTGAACAAAGAGAAGCAGGTTCTACTGATGTTCATATCGCATCTCAAATCAGAGCTGCATTAGCAGGTATCTCTTCTGAAGATATCGCTAAATCGGTTATCGCTTACGAACCAATCTGGGCAATCGGAACAGGTAAAACTTGTGACAGTGTTGAAGCAAACAGAGTAATCAAAATGATTAGAAGCGTTGTATCAGAAGTTGCTGGAGCTTCTGCAGCTGATTCAATCAGAATCCTTTACGGCGGTTCTGTTAAACCTTCTACAATTGAAGAACAAATGTCACAGTCTGATATTGACGGTGCATTAGTTGGCGGTGCAAGTTTAAAAGCTGACAGCTTCAATGAAATAATTGCTAACACAATGAAAGTTAGTGTATAAATTTAAAATCTATAAAAGTAAAAAAGCGTTTATTTTAAAATAAGCGCTTTTTTCTTGTCTTTAAACATAAAACTTAATGCTGCCTTACCAAATAGCAAAAATTTTTGTTTTTTTATTTTATTTAAATACTGTGTGTTACAAAAAAGAGTCTGTAAGAAATGATTATAGCTTCTGACATTATGCATAAACCTTGTGTAAAAAGAGTTTTTCCAAAGCTAAAAGCACCTGATTGTATAAAACAACAATCTTTCTGTAAAGATTCGGAAGTTTTAAATTTTACATCTGATTTTGTAAAGTTAATAAAAAAAATTTTGTATGCATTAAAAAAAAGCCCTGTTTTAAATCCGGATATTGAACCGGGAAAGTTTTTTGGTCTTGAAAGTTATGAAATGATATGTCGCAAAAAGACAGAGGCGTTGTTTACGTATTTGAAAAATTTTGAATTCGGAAGCATGTTTTTTAATCCTGAATGTTCTCAAAGATATTTAAACGAAGATATAAAAAATTTAGCTGATTTATTTCCGAATCTGAAATCTGATTTCGGGTGCACAAAAATAACTTTTAATGAAGGATGCTTTAAGGGCTCATTTCATACTATAGGTTTTGTAAGAGATAAAGGTGTTTTGTATATATTAGATTCGTTAGGACATAATAAAAATGTTGATTCAGGTATTCTGAACTTTCATCACCGATTAAAAAATGTACTGTCAGCACACAAAAAAAATACAAAATTAGAGAAGATTATATTCAATACCAAAACTCAGCAATCTGTTGATGAGTTAACCTGCAACCATTGGGCTTACGCTAATATTGAAGCATTAATCAGTTCTCTGAAAAACGGAAAGATTATTAAAACTAATGAAGCGTTGGATTCTGTATTGCCGTCTGATATTAATAAAGTATTGAAAGAACACAAAAATTTTGTGTTAAGCAGACATTCTATCTATAATTCTAATTAAGATTTTTTTGAACTATTATTATAGTATAATAACAAATATAAGGGGGGATAAACTGTGTACACTTTAGTTTATTCAATAAATAATGAAAAAGAGCCGAGTACTGTTTATGTAAATTTAACAAACGCATGTACAAACTCCTGTGTTTTTTGTCTTCGTACCCAAAAAGATGATGTTTGCGGCAAAGAAATGTGGCACGATGATAAATACACTCTTAATGATATAATAGAGCAGTTTAATAATTACAAAGATTGTGCAAAAGAAGTCGTTTTTTGCGGATATGGTGAGCCCTTCTTAAAAAAAGATATGATGAAGTCTTTTTGCGAATATTTGAGAAAAAACTACCCTCAAATAAAAATAAGAGTAAATACAAACGGACATGCGAACGCTATTTATAAAACAAATATTGCAGAAGAGTTTAAAGGCTTAATTGATTCGGTTTCAATAAGCTTAAACTCAGATAATGCAGAACAATATAATCAAATATGCAAACCTTCAATAGAGAATGCTTTTGAAGAAATGAAAAATTTTGCAGCTTCCTGCAAAAAAGCAGGCATGGAGGTTAACATGAGTGTTGTAACAGGATTTGACGATGTTAATAAAATTAATATTGATGAATGTAAAAGAATAGCAGACTCATTGGGAGCAAAATTCAGAAACAGAGAATTCATAAAAAACGGATATTAATATAGCAAAATATTTTTTTTTCATTTTTTATTAAAAAAAACGGAGAATGTAAATGCAAGTAAATAACGTATCAAGTATAAATTTTGAATCTGCAAAAAAAAGATTTATTTCTCAGGAAATGCAAGCTAACTCTCAAAAACTTTTGGAAATGATGAATAACGGTACAAAATATACTGAAAATAATCATGGAACATCATTTACATCCTATATATTATCAAGTCTCAGCATGGGAAAAAAGGTGCGTTTTATTGATAATCGTTTTTATATTTTTCCGACTGAGGGCAAAATAAAAGATCTTCCGGACTGTACTTTGAAAATCGGTAAGAAATTTATAAATTTTAACAGTGAGTCAGGTGAAATTTTTAAATACCAAACCGGTACTTTTACGTCACTAAGAAGCTTATTGTCGAAAGCGGAAAAATATATAGATGATTTAGTTACAAATTTTGATAAACCGGAGGTTGTTTCAAAAAACAGATTTGGTATAAAAGGTTTTACCCAAAAGGGTTTTGAAAATTTTAGTAAGTATATGTAAAAGAGGTGCTTGTGGTCAATTTAATATTGGCATCAAATTCGCCCAGAAGAAAAAAAATTCTGGCAGACATGGGTTTGAAGTATGAGATTATTCCGTCAAATTATGATGAAAAATTAGAAGATGATATTTTTTCTTATGACAAAATTGAGGATTTGGCAACTCAGAAGTGTCTTGATGTTGTAAGACGTATTCAGGAGAAAAACACCCCCCTCACCCCTAACCCCTATCCCGAAGGGCGAGGGAAACAAGCATATCTTGTTCTTGCGGCTGATACGGTTGTTGTTTTGCATAATAAAATTTTAGGAAAACCGCATACAAAAGAGAATGCGTATAAAATGCTCACTGAACTCTCCGCTGAAACTCACATGGTTGTAACATCAATTTGTGCAATAAATACCGGAACAAACCGTGCTGCAACAATTTCTACCACGAGTTATGTAAGATTCACACCGTGGACAGATGAGATGATACATGAATATGTAGATAAATTTTTACCGTTAGATAAAGCAGGAAGTTATGGAATACAAGAACTTCCTCCAAATTATCTTGATAAATTTGAAGGAAGTTTTGAAAATATTGTAGGTCTCTGCCCTGAGGCAGTAAGAACTGTTTTGAATAAATTAGAATACCCTATTCATTAGGCGTTTCATCTGTCGGTAAACCTAATGAAATGCGCTTATCTTTCGGATTAAATTTCTCTATCTTAGTATCAATTTTATCTCCTGCTGCAAGCATTTTTCCGTTTTTGTTCTGCAAAGCTGAAACTGCTGACTGAGGAAGCAGTGCTTCAACACCCGGAAGTACTTCAACGAAAGCTCCAAACGGTTTAACACGTGTTACAATACCTTCTTTTATGTCGCCTTCTTTAAGTTCTTCTTCTGCTTTAATCCATGGGTCAGGCTCCGTGTTTTTAAGACTCAGGCTTATTCTTTGTTTTTCATGGTCTACGTCAATAATTTCAACGTTAATTTCCTGACCTACTTTTAATAAATCAGTAGGATGTTCAACCCATTTCCATGAGATCTGTGATAAAGGAAGAAGACAGTCAACACCGCCCACGTTAACGAAAGCACCAAAATCAGTGATTCTTACAACTTCACCTTTTACAATCTGACCTACTTCGACCTGGGAGAATACACTCTTTCTGGTTTCAGCCATATTAGTTTCAAACACCTTTTTATTTGATAATATCAGGTTGTTCTGAGCCTTATCAAGTGTAAGAATCTTAACTTCAATTTTATCCCCGGCGCTGATACCGGATTCTTTCGCACATAACTGTCCTTGCGGAATAAATCCCTGAACTCCCGATATATCAACAATAACACCGCCTTTAACAACCTGAGTAACGTTAGCGGCAATTGTTTCATCAGCTTCTTTAATTTTTTCAAGTTCAGACCAGGTATGAGCAGCTGCAACCTTTTTATATGAAAGAGTAAACTTTCCGTTTTCATCGGCATCCTGGGTAATTAAAAACTCATATTCCGTATTTAATTCCAGCACATCTTCTGCCTTAGCTTTTTTGTCGGACGAAACCTCATAAGACGGAACAAAAGCTGTGCTTTTGGAACCTATGTCAACAATAGCCCCGTCTGACTCATAAGCACAAACAACTCCCTGTACTATATCTCCCCTTTTAAACTTGTAGTCATACTTTGTTAAAAGAGCCTCAAAATCCTCATCTGAATACTTTTCAACCATTCTCGTATTCTTCCTTTCTTACACTGAGGGCATATCCGCCCCACCCTAATAAACACGGCTCAATTATAACATATTTGTCAGCATGGGTAAATATTTTTACATTTTTTTTAGATGATTTTGTAAACTTTTATTACAAAAAGGAGTTACTGTAGGTAAAAACGGGCGGTTTTTGCATTTTGCAAAAACCGCCCGTTTTGTTTTAAATGATAATTTATACCTACACTATACCCTGGCATTTCATAGCTTCTGCAAGCTTATCAAATGCTGCGAGGTTAGCACCTGCAACGTAGTTGCCTGCGCAGCCGTATTTTTCAGCGTTTTCTTTACAAGCGTTGAAGATATTAACCATAATGCAGTCAAGCTTTTCGATAACTTCATCAAAGGTGTAGTAATATCTCATGCTGTTTTGGCTCATCTCAATAGCTGATGTTGCAACTCCGCCTGCGTTAGCAGCTTTTGCAGGACCTACAAGAACGCCTTTTTCCAGCAAGTAGTCTGTTGCTTCCTGAGTACAAGGCATGTTAGCACCTTCCGCAACAGCAAGTACACCGTTTTCCACAAGTTTCTTAGCAGAGTTTAATGTTACTTCGTTTTGAGTTGCACAAGGAAGTGCGATATCAGTTTTGATAGTCCAGATAGGAGAATCATCACTCGTTCTTTCTATATATTGAGCGTCTGAGTGTTTTCTTAAATAATCTTTAATTCTTCCTCTTTCAACTTCTTTAATTTGTTTAATAAGAGCTAAATCAATACCGTTTTTGTCATATATACAACCGTTTGAGTCGGACATTGCAACAACATTTGCGCCATATTCCTGAGCCTTTTGGCAGGCATAAATTGCAACATTCCCGGAACCTGATATTGTAACTGTTTTACCTTTAAAACTTTCACCTTTGGTTTTAAGCATTTCTCTTGTATAGAAAACAAGGCCAAAACCGGTTGCTTCTGTTCTTCCTAACGAACCTCCGTAACAGATTGATTTTCCTGTTAAAACACCGCCTTCATAAGCGTCACGGATTCTTTTATACTGACCGAATAAATATCCGATTTCTCTTCCGCCAACACCTATATCACCTGCAGGAACGTCAACGTCTTGTCCGATGTGTCTGTATAGTTCTGTCATAAAGCTTTGGCAAAATCTCATAATTTCGTTATCGGATTTACCTTTGGGGTCAAAGTCGCTTCCGCCTTTACCACCGCCTATAGGCAAGCCTGTTAAAGCATTTTTGAAAATTTGTTCAAAACCTAAGAATTTCATAATACTTTGGTTTACTGTCGGGTGAAATCTCAGACCGCCTTTATAAGGACCTATAAGAGAACTGAACTGAACTCTGAAACCTTTGTTAACAACGACTTTTCCGGCATCGTTTACCCACGGAACTCTGAATGATATAATTCTTTCAGGTTCAACCATTCTTTCTAATATAGCTAACTTTTCGTATTCAGGATGTTTTTCAACCAAATGTTCAACCGAACACAAAACTTCTTTAACGGCCTGTAAATATTCAGGCTCATAAGCATATTTCTTCTCTAAATCATTAATAACTCTTGTTATGTATTCGTTCATACTTCTATAACCCTCTTATCTATTGTCTTATACTAATTTTTCACTTTTTTGTTATACTATAATTTTTTTTTGATTGCAATAGAATTTACAAAAATTTTATAAAATTTTTATATCGTTTTTTACCAGAGTCCGCCATTATTGTATTTTTTGTTATCAAAAATGTTCCATATAGATTTTAGTCTGTAAGGAATACTATATGATATTTTACCTGCATTATATGCATCTTTCTCTATAATTTGAGTCCTGTATAACTCAAGATTTTCAAACGGTGAGATATAATTTTTGTAATTTTCAATGTATTTTTCACCTTGTTTGTATTCTTCGTTCCCCTGTTTAAATTTTTCCAATTTGCCGAAATATGCGCTCATTTTTTCTTGCGTAGACTTAGCTTCTTTATTTAATAAATCAACATATTCCGGTAAATATGTATAACCTTTTGTTTCGATAATTGGTAAATCTTTTATTAATTTATCTTTTGTTTCTTTACGTGTCATGTTGAATTGTTTAGCATACCTATCTAAGAAAGCATCATATTGTAATGCTATTTTTATACCATTAATATAATTTTTATTTGCAGATTTTTCATTTGTTAATGCTTCCAAGTATTTCTCAGGACTTGTTCTTATGCAATATTCTGTTTGTTTAGCATGTTGAAATTCATGGAAGAATATATCAAGAAGTCTTGCTTTTGTCAGTTTATCAAATTTTCCGCCGCATATTTTGATTAAAGTCTTATAAAAAATTATAAAGCCATCACCGTCACCGTGCCAACCTCCGCCTATCATACCTTGTGTTGAGCTATCTAATTTTAAAGGAATATTTATATCACCATATCCGTAATCTTTTTTGATTTGTTTAAAAGCTTTTTCGCAAAATTCTATTTCATCATCAATATTCAAAATCTCTTTGTATTTTTTTAGCATATCCGGAATTTCTTCCTTTGATACATTACGTTTAAATACTTCTGACAAATCTTTTTGCAAAGCATTTAACGATGGACGAGAAACTGCTCTGTGAGTAACGAGAGCACCATATATTGCTAAACCAATACCGCCTACACCCAGAAGTATCTTTTTGCCCCTAGACATGCCAATAGTTTTATTTTCTTTCTTTGAAGATATTTCCAAAGTATCCGATTTGTCTTCAGGAATAGTAGCTACTTTGTCACCTCTAAATTGTGTGGGGGTAATTTTTACTTTTGTGGCACTAAAGCGATTCAGATCATCTATATACATTCACACTTACCTTTATATTGATTTTTCAGTAATATAAAAACAGATGATATCTGAATATTGTTATTATAAAAGATTTATTTTTACATATCTTAATATAAGTCAAGAGGTAAAAAAAGAACTCCTTTTGGAGTTCTTTTTTTGAGTACTGTTTGAAAAATTATCTCTTTGAGAATTGGAATCTCTTACGAGCTCTTTTTCTGCCGTATTTCTTACGTTCTTTAACTCTTGCGTCACGAGTTAACAGACCTTCTGCTTTAAGAACAGTCTTATATTCTTCGTTAGATTTAAGCAATGCTCTTGAAATTGCGTGTCTGATAGCAGCTGCCTGAGCAACGATACCGCCGCCAACAGCCTTAACTCTTACGTCAAATTTGTCCTGATTTTCAGTAAGAACTAACGGTCTGTAAATCATCATTTCTACTGATGGCATGTTGCCGATGTAATCAGCTAATTTTTTACCGTTAACGAAAATCCTGCCTTTTCCTTTTACAAGCTTAACAACAGCAATAGCACATTTTCTTCTGCCTGTAGCCATAATTTCTTTTAAGTCTGCCATTATTTAGCCTCCTTTTCCAAAACTATTGGTTTTTGAGCAGCATGTGGGTGCTCAGAACCGCAATAAACTTTGAGCTTAGTGAATTGAGTATCGCCCAGGGTATTGTGTTGTAACATACCTTTAACAGCTTTTTCAATTAACTTAGTTGCATCTTTTTCACGAACTTCTTTAACGGAAGCTGATTTAAGTCCACCCGGATAACCTGTGTGGTGGTAGTAAATTTTATCTGTTTCTTTATTGCCTGAAACCAACACTTTTTCTGCGTTGATAACGATTACGAAATCTCCGGTATCAACGTTTGGAGTGTATTCAGGTTTATTTTTTCCTCTTA
Source organism: uncultured Acinetobacter sp. (assembly GCA_900321205.1). Taxonomy (GTDB): domain Bacteria; phylum Cyanobacteriota; class Vampirovibrionia; order Gastranaerophilales; family Gastranaerophilaceae; genus CAG-196. The sequence continues at coordinate 367 of ONVC01000042.1, read as the reverse complement.
AAATATTTGCGACTCTGGTAGCCAAACGACCGAGGATTTCTCCTTCTGCGTCAATCAAATACCATTTTCTTTCTACTTCGAGAGGCTTTGCTGAATATGTTTTATTAAGCATTTTTATTTTCTCCATTGTAGTTTTAATAAGTTACTTTCATTAACGTAAGCCCGTATGGACTTACTGTTTGCCCCGCTTTGCGGCGGTCATGTGCTTCAAGAACTTCTTTCATATGCTCCGTAGGGAGCTTATGACCTTCTATTTCGAGAAGCGTACCGACTATCGTTCTTACCATATTGTAAAGAAAACGATTTCCTTCAAGATGGATAAAGATTCTGTCACCTTGTTTTTCAACTTCGGCACGGGTTAATATAC
>ONVC01000021.1 GCA_900321205.1 uncultured Acinetobacter sp. | reverse complement strand
CCCATCCCAAAATCGTTACAAAAGTTTACCCCTTGCCCTCTTGAAAACATAAAAAAATAAGTAATAATAAAAATAGCAGTTAAAAATACTGCACTTTAGTTCATCAAAAGAATGGAAAGGGCCGACGAGGCCCTTTCTATTCTTTTATTTCTTTTGTACGTGATATTGAGAAAATTAAACCTAATAACATTAAAGCCGGATAGAAAAGACCTTTTAGAATAGCAAAAGAGGTCATTCCGATTGACGCTGAAAGAGCCGTTGCAATAAGTATTTGTGCGCCGTAAGGAATCATACCTTGTACACAGCAGGAAGTTGTATCCATCAAACTTGCTGCTCTTTCAGGTTTTAATTTATATTTTTGAGCGAGTTCTTTTACAATTGAACCTGATGTTATAATTGCAACGGTATTGTTTGCCGTAAACAGGTTTATAATACCTACCAGAAAACATATTCCGATTTCACAGGTTTTTTGGTTTTTAATCCATTTTTCCGTTGAGCGGATTATGTATGTAATACCGCCGTTATAACGAACAAGGAGTAACAACCCTCCCGCAAGCATTGCAACAATGAGTGTGTTTGCCATACTGGTTGTCCCTTCACCGATAAAAGCAAAGGCTGTAAATATATCGAACATGCCGTAAGATATTCCGATAATTGTATTTAAGATTATTCCCATAAGAAGTAAAAACATTACATTTACTCCTGATATACCGAAAATTAAAAGAAGAATATACGGAATTACTTTAATATAACTGTCAGTATTCAAAACAGTCTGGCTTATATCTACCCCCGTTGTGCTTGTAAACAGAGGAAGCGAATATAGTATTAAACACAGAATTGCAGGAATTGTAATAATTTTGAGGTTATATAACATCTCATCACGCATTTTAACATTCTGCGTTCTGCTTGCGGCAATCTTTGTATCTGAGATTAATGACATATTGTCGCCGAACATTGCGCCGCCTACGGTTGCACCCAAAAGGATTGCAGGGTTAAAACCCAAAGCCTGAGATATGGTGACTGCAATAGGAACAATAGCAGCTATCGTTCCGCACGAAGTACCTATTGCAAGTGATATTAAAGCCGATATTACAAAAAGTCCGAGCACCATAAACTGTGAAGGAATAAAATGCTGAGCAATCATTACTGCCGCATCAACTCCGCCAACAGCTTTTGCTGTCGCAGTAAAAGCACCTGCAAGAATAAAAATAAGGCACATTATCATTATGTCTTTGTTGCCCATACCTAGTGCAAAAAGTTCTATTTTCTTGCTTAGTTTTTCTTTATGGTTAAGTATCAAAGCCGTTGCCGAAGAGATTATGAAAGCAACTGTCATAGGAACTTTTGAAAAATCTCTTGTCCAAAGAGAAAAACCGAAATAGAAAAGAACAAAAACAATGAATGGTATAATAGCTTTAAAACTTGATTCTCTCCATTGTTCGTGTTCCTGATTAGTCATCCTCTTCTCCGTTTAATATCTTTTCCTGCAGTTCAAAACTTTGTTCCATAAGTTTTTTTAATTTTTCCTGCATCATCATTCGTTTGTATGCATCTTGTCCCATTTGCCTGTCGTAGTCTGTAAACATTTCTTTATCATCGGCAGTAACTTTTTTCATCTCATGCATAAACTGGGTATGGCGTGCACAGACTCTCAGATTGAACTCCACTTCATCAATCTGTCTGGTAATGTCGTTTAATCTTTCTTCCAAACTACTAGCCATTAAACCATCCCTAAATTTGAGGTTGATATTATAAAACTAATCTCCCACCTACCCCTAAGTAAGATTCTAAAATCAAAACATGCCTATGTCAAGATTTTAAATATTACAGGATTTTTCGCAAACTTTCCACCATAACACCAAGTATTTCAAGCTTTTTAGCACTTTGTGCATCATAGAGTTTTGAAATATTTTCTTCAAACCCCCCGGGAAGGATGCCGCAGTTTTTGAGGGCAAAATTTACAAGTCTTTTTTCTCCGGGATGCAGAAGTTCATTTTTAGCGAAAAGAACATCAAAATAGCTTGCCATAAAGGCAGATACTCTGTGATTTACGCTATTTTCATCATTACGTTTAACGGCTTTTTCAATTTGTTCATAGTACGAAGCAAACGGTTTGTCTTTCATGAGCATCATATTACGTTTTATTATGTTATCTTGCAGTTCTTTCGGGTATGGTGAGTCAATTTTGCTTTGAAGATTTTTGAGCCAGCCTTTGGGGTCATATTTAATATCAAAGTTTTTTAGTGTATATAAAAAGCAGGTAGTGTATCCGTTTGAGGGGTAATGTTTTTCCCAGACATTTTTAATTGTGTTTTCAAACCACTCTGTATTCCAAAACATTACATCAAGCTGCTGTCCGAGTTTGTCTGCAAAGAACTCATCGCCAGAACCAAAATACTCACCCCCGACTTCGTACTTTGTTGAGTATTTTTTTACAATATTTTCTCTTTCTGAAACAGGGATGTCATGCTCAACAAATACGTACGTATCAATATCTGACATCTTATCATATGTTTTAGCAGCTCCGGAGCCTCCGAAAGCAATTGCTCTTACCTGGCTGAAGGCCTTATATTCATTGATTATCTCATTTATCATAATATACTCCTTGTTCTATTGTAACAAATTACTAAAAAGTTTACTACCATCCCCTTACATTTACCCCCTATATTTACCCCCTACATTTACCCCCACCGCTTGCATTTCACAAGGTTTGGTTGTAAAATACTACTATATTATTTAGTGTGTTAAAAGATTTGGAATTAAGGAGTAATTAATTTATGCGTGGGGAAAAGAAGGAACTCAGAAATAGCGGAATTTTATCTCACATTGAAAACAAGACTGCAGATTATGAAAATCGCATAGCTCTTGGTATCAGAAGCCGTTATGGCTGGAAAGAGCTTACTTATAAAGGTTTGGGTTTGTTTTCAAGAAAAATTGCAAAATACATGATTGAAACACTTGAAATCAAAAAAGGTGAAGGGGTTGCTATTTTGTCAGAATCAAAACCTGAATACGGAGCTTGTGTTTTTGCATCAACTCTTGCAGGTTGCGTTACGGTACCTTTGGATATTAAATTGTCACAATATGAACTTACAAATATTTTGTCAGACTGTTTACCGACTGTAATGTTTGTTTCACAGCATTATTTGGATATGGCGTTAAAACTGCAAAAGGATATTCCTTCTATTAAACACATTCTTTTAACTGATGAAGTATTCTATAACTCAGAAGTGACAAGTATTTATGCCCTGCCGGAGGAATACAACGCAAAATGGAGACAAAGAAGTTCAAAATCTACAGCATTAATTATCTATACTTCAGGTACAACCGGTGCTCCAAAAGGTGTTGAAATTTCGTTCAAAAATGTAAACGCACAGCTTGAATGTTTGACAGATCCGATTAACGAAATATTGCCTGACGGAAGAAAAATTACAATGCTTTCCATCCTTCCGATGAACCATCTGTTTGAAATGACTGTAGGTTTTTCAATGTTCTTAAACTACGGACATACTGTTTACTATACAACAAGTCTTAAGCCAAAAGATATTACAGATATTATGAAAGAAAAAGGCGTTGAGTTTATGATTGTAGTTCCTGCTTTCTTAAAACTATTAAAAGCAGGTATTGAAAAAGAACTTAAGAATGCTCCGCCTTTAGCTCAGTTTATATTTAATGGTATGTATCACATAGCAAAATTTATTCCTTCTTACGGAATTAAAAGATTATTATTCAAAAAAATTCACGACAGCTTTGGCGGTAAATTCTTTGGTTGTATAGCAGGCGGTGCACCGCTTGATTTGGAAGTAGGCGAATTCTTTGAAAGAATCGGTATCAAAGTTTATCAAGGGTACGGACTGTCCGAAACAAGCCCTGTAGTTTGTGTAAATACTGATAAACGTTATGATATGGCTTGCGTAGGAAAACCGCTTAGAAACTTTGAAGCAAAAATTGATAAATCGACAGGCGAACTTTTACTCAGAGGCCCGTCCGTAATGAAGGGATATCACAACCAGCCTGAAATGACGGCAGAAGTAATTGACGAAGAAGGCTGGCTGCATACAGGAGATATTGCAAGATTAGACAGCACAAACCATCTGTATATTACAGGCAGAATCAAAAACATGATTGTTCTTAACGGCGGTAAAAAAGTATTCCCGGAAGAAGTTGAGGCAGTGTTAGAAAAGAGCAATTATGTATCAGAAGTATGTGTACTTGGTACATCAAGAACGTTCGGCGCAAAAGACGGTACAGAAGAAGTTACTGCTGTAATTGTTCCGAAGTCTGAACTTTATTCAAGCTATTCGGAAGAAGATATTGAACGGATGATTAGAGTTGAAGTTAAATCACTATCAGAACGACTTGCTCAGTATAAACGTCCGACAAATATTATTATCTCTAAAGACGAACTTCCAAAAACTACTACAAGAAAAGTTAAGAGAAAAGAAGTTCGCGAGTTGATTAAATTAGGGTAAATAAAATACCGAACAGAGAATTAAGAGAGAGGGCGCTGATGATAAATCATCAGCGCCCTCTCTCATTAATAAACCTTTATTTATTTCTCAATCCACTCGGCATTCATAATACAAAGTTCTTCGCCTGTTTCGGCATTTTTAACGGCATGGGTTGTTGTATTACCGTTGACTGCAACTTCTGACAGAACTTTATTTCCGTATGTAATCTCTTTTTTGAACATCATATCAACTGTTTTAAGTTTGTGTGAACGGCGGAAATCAAAACTCAGAGGTTCGATTGCCCAAACGATATAGTTTGCATTGTTTACGTGTTTGTTGACGTCTAAGTCGTCAAAACGCACTTCAAATGTTTTTGACACATCAAATTTTTCAGGAAGCCTGATTTTACCATAAATTAAATCATCTTCTCTTTTGTCATGCTGGTACATAAATTTGTTGTTTGCCATAACCTCAGCAGCATTAGCCATTGACTTTGTTGATAAATCAACGAGTGTCCACGTGCTGGTTGCTCTGCCGATTTGTTTGCCCTGATGTAATATATAAAAATCACGGTACGCAAACATTTTGTTGTACCCTCTGGGTTCCGTTTTTATTGTAAGGTCATATATGCCTTCCGGGTAATCATCAAACTCAAGTCTGTATTTAAGCAAAAACCATGCAAGATTATGTTTTATGATATATGAGTATCCAAAACCCAGCTGTTCAGCGTTATCACTTGCCAAATCCTGTAAAAACTGTAGCATTGCACCCGGTTTAAGAACAAGGTCGCAGTCCATTTCTGAGTATCTTATTTTTACTGTTTCTTCAAATAATGACATAGTTTACGCTTTCAGTTCTGCTTCAACAGTTGCTAAAATTCCATCAAGCTTAGAGGAGTCTTTAACACCGCCCTGAGCAAAGTTTGGTCTGCCGCCGCCGTTAGCTCCGGTTGCACGGGCAATTTCACCAACGATTTTACCTGCGTTAACTCCTGATTTAACAAAGCCGTCAGAAACTTTAACGATTACCATACGGGGACTTGCAAGAACAATAATGCTTTCACCGAGTTTTGAAGCCATCATTTCCAGGCCGGCTTTAACCGCATCTGCATCAATATCTTCAATCTTAGATATGAATAATTTACCGCCTTGTATATCCTGAGCTTTAGAGATGAATGAACCAAATTTACCCCTTGCAGCATCTGCTTTAGCCTGAGCCAGCTCTTTTTGGAGTTCTCTGTTCTCTTCCTGAATCTTATCAACTCTTTCATTAACTTCGTCAAAATGAAGTTTGAACTTCGCTGCGAGTTTATCGATTTCTGCAGATTTTGCATTCAAATATTTAATTGCAGCGTTACCTACAAATACCTCAATACGTCTTGTTCCTGCTGCAATTGCACCTTCCGATACGATTTTAACAAGTCTTAAATCTTTGAGTTCTCTTGCGTGAGTACCTGCACAGAACTCTTTAGAGATACATTCATTTACCCCCTCATTATCTTTTACGATTGATACAACACGAACAGTATCACCGTATTTTTCACCGAACAAAGCAGTTGCACCTGTCAGTCTTGCTTCTTCTATACCCATAACTTTTGTTTCAACTTTGTAACCTTCGCCAATCCATTTGTTCATAAGGTTTTCCGTTTTGGTTATTTCTTCAGGTGTCATTGCTCGAGAGAAAGTGAAGTCAAATCTCATTCTTTCATCATCAACATAAGAACCAGCCTGTTTAACCTCGTCACCTACAACATGGATTAATGCAGACTGTAAAAGGTGAGCAGATGTGTGGTGAACTCTGATTTCTTCACGTCGGGGTAAATCTATTTTTGCAGATACTTCAGTACCAATTTCAATGTCCCCTGTTAAAACCTTACATCTGTGAACGTAAAGGTCATTTACTTTAAATGTAGTCAAAACTTCAAGTTTAAGTTCATTATTTTCTATAATCCCGCTGTCACCTACCTGACCGCCGCATTCAGCGTAGAAAGGAGTTTTGTCCAGTACAACATCAACATAGCCCTCGCCTTCAATAAACCCGAGGATTTTTGATTTTGATGTATTATCGGTATATCCGACAAACTCTGTTGAGCCGACTTCTCTTTCAAGCGCAGCATATTTCATGTTGCCTGTTACGGATATCTTTGCAGTTGCGGCTTTTGCTCTGTCTTTTTGCTCCTGCATAGCAATTTTATAGCCATCTTCATCAACTTTCAGATTATTTTCTTCCGCAATTTCTTTTGTAAGTTCCAGCGGAAAACCGTAAGTATCATACAGTTTGAATGCGCTTTCGCCGTCAATATCTTTCTTTTCGGTAATAAACTCTTCAAGAAGTTTATATCCTCTGTCCAGAGTTTTATTAAATCTTTCTTCTTCCTTGCGGATTGTATCTTTGATTTTTTCTTTGTTCTTAACTAACTCAGGATAAGCTTCACCATAGTTATCAACGACAACATCAACAAGCTTGTATAAGAACGGCAGTTCCATTCCCAAAATTTTACCGTGTCTTAATGCACGTCTGAGAATCATTCTTAGAACATAACTTCTTCCTTCGTTACCCGGGATAACACCGTCAGAAATCAGGAACGAAACGCATCTTGCGTGGTCTGTTATGATTCTTAGTGAAACGTCTGTTTTTTCTGATTTTTTATACGGAACTCCGCTCATCTCGGAAACTTTGTCTAATATAGGTCTTAAAAGGTCTGTTTCAAAAGTTGAAGCGACGCCCTGGCAAACCATTGTTATACGCTCTAAACCCATACCTGTATCAACGTTTTTCTTTTCGAGTGGTGACTGGTTGCCTTCTTCGTCCTGATAAAGTTCAGTAAATACAAGGTTCCAAATCTCAACCCATCTGTCGCATTCGCAGGTATCGATACCACAGTTCGGATGACCGCAGGAGTATTCTTCACCTAAGTCATAGTGGATTTCTGAACAAGGTCCGCAAGAACCTGATGCCCCCGGAGGACCCCAGAAGTTATCTTTTTTACCTTTTCTTTTGATACGTTCAGCAGGAACACCTATGCTTCTCCAGATTTCATAAGCTTCGTCATCTGTTTCAAAAATTGTTATCCAAAGTCTGTCTTTATCAAGTTTCAGAACTTCTGTTACAAACTCCCATGCCCAGGGAATAACTTCTTTTTTATAATAATCGCCAAAAGAAAAATTGCCTAACATTTCAAAGAAAGTATGGTGGCGTGGAGTTCTTCCGACATTCTCGATATCAGAATCTTTTCCGCCTGCACGGGCGCATTTTTGACAGGAAGTTGCTCTTGCCGGCTCATAAGGACAAGGCTGAATGTTCAAAAATATAGGTAAAAACTGAAGCATACCTGCTGTTGTTAAAAGAACAGTCGGGTTATCAGGTACTAAACTTGAACTTTCTACAACAGTATGTTGACGTTTCTTTTCAAAATATTCCAAAAATAACTTTCTTATCTCATTTCCTTTTAGCATAATAAAAATCCTTTTCACTAGTGTTTATTTATAGTAATTATTATATCTCAAAAGTATTAAAATATACATTTTGGTGTATTGATATCTTAATATTTATAATGTAACTTTCTTTATCATTAAAGAAAGTTACCAAAGAAACTGCCCAAACTCAAACTACGTTCACTAATCATTTGTAACGCTCAACCTAAGCCTCGTAAACTCCTCACTCACGTTCGTCAAACAATACTCGGCTCGACATTGTTTCGCTAACAATGATTGTTCTCTTCGTTAGGTTTGGGATCGGCGCCTAACGTAATGAGCAAACAATGTAAGTAAGACAATAACAAAATCGGCATTGTTTGAGCGAAGCGAGTTTGCCGATTTCAGGTCGTACTGTACAATTGTTTAGCGAATGAAGTTCGAGCGCCAAGAGGGGGTAAATGAAGTTAGAAGATTTACTTTAGACGACTCCGCTTATTGTAAAAGTTTCTTTTTTGTTCCTTTCTTTGCGGTCAAAGAAAGGAACGGATATATTTTAATTTTCAATGCACCAAAATGTATATTTTGGTGCATTGAAAACTCTTTCTAACTTTAGTTATAGCTTTTTTATAATTTCGGATAATTATTTCGGGGGTAAATGTATAATAGAATAAAAATATGGAAATCACGCTTAAAAACAATTGCCGAATAATTACCCCCTTAAGTCCAAAACTCACGGAAAGAGAGTCTCAAAGACTTAGTGAAGAGTTGATAAACTGTTACGAAGACAGAACTGCTCTTGACATGTCATTTGTTCAGGATTGTACAAATGAGTTCATTGATGAAATTCGCATGCACAAAGGGATAAGTCTTTTTAATATAAACTCAGATGTTTTTGCTATTTTAACAAGCATGAATCTTGATAAAACGTTGAAACTGTTTGTTTCCGAAATGGATTTTCTGAACGATAAACATCAGCTGATTAACCGTAAATTTGCATTGGTTTAATTCTCTGTTACTCTTTCTGTGACGGTATTCACGTTATTTTATGAAAGTCGTTTGTGTAACGGAATGTAACAAAAACAGAGTTTCCCCTAAAGTTTTCAGAAAATTTACCGATAAGAATAATGTAGGAGATATTTTGTTTTTGAAAAACAATTGTCAGGAGGTAAAAGATGTTTGATATATTAATAAACGATTCCGTTTCGAGAATCATTGATTCGGGATAAAAACAAATGATTAAGAATAAGTGTAACATTTACAACAAAACACTTGAAATTTATTTTGGTTTGGTGTAATATACCCATGACATATTTTCTGTATAGTTATTTATCCGAATCGGAGAGCGGGGAATATTCAAGATAGTCGCCTAACAAGTTCTGAGACAATGGGTAAAAAGAATTTAGGAAAGACGCTTTTATAGGAACCAATCGAGAACAAAGTGAAACCGCAAGGAGGATTTTCTCAGTAGTTATACAGAATCCAATTCACGAGATATAAAGAGGATTTCAATGATTAGAAAGACAGTCTTAGTTACTATTGCATTGTCACTTATGCTGTGCGCTCAGGTACAAGCTGCCAAGGTTTCTGAAGATATCGTTAAGGAAACCATAATTAAACAATCTCTGGAAATGAATGTTGATCCGGCGCTTGCGCTGAGTATTGCAAAGAAAGAATCAGGATTCAGACATGAACTTCGCAGCAAACACGGAGCAGTCGGAGTATTTCAGCTGCTGCCGTCAACAGCGAGAAGAATGGGGTACAATCCGTACTATTTAAGTGAAAATGTTAAGGCAGGACTTACATACTATAAAATGATGTATAAAATGTTCGGTTCGACTGAGCTTGCTCTTGCCGCATATAATGCAGGACCCGGGAATGTCAGAAGAGCCGGAGGAAAAATCCCGCCTTATGCAGAAACAAAAAGGTTTGTTAATGTGATTATGCAGGATTACCACAATCAAAAGAAAAATCCTGACCCGGCTATTGCAAGGGTTAAAAGTCAAAAACCTGTAAAACTGCCTGAAAATAAAACAAATATAATGAAGGCTCCAAAAGACTTTGAGTTTCCATGCCTGAACGAAATACCTGAGTTTAAACACTCAGATCCGGTAATGGAAATTTTATAAACGAAGATTTTAGAACAAAAAAAGAAGCGAACAATTTGCGTTCGCTTCTTTTTTGTTTATTTTAATTTTATGACTTAATCAATAAGCTTGCACCGATTACGCCTGCTGTGTTTCCGAGCTGTGCCGGTACGATTTCAACTTCTCTCTGAATAGTCATTGCTCTTTTTGCGATTGTTTCTTTAATCGGGGCAAAAAGGATATCACCTGCGTCAGCAACGCCGCCGCCGATAATGATTTTTTCAGGGTTAAGAAGGTTAACAATGCTTACTAATCCCATACCGATATATTCGCCCATTATTCTGAATATCTGGCGTGCAACCGGGTCACCTTCTTTAGCTGCAACTGCAACGATATATGGTGTAATATCAGGGTTTGCAAGTTCTCTGTATTTCGTTGACTTTCCGCCTTTGATGTATTCTTCTGCAAGAGCAACGATAGAAGGACCTGAAGCGTATGCTTCCAGGCAACCTCTGTCACCGCATCCGCAAAGCGGACCGCCCTGCATATTCAGTTTAATATGTCCGATTTCACCTGCAGCATTGTTTGCACCGCGGACTAACTTGCCGTTAATAACAAGACCTGAACCGATACCTGTTCCTACTGTTATACAAACAAGGTTTTCGCAGCCGACACCTGCACCGTAATTAAGTTCCCCAAGCGTAGCCGTTCTAACGTCATTATCTACACGGGTCGGAATGCCAAACTCTTTTTCCATAATGCTTGCAATCGGAATATTTACCCAGCCGGGAATATTCGGGGCAAGTCTTACAATACCTTTTTTGCAGTCAATTTGTCCCGGAAAGCCAAATCCAACTCCTTCAATATCTGTTGGTTTCATTTTTGTTTCTTTGAGCAATTCCCTTATAGCATCTTTCATGCTGTTTATTGTATGTTCATAACCCATCTCTGCTCTTGTAGGGATTGAGTTTGAGTAAATAATTTTTCCTTTGTCGCTGACGAGAGCTATTTTAACGTTAGTACCGCCTACGTCAACACCTATTCTCTGTGCCATTTATATAAATCTCCTTCCTCTTAACTATAATATAATGCTTACAAATATTAACATAAAAGGGGTAAATATACAATTATATTAATTTCGGTAGTATTCATTATTAATGTTGTCTGCATTTTTAATACTGTTGATTTTTGCAAACAAACTATCGGAAGGATTTAGAACTACGGCGCATTGAAGATAATAGAGCGCTTTTTCCGTATCTCCGAATTTTTGGTATATTGTTCCGATTTTTTCTAATGTCTGATAATTCTCAGAATACCCTAAATCATATGCCTTTAAGAAAAATTTAAGAGCTTTTCTGTATTGTTCTCTTTCATAAAAGAAATCACCAAGATAAAAATACGGCTCGGGACGGGACTGATTTACCCCCATGGCACGATAATACTGCCCTTTTGCATATCTGTCTTTGCCGAGAGTTTCATACAGTTTTCCAAGTCGGAGTGCGTATGTAATATTATCGGGATAGGCGTTTGAAAGCAGGTTGTATATGTTTAGAGCATAAGTCATTTCTTCATTAAGTTCTTTTGTGTTAAGAGCAGATGTATAATAAAACTCTGCTTTTGATTCAAGTTCAGTCTGATTAAGCTTTGTGTAGTCAAACGGTATCTTGTAATCCACTCCTCCTCTTAGTGCCGAAAAAGACGGAAGAAGAGTAAAATATAGTATTAAAGGTATTAATAAAAATCTAATCATTTGTACTATATAATTCATCTTAACATTCTATAATAATAACTATTATATCAGATTATTTTAAAGTAGAATAAACTTAGAGGGTATATTAGTTGAAAGAGCTTGTTTGTTTAGCAATTTTCATAATTTTATCTGCATTGTTTGCAATCGCTATGGTTGTTGCCGGCTTTGTTTGTCAGTATAAAAAGAAAACAGCCGCAAAAAACTCTGCATACGAGTGCGGAATGCAGCCTGTTGATGATGCGAGAATAAGATTTGATGTTAAATATTTCAATTATGCAATTATGTTTTTAATTTTTGATATAGAAACAATATTCCTTTATCCGTTTGCCGTATTTGTAAACGCATTGGGGCTTTTTGCAATAATAGAGGCTTTTGTATTTATAGGGCTTCTGCTTGTAGGACTTTTCTATGCAATAAACAAAAAAATGCTGAGGTGGATATAATGGGATTTTTTGTTACTTCAATAGACTGGATTTTAAATAATTCAAGGGCAAACTCTCTCTGGCCTCTCACTTTTGCAACTTCTTGCTGCGGAATAGAGATGATGCATACGGTTGCTTCTGATAATGATATCGCAAGATTCGGTTCTGAAGTTTTCAGAGGCTCTCCGAGACAAGCAGATTTGCTTATTTGTGCAGGTACGATTACGCATAAAATGGCACCTGTTTTGTTGAGATTATATGAACAGATGGCAGAACCAAAGTACGTAATCGCAATGGGGGCTTGCACCTGTGGCGGCGGAATGTTCTGTGATAACTCATATTCCGTAATCAGGGGAATTGATAAGATTATTCCTGTTGATATTTACCTTCCCCAGTGTCCGCCGAAACCCGAAGCATTAATTGATGCAGTCAGAAAACTGCAACAGAAAATTATTAAAAGCGAATCTGTAATGACAAGAAAATATTTTGTTGATTCTCATTCTTCCAAACTTGTTCAGAAAGGTGAACTTCTTGTGGAGGTGAATAGTGGACATTAACGAACTCAAAAATATATTCGGAGAATGTGAACTTTGCGGTAATAAAGTTTGTGTAAAAAACAATCTTTATGAAGTTTTGGATTATCTTAAAAACAAGTATTCTTTTAAAATGCTTAAATCAATTACTGCTGTTGATTTAGGAGGTGAAATTGAACTTCTGTACCATCTTTTTTCAATAGAGGATGAAGAAGACGCAATCATATCAGTAAAAGTTCAGAAAGAAGCAGACAGCGTCATTGATTTGTTTGAATCGGCAAGAGCTGATGAGAATGAAATATATGACATGTTTGGAATAAAGTTTATCGGGAATGAAGATTTGAAACGTCTTTATATGCCCGAAAACTGGGAAGGATTTCCGCTCAGAAAAGACTATATACAGGATGATACGAGGTTAGCCTGGAATGATAACAGCGACAACGCTTAAACTTAATCTTGGACCGCAGCACCCGTCAACGCACGGGGTACTCAGGCTGCTTTTGGAACTTGACGGGGAAAAAATACTTTCCTGTGAGCCTGATGTCGGGTATCTTCACAGGGGCATGGAAAAAATGGCAGAGGGTATGACCTATATTCAGTATCTTCCGACTGTTGACAGAATAGATTATCTGGCAGGGTGTTTTTATTCGGAGCTGTTATGCAGAACGATAGAGAGGGCAAGCAATGTAGTTCTTTCAGAAAGAGTTCGTGCAATCAGAGTTGTTTTACTAGAGCTTAACCGAATGGCATCCCACCTTCTCTGGATAGGTGCATTTTTGATGGATTTAGGCGCATTATCTCCGTTCTTTTATGCTATGAGAGAACGAGAGATGATTCTGAGGTTTTTTGAAAAACTTACGGGGCAAAGAATGATGTATAACTACTTTGTCTTTGGCGGCGTAAGAAAAGATATAGAATACCTTGAAGATATAGAAGAAATCATAAAAATCATCCCGGAGAAACTTAACGATTACGAAAAAATTATTACAGACAATCCGATTTTCCTGCAAAGGACAAAGGGGAAAGGGGTATTAGAGCCTGAAACAGCCTTAAATTATTCTATAACAGGTGTAAACCTGAGAGCTTCAGGAGTAAATTATGATTTGAGAAAATCAGACAAACTTTATGAAGGTTTTGATTTTACTCCGGCGGTTCTTGACGGCAAAGATTCGTGGGCAAGATACAAAGCAAGAATTATGGAACTCAGGGAAAGCATTAAAATTGTTGAGCAGGGGGTAAATAAACTTAAAGAAAACACGAACTTTGAGCAAAAACTCATTAATCCCCTGAACTTAAAACTTCCCGAGGGTGAGTATTACAATGAAATCGAAGCGCCGAGGGGGTTTGCATCAATTTATATTAAATCAACAGGCGAGGATAAACCGTACAGACTTAAATGGAGAACAGGCTCTTATTATTCGGTTAATCTTTTAAGAAAACTTCTTGCCGGGGAATACTTAAATGATGCAATTGCAATTGCAGGTTCTTTGGACATAATTTTGCCGGAGGTGGATAAATAATGAACTACCTCTATCACTTATATATGGAATGGTTATCAAAATATGGTATTCCCGAATTGTTCGGTAATATAACTTTTTATATTATTCCGTTTTGCGTAGTGGCAATAATGCTTTTAATAGTAGTTTTGGCACTTGTTCTTATTGAAAGAAAATTATTGGGCTGGCTTACGCAAAGAAAAGGTCCGAATCGTGTCGGTTTCTGGGGTGTTTTACAAACTATTGCAGACGCCTTTAAATTGCTGATAAAAGAAAACATAACTCCTGACAGGTCAGACAAATTTCTATTTAATCTTGCTCCGATACTTGTATTTATACCGGTAATGACAGTTTTGGGAATTATTCCGTACAGTTCTGAGTTTACATTTGTGAATACTTCAACGAACGTAATCTTGTATCTGATTTTGGTTGCGTTTCCGATATTGAGCATATTTTTAGGCGGCTGGGCAAGTAATAACAAATATTCTCTTATGGGTGCCGCAAGAGGTGTCGCTCAGGTATTGAGTTACGAAGTTCCGATGACGTTTGTGGTTTTATCTGTTGTGGTACTTTCTTCTTCAATGAACATGACAGGTATAATTTTTGCCCAGTATTCAAGACTCGGTGCTCTGGGTTGGTTCTGTTTCCCGTGTTTTATAGGTTTTGTAATCCTGTTTATATGCGTGCTGGCTGAACTTAACCGATGTCCGTTTGATTTACCCGAAGCGGAAAGTGAACTTATTTGCGGATATAATACGGAGTACTCCGGCATGAGATTTGCACTTTTCTATTTGAGTGAATATGCACTTTTGTTTGCAAATTCATTATTCATTTCAATATTGTTTTTTGGCGGCTATCTTTCACCATTTGGTACATATCTGAGTTATTTGGTTTTCGGAGATACGCTTCTTGCCTCTGTTCTTGTTTATTTTGAACAGGTATTCTGGCTTTTGCTGAAAGCATCTTTGGTAATTTTTGTTATAATCTGGATTCGTGCAACGCTTCCGAGACTCGCATCATTTGACCTGCTTAAATTTTCCTGGGCATATTTGCTTCCGCTTTCAATATTCAACCTGTTTTTGGCGGTAATCATCAAATACACAACCGGAGGTGGAATATGCGGGCTTTATTAGAGGGTTTGTTCACGGTCTTAAAACATTTATTTAAAAAACCGGTCACGCTGGAATATCCTGAGAAAAAGCGTTACCAGTCTGAGGTATTCCGCGGAAAACCGGGGGTAAATATCGGGAATGATGGTTGTGTCGGGTGCGGAATATGTAAAAAAGTCTGTCCAAGTAATGCGATAAGTTATATAAAAGATGAAAACGGCAAAGTTGTTTCTTATACATTTGATTTGAATAAATGTATTTTCTGCGGAAATTGTATGTACTATTGTCCGCATCACGCAATTAAACTTACGCAGGATTTTGAACTCGGAACGGCAGACAAAAATGAGCTGAAACTTACGTACAAAGGAGGAAATGATGATTAATAACCCTGTTGTATTTTATATCGCATCATTTCTTATAATAAGTTTTGCACTTTGTTCAATGTTTTTAAAAAACATCATATATTCTCTGCTCTGTGCAATTATGGTATTTTTCTCGGCATCAATATTTTTCTATATGCTCGGAAGTGAATACAATGCAATTATTCAGGCTGCAATATACGGTTTTGCTGTTCCGGTAATTGTCGGGATATCCATAATGTTTACAACAGGGAAGGGTAAGTCTGAAAATGAGTCGGTTTTACCTATGATAACAGTCATTGCAGCTATTTTATTTGTGACAGCTTTTGTCTATGTGTTAATGATATCTCTTGCAATGCTTCCGGAGTCTTTCCATACTTTGGAGCCGGTTCAGTTTAACTCCTATGATATAATATCGGAGTTTGCAAAGGGGATATATATAGACTACGTCTGGGCTTTTGAACTTCTGTCGCTTCTGCTTACAATAATTATCGCAGGGCTGACTTTATTCAGGACAAAATCGAAAGTTAAGAGTGGAAAGTTGATAAAGAAGGAGGGAAAAACCGGTGTTTAATGCTTCAATAACAATGTACCACTACTTATGTATAGGACTGATTTTATTCCTTACGGGTATTGTCGGTTCGGTGCTGGCTAAAAATGTGATAAAAGTTCTTATAGCAATTGAGTTTATGCTTACGGGCATAAATATTAACTTTGTTACTTTTGCGGCATTTTGCGGCAATGACAAATTTGACGGATTTATCATGGCTCTTTTTTATGCAGGATTAGGAGCAGTTGAACTTGCAGTTGCGCTTTATATTTTTTATCTGATGTTCCAAAAGAAGAAAAGCGATAATATAGAAAAATACAGGGATTTGTAAAAAAAAGGAAACAAATGGGAAATTTAATCTTAGATAACATATCATTAATTATTCTTCTTCCGTTATGGATTTTTTTAATCATAATGTGCGGAAGGTTTTTCTCTGTTTATGTTCATAAAAGTATCATTTCTGTTTTAACGCTTTTGTCATCATTTGCAGGAGCTGTAATCTGCTTTTTCTCATTAATTAACTTTGATGAAACGATGATTTGGATAAATCCTTTTATCAAAATAAATGAGTTTTCTGTTCCGTTTGGACTTCTTGTGGATAAAATTTCTCTGGTTGCCGCACTTGTGCTCTTTGTTGTAAGTTTTGCAGTGCAGTTATTTTCCGTTTCATATATGAAAGATGAAAAGAAAAGTTATAAATTCTTTGCGTTTTTGAATCTGTTTAATTTTTCAATGGCAGGACTTATTTTCAGCCCTAATCTGTTTCAATTTTATGTATTTTGGGAACTTATAAGTGCCGTTTCTTATCTTTTAATAGCTTTTGATTATAAAGATGAAACTAAATCCTTAGCTTCAAAACGGGTGTTTATAATAAACAGAATCGGTGATACGGCTCTCATTGCAGGTGTTATTCTGACATCTTATTTCATGTTTTCTTATGCAGATAATTATACGTTTTCATCTCTGTTATTTGAAGACTTAGGCTCAATATCCGCCTTACTTACGGCATATGTATCAAACCCAGTTTACTGTATTATTTGCGGATTATTCATTCTTGCAGCAGCTGTTAAGTCTGCACAATTCCCTTTTTATACCTGGCTGCAGGATGCCATGGAAGCAAAAACCCCTGTAAGCGCACTTCTTCATTCGGCAACAATGGTTGCGGCAGGTGTTTATCTCGTTATAAAACTGATGCCGTTTTTTGTGCTGAATGAAGTTTTAATGAACACTATTCTCTGTGTCGGGCTTATAACGGCTGTTATATGTTCTGTACTTGCATCAATTGAAACTCAGCCTAAAAAGGTTTTGGCATATTCAACTTCGGCTAATCTAGGTTTGATGTTTACGGCATTAGGAGCAGGTAATATAAAAATTGCTTTAATGCTTTTTATTGTTCATGCTTTTGTAAAATCAGCGTTATTTATTCTTCTTCCGAAAGAAAACTCGATGTCTAAAATAAACTTTATATTATTCGCTCTTTTTGCGCTCACTCTTTGCGGGGTTTTATTGTCGGGAATTGGTGTAAAAGAGCTGCTTTATAAAAACTTGGTTTATTTTAAAGCGTTACCGATTATTCTTTTGGCGGTATGTTTTATATCAGCGTTTTATATATCAAGACTTGCGATATTAATATATAAAAATAATGAGCTTACAAAAGAGAAAAATCTCTTAGAGTTAATGTCATTTCTGATTTTGTTGTTTGGAAATGTTGTAATCTACATTCTTATATCAGGCTCATATAAACTTGCAGAACCGTATGCGGCAGCAATCGGCGGATTATGCCTTGCCCTTCTTCTCGGTAGAAAAGACAAGTTGGAGATAATAAATAAAACGCCTAAACTTATGGAAAAATTTGCAAATAATTTTGCTCCTTTTGTATATTCAAAAATCTCAGAGGGGCTTAATTATGCAGAAAAAAATGTTTTATCGGAATATAAACCGATATTGTTTGTTTCAAAAGCCTGCGTATGTACCGTAAATTGGCTGGAAGAAAACGTTATGAATAAATCGGTTGAGCTGATACGTGATATATCCAAACGCTTTTCAAAAACAGACAAGTATTTGCAGAGCGGAAATGTACAGACATATAATGCTTATGCATTTATTTTGCTGGCGATAGTTATTGCTCTTGTAATAACAGGATACAGGCTGATTTTTGGCTAAAAATACTGCTTTGTTAAATATAACGGAGTTAAAAAGGAAAAAATAAATTTTAATAAAACAAAAAGGAAAAACAAATGAACATACTGTTATCAATACCATTCTTGGTTTTTTTACCGTTACTGATGTCGATACTCATTTTGTCGCCGCTTTTTACGTCAAATGAAGTTATTGTCAGACGTTTT
This sequence comes from uncultured Acinetobacter sp., assembly GCA_900321205.1. Classification (GTDB taxonomy): domain Bacteria; phylum Cyanobacteriota; class Vampirovibrionia; order Gastranaerophilales; family Gastranaerophilaceae; genus CAG-196. The sequence goes on along the minus strand of ONVC01000021.1, from coordinate 664 downwards.
TCAAAAAGTGTATTCGGATTTCACTTTTTATATGTACTTGTGATGCTTGCATTTTTTAACCCTGCAATACCGTATGCTGTTGATATTAATGTGTTTGGACTGGATTGGATACAGTCACTCGGAGTAAAATTTGCCCTCAGGGTTGATACTATTTCCATGATTCTTGTTACTCTGACATCTTTTGTGTTTTTCCTTGCATCTGTTTCAAGCAAATTTAATATAAGAAAAAATCATAAATTTTATTATTCAATGCTCTTGCTTCTTGAAAGTGCCATACTCGGAATATTTACTGCAAACGACATGTTTCTATTCTTCCTGTTCTGGGAGCTTGAAATGATTCCTGCATATTTCCTGATTGGCGGAAATTTTATGGAAAATCATACAAATAATGATGAAGCTAAAAAATCGGCAATAAAATTTATTCTGTTTACATTCTTTGGCAGTATGTTTATGCTTTTGGGAATATTGCTGATACACTATTATAATTTCGTTTCAAACGGTATTCTTTCTGCTGCTTTTGCAGACATAACCGACTCAACAATTCCTGTAAAAATACAGCTTCTCATAGCAATCTGCCTGCTTATAGGTTTTGGCGTAAAACTTCCGGTAATACCGTTGCACACCTGGTTACCTGATGCTCATACAAATGCACCGACACCTGTCA
>ONVC01000045.1 GCA_900321205.1 uncultured Acinetobacter sp. | reverse complement strand
GATTATCGGAACATCCGCTTTTTTAGATTGCTCAATAAGTTCAAGTTTGCCTGATACGGTATCTATAGCATCAACAACATAATCGTATTTTGTGAAATCAAATTCGTTTGCAGTTTCCGGTATAAAGAAAGTTTTAAAAGTCTTTATATTTACCCCAGGGTTAATCTCTTTCGCTCTTTCTTCCGCAATATCAACTTTGTATCTGCCGAGGGTTTTGTGTGTTGCGATAATTTGCCTGTTAAGGTTTGTGAGTGCAACTTTGTCATTATCAATCAAATCAAGAGAGCCTATCCCCGAACGTACAAGAGCTTCTACAACGTATCCTCCCACTCCGCCTATCCCAAATACTGCAACACGGGATTTGGATAATTTATTTATCCCTTCTTTTCCGATTAAAAGTTCTGTCCTTGAAAATTGATTTGTCATAAAATGATTTTACCCCTTAAAAAGAGTATTTTCAACTTATTAGCTTGATTTTTTGCTAAAAAAACACTAGAATAACTGTATTATGGAACAGTATAAAATTTCTTTTGATGAGATAAAAGAACTTTTAACAGAACAAAAGTATAGCGAAGAGGACACAGAAGAACTCGAAAAAGCGTTTGAGTTTGCAAAAAAACTTCACGCAGGACAATACAGAGTTTCTGAGGAACCTTATATTATTCATCCGATAGAAGTTGTAAAAATTCTTATCGGTTTAAGAGCAGATAAAAACACATTGATAGCAGGTTTTTTGCACGATATACTTGAAGATACCGATACAAAACCGGAAGAGATACAGGAACTTTTCGGTGAAGATGTATTAAATCTAGTTCAGGGAGTTACAAAACTCGGAAAACTCCAGTTTAAATCCACAGAGGAACGTCAGGCTGAAAACTTCAGAAGAATGTTTATTGCAATGGCTTCTGATGTCAGAATAATTTTTCTTAAACTCGCCGACAGACTTCATAATATGAGAACGCTCAATTATATGGCACCTGCAAAACAGCAGAGGATAGCTCAGGAAACTCTTGATATTTTTGCGCCGCTAGCTAACCGTTTAGGTGTAGGTAAAATTAAAGCTGAACTAGAAGACTTGTCGCTAAAATATCTTCATCCTGACAAATATTATGAAATTGCTCAGCTTGTATCACAAAAGAAAGCTGAACGTGAAATAACGGTAAAACATTTGATTGACAGTATATCTCAGGATGTTAAAGCGAGCGGAATAAATGCAAAGATTACAGGCAGAGCAAAACACTATTACAGTATTTACAAGAAAATGAACAGACTTAATGTTGCATTCCACGATTTGTACGATATAACAGCCGTTCGTGTAATTGTTGATACAGAAAAAGAATGTTATGAGGTATTAGGACTTATTCATTCCAGATTTAAGCCGATACCGGGCAGGTTTAAAGATTATATTGCAATGCCGAAAGGTAACATGTACCAATCTCTGCATACTTCCGTAATCGGTCCGCGTCAAAAACCGCTTGAAGTCCAGATTAGAACATGGGAGATGCATGAAATTGCAGAATACGGTGTTGCCGCTCACTGGAGGTATAAAGAAAAAGGCTCTCAAAAAGCCGATTCAGCAAACGATGTTAAATTCTCATGGATGAGAAAACTTGTTGAATACAATAAGGATACAAAAGACGCAGCGGATTATGTTGATTCCGTTAAGCTGGATTTGTTTTCTGACCAGGTATTTGCGTTCACTCCTGGCGGTGATGTTATAGATTTACCGCAAGGGGCAACTCCTGTTGATTTTGCATACCGTATTCACTCTGATGTAGGGCATAAAACTGTTGGTGCATTGATTAACGGACGTATTGCACAGCTTGATACAAAACTGAAAAATGGCGATATAGTTGAGATTATGACCTCAAAAGTTGCCGCCCCACGCTTGGACTGGCTCCATTTTGTTGTTACAAAGCAGGCTGCATCAAGAATCCGCAGCTGGTATAAAAAGAATAAACGTGAAGACCATATCAATATCGGTAAGGCAAACCTTGAACACGAGCTTACAAAGGCAATATTTGACGAATACGTAAAAGAAGGTGAGTTTGAAAAAGTTGCCAAACAAATGAATTATGTAAGTGCAGATGATTTATTCGCTGCGTTGGGGTATGGTGAAACAACCTTAAATAAGATTATAAACAGACTTAAAAAGCCGCCTGCTAAACAGGAAGGTGAAGGAGTTCATCAGCATAAACCCCGTAAGGCTTCCGAAAAAGATATTATAGGACTTGAAGGACTTTTGTATTCATTTGCAAGATGCTGTTCTCCTATCCCGGGTGAACCGATAGTAGGTGTAGTAACTCGTTCAAAAGGCGTTACTGTTCACAGACTGGATTGTAAAACTCTGGAAAATATCCCTGTAGAGCGGCTTATGGATATTCAGTGGTCCGGAAATAATATTAATAAAACATACAGTACAACAATCCGTATTGAAACAGGCGAACGCTTAGGGATGCTTAAAGATGTTATCGGAGTTGTTTCCGATAACAATACTAATATTAACTCGGCAAACGTAAAATCCAAGGGTAAAGTGGGTATAATTGAACTCGGTATCGAACTTGATAATATTGATACTCTAAGACGTGTAATGACAGCTCTTCAGGCAATGCCTGACGTATTAAGCGTAAAGAGAATCCAAACTTCATTTAATCAGGCACCTCAGCAGTTTACCAAAAAGAATAAACAAAAGCAGCCGCCTAAAAAGAATCATAACTAGCTCATAGCCATTAAGAGTTCTCTTATAACCTTTGTTGCGACAGCTGTTGAAGCTCCGCTTGAATCGTAGTCGGGAGCGAGTTCTACAACGTCAGCACCGATAATGTTAAATTTTGAGATGTATTTAAACCAGCCCAAAAGCTCGTTGAATGTCAGTCCTCCGACTTCTGGAGTTCCTGTTCCGGGCATTATTGATGTGTCAAGAACATCAAGGTCAACTGTTACAAAAATATTTTTGTCTTTTAAAGAGTCTAAATCTTCGTATTTTGTTGCTCTGGTGTTGTATTTTTCCATAAGTTCAAACTCGTCTTTCATACCTGAACGAATACCGATTTGTTTAAGGTTTTCAAACCCTATGATGTTTCCTGAATGTCTTATTACGGCAGAGTGCGAGAGCTCTTCACCCAGATATTCTTCTCTTAAATCAGTATGCGCGTCAAAATGAATGATCGCAAGATTGTCATAAAATTTTGAAACGGCTTTTATTTCAGGCAGAGTTACAAGGTGCTCACCGCCGATTCCGAAAACTTTTTTGCCGTCTTTATAAATATCTTCAACATTTTTTTCTATTAAATCAAGTGATTTAACTGTGTTCCCCAAAGGAAATTCCAAATCTCCGGCATCGTGAAAATTGCAGTCTTCAAGGTGTTTATCAAAGTAAGGAGAGTATTCTTCCAGTCCCCAGCTCGCAAGTCTTATCTGTTCAGGTGCAAATCTTGACCCCGGGCGGTAAGATACAGTGCCGTCGAAGGGTAGTCCTAACATAACTATCTTAGATGAAGCATAGTCCTTGTTTTCACCCATCCAATTTCTGTCTAAAAACGGTCCTCTTAACATACTTTCTCCTTTTATCTATTGTATTTTATACAATACAATAAAGAAGAATATGGGTAAAGTGATTTATGCTACATCATCTCTGCGTTCTTCAACTTCATCTTTTACTTTTTGTGTTGCATTGTAACTTCTTCCTTTCCAACCGATACTTAATAAATGCTCGAATGTTGAGGTTTCAAGGTTTTGTACCAAATCGTTAAAGAATTCCCCTGTTGCATTAAGAAGAATATTACCCTGCATTGCAGTATCCATAAGTTTATATTTTTTAATTGCTACCTGTTCAAGATACTCAGATACTTTTACTTTTCCTGTAAAGATGTCTTTTATAATATCAGTGCCGTTATCACCTGTAATTGTATCGTAATTGATAACACCTGTGTCTGATGTGTCGGCTGTTTTGCCTTTATTATTTTTTACTTCAACAACTATCGGTTCAGATGTTGATGCTTCTTCTATGCTCTGTTTAATAGCCTGTATTTTTTCTTCTGATTTGGCTATAACTTCTTCTGAAGCTGTTTTGAACTTTCCTGTTTCATCAGTAGCGGATTTTTCTTTTGCACTTTTTTCAGCCTCGTAAAATTGTTTATATTCTCTAAGCTTAGAGGGTTGTTTATCTTCAATCTCTTTTATTTTATACTCTATTTTCTTTTTATCTTCTTGTGAAATATATACGTTCTCTCTTGAACCTGTTATCAATATATTTCTTAATTCTTCATACGAATCAAGTTTAGCTTTTATACTCTGTTCTTCATCAGAAAGTTCTTCGCCTTTTTGTACTTTATCAATTACTCTGTCAACAGCTTCTTTATGTGATTCATAAAATTCTTTAAACTCTTTGTCATGAGTTTGTAAGTATTCAATAGCTTTTTCTGCAGACATATGTTTAACAATTTCTTTTGCTACTAAACCTTTTTCTTTCAGGTAATCCAGAGAAACACTGTCTGCAAGCTGCATAGCCTTATTTTTATCTTCGAACCTATCAAAGAGAAGTTCAACTGCCTCAGGACTCCTGAATACTTCTGCCGCAGTTTCCAGTAGCAAATGTTTTTCATCATCCGAGGTATTTGATACTAATATATCAAAGTCAACTAACAAAAGCTGTTGAGCTCTTGTTTCGTCCATATTTGGCCTTGCCATATATTCTTTAATTTTTGATTCAAAATACTCTTTAATATATGTTTTCTTTTCTTCAACGGAAAGCTTATTAAAATCAACTTTTTCTCCGTTATGAGTTTTTGCATACTGTGTACTGATTACACTTGCAATATCTTTTGGCTTATTTTTTAAATCTTCCGGAGATTCATTTGATTCAGCAATTTTGAGATTATGTTGAGCTGTTTTAATGGCATTATCTAAATCCAGAGTTTTTGTTTCTTTATCATAATTTTCCTTAAAAGCTGTTTCTATGCATTTAGCAATAGACTCAAGTTTTTCTTTACTAACTTTACTTTCAATATTTGAGTTGATATTAAAATTGCTTAAAATATTGTTAATTGATTCTCGGCTATATATAATGTCATATTCTTTGAATATTGGTTCAAACAAATCTCTTAGTTCTTGGTCGGTATTGCATTCTACCGAAACTTGTTCATTACCATTATATGAATTTTCTTGTGAATCAAATATTTTTATTTCTTTTTGTTCATTAAAGTTGTTCTTTGGGTTAATAGAAACAACTTTATGTATATTGGGATTTAATTTTACTGCCATATCTTAATATCTTCTATTAGTTGGGATTTTCAATATAAATAAATGTACTTTTTAAACGAACATGTATATAAAGAAATAAAAAGTGTACAAATTTCACTTATTATCACTTTTGTTACAATTCTTAATAAAAAGTGTTAAATAGCAGCAATTGCAGTAATTTTTGGAAATGCCAAAATAATTATTTAATTTGCTTTTGGTTCGATTGAGTTTATCCATTTATCATAATAGTGAAAAATAGTATAATCTCCTTTTTCAAATCGTCCGACAGCTTTAAAAACCCCAAGCCTATCAAGTTCTTTTTCAAAAACAATTTTATCTATAAGAAACATTTTATATGCGATTAAATCTGACATAGCCTGTGTATCGTTTCTCTTTTTTAATTTTTTGTATATAAACTCATCATTTAGTGCATAGTATTCTATTAACTCATCACGGGTAAATCCGGCTTTTGTTTTTGCAATATTATCAAGTCTTGTTGCAACTTCTTCTGCAGTCGGTTTGTGATTAAATTGCAGATCACTGCTTAAGCTGGGAGAGTAGCTGTTCATGAGCCAATTTACAACTTTCTCTTCTCTTGGAGTTACTGTTTTATAAAAAGCTGAACCGAAACCTTTTATTGTTCTTCCTAACTCAGGATTAATGTTGTTTTTTATTAATATATCTGTATTTCCGCTCATAAACGAACACAGGTGTTGCAGATTTATTTCGTGCTGCATTAATGCAGAGGCAAGATATGTTCCGTTGTCTTTATATATATTGTTTATTATGCCGTCAATGTATTCCCTGTCATCATTGGATTCTATATATTTTCTTAATGCTTTATCAAGTTTCTGGTTGTGTACGGTAGATACAGTTGTCTGTTGTACTCCTTGCAGGCTTGCAGCTCTGAGTGCTGCAGCACCTTCTTTTGATACAACTTCTGTCTGATTAGGTGTTTTATTTAAGGTTGTTATGGGATTTGTAGCATTTAGTGTAACAGCACCCATTAATAATCCGCCTAAAATACCTGCTCTTGCTATTTTGTTGATTGCAACCATAATTATAACTCCTAAAATATTGTATTTATATATAGTAATATATCACCTAAAAATTTTTTTTGCTGAAATTTTTACATTTTGTAATTTTAGAACTTTTTATAAATTATTTGCGTTTTACATGATGTATAATAGTTTTAAACAGGAGAAAGATTATGAATAAAAGAATCCCGATATTGATATTAACAGTTGTGATTATTGCAACAACAGCCGTTTTTGCAGCAAAATATACGGTAAATACATCAGGTACCGTAAAAACTCAGTCGGGACAGATAATTACTTCTCCGGCAAACAGTGTTAACCAAAACTTTTATAATAATTATACTGCTGCAAATTATGTTAATAATAACGTTGTAAATCAAAATGCAGTAGGTTTTATAGAAATAGTTATGGACTACTCAGGCAGTATGTCAAACTGGATTACTGTTGCAAAACGAAGCATGGCTGCAATTGTTGCGCAAATACCATCTTCAACAAACATAGGTTTTCGGGTTTTCGGTCACGATTCAAACGGCTTAAATCCGACAAGTATTCATACCTTGCAGGATGTTAAAAAGATTGTTAAAAACGGAAATAAGTTTACTGTTGTAACAGAAAAAAGCCCCATCGGTACAACCAGAGGTGCATGCAGTGCAACAAAACAGGTTGCTCCAATCATTAGTGCAAACTCAAATTCTATTCTCTACGGTATGAATACCGTTGATATAGGCGGTGCAACACCTCTTGTTTATGCACTGGACAGGGCCGCATATCAAGACTTTGCGACACTTGATCCATCAGCTCAAAAGAAAATTATTCTTATTACAGACGGCGGTGAAAACTGCGGCGGAGATCCCTGTGCATTTGCCCGTTCTCTAATGAAAAAACGTTCTGATATACATATAGATGTTGTCCTTGTTTCTTCATATTCAAAATCGCTTTCTTGCCTTGCTTCAACTACGGGCGGACATCTGTATAATGTTGATAATCTGGCAGATTTTTCAAATACACTTACAAAGACAATACAGTCTCAGCCTGCAACTCAACAGGAAATCAAAAAACAGAGCTACGAATTCATCGCTGAATAGGGGTAAATATAAAAATTACCTGATTTATTCCGATATTTTTATAAAACTTCTACTATGCGTTTAATGTCTTCGCTTGTAATATGGCTTAGAGCTTGTTTTTTGTGTTCGTCTTTTAATGCCTGTTTCTCTTTTAGGGTTGATAAAACTTTTAATAACAGGGTTTGGTTTGAACTGTCTAAGAGTGTTTCAAGTTCTTCTATATCATTAATATAGTCAACAGCAAAGAATACGAAATCACTTTCGTCATAAAGTTCATCATAGAGTAAACTGTTTAATTTGTTTACATTTACCTCTTTGAAAAATCTGTTAATTGCTGCAACTTCGTCTTTGGTATTCTTGTCACAGTCAAAAAGATACTCTTCATTTTCTTCGAGAGATTCAAATTTTTCTTTTGCCATTCTGAGCAGTAATGCTGACGAGCTTGTCAGATTTTTGAAATAAAGATTCTCAAAAACTTCAAGCAGGTTATAGTCAATAGCTGCTGACGGCATAATAATCTCCGGAATTGCGTTAACAATGTTGCATAAAATCAGAATTGCCGGTTCAAAATCCTGTTTCAGCAGAGTTTCCAAATCAACCAGAAACGGTATCTCTGCTGCAATATTTTCTGAAAATGATGACTTTTTCATAACTTGAATGATTTGGGGTAATGAGTCCTTAGAACCGTATGTAACAAGAAATTTAACCGCATTATATTGTTCAAACTCATCTTCCGATACTAGATTTTTTAAAGCATTTTCTTTTGAGACGGTATCATTTACCCCTGATAATACTTCTATGGCGTTATTGCTTGTTGCTTCATCGTCAGAAAATGCCGCTTCTCTTATAAAAGGTATAATATCATCTAATTTATCTTTTGGTGACAGCGAAAGGAATTTAAGCGCGTATGCTTTATTTGAATTATTTCCTTTAAGAAATAGTTCTTTTATCTGCGGAATTAATTCTTCGCCGCCAAATTCCGATAATATCTCTGCGAAAATTCCGTCATAAGATTGTGAATAATAATCGAAAAAACTGATTAAATTTTTGTAGTTATCTTTGTTACAGGCTTTTTTGATACGGTTTGCGACATTTGTTTTTATAAAGTCAAACAAGAAATCATCCTGTTTAACAAGTTTTTTAAATAACTCAATATCAGGAGTATCAACAAGTATTTTAGCTGCCTGTTCAAACTCAGCAGGGTTTTTCCCCGTAAGCGCTTTAAATAAGTCCATAATTAATTAATCCAAATAGAAAACTGTAATAACTTTATGATTTTCTTCAGCATACTCAACTGCTCTGTGAAGAGTTTTACTTGTATGTGACAAGAAACAAATCATTTGGTTACAGTCATCAATAATTTCCCTGTTGCAAACTCTTGAAGCATCAGCTAAGGTCATCATAGCTCTGTCTGAGTGTTCAACAATATTCGGAACGCCGATTAGCTGGTCCTGAACGTCAGAAGGTTGCTGACCGATTGTCTGGGGTAAAATAACTTTCAGTTTATCAGGATTGGATTTCATTGCGCCGCGAATTGCAGCTGCGTTAGTACCGCATGAACCGCCTGATGTAATAATTGTATTACCTTGCTGAACAAGAGCAGTTGCTAATGTTTCAATCATTTGCTGGTGTGTTATGGCAAGGTTTCTTGAACCAATGATAGCAATTCTTTTTGCAGGTTGTTTAATAGTAGCAAGTTCCATCGCTAACTCATCAACCGTGTCAGGTGCATTGTCAGCTGTATCAAGGTCGTCAACAGGAACCATTATAGAGGGTTGCTGTTGTTCATTATTGTCAATAGAATCTATTATATCAATCATTAGTTCACCTTCTATTTTTGTCGTATTGTGTTTTGCACGTCTTTTTTGTATGCTTGTTAATAATAGCACAAAAGTCAGATTTTGGGAATAGGGAATGGAAAATATTTTAGAAGGACTCAACAAAGAACAGTTGGAGGCTGCCCAAACAACACAAGGCGCACTGCTTATTTTGGCAGGTGCAGGGAGCGGAAAAACAAAAGTTTTAACTTCAAGAATAGCTTATATGATACAGCACGGTGCTGTTGCAGGTAAAATTTTAGCTGTAACATTTACAAATAAGGCTGCTCGTGAGATGAGAGAACGTCTTGCCAAAATGGTAGGTGAAAATGTCATTAAATATATGTGGGTAGGTACTTTCCACAGTATTTGCGGACGTATTTTAAGGCAGGATATTGAAAAATACTCTTTTCAGTCAGGAAAATCGCTTGATAAAAATTTTACAATTTATGATGAAACGGATTCCCTTGCGGTTATTAAGCAGGCTATAAAAAAGATTAACCTTGATGACAAAATTTATCAGCCAAAGCTGATTAAAGCAATTATATCCAATGCAAAAAACAAAATGCAGGACGCATATACTTTTGCAACTTTTGCACGTGATTTTAAAACTCAAAATATTGCAAAAGTTTTTGAGTTCTATGAAAATGTTTTAAATAACAACAATGCCATAGACTTTGATGATATGCTTCTGATTACGGTAAAATTACTGGAACAAAATCCCGAAGTCAGAGAAAAATATTACAACAAGTTTCAGCATATTCTGGTAGATGAATATCAGGACACAAACCAGGCTCAGTATCAGCTTATAAAAGCTCTTTATACAAATTTTAGTCCAAATATTCCTGAAACACGTTCACTTTGCGTGGTCGGTGATGTGGACCAGTCTATTTATTCCTGGCGTGGTGCAGATTTCAGGATTATTCTCAATTTTCAGAATGATTTTCCGAGTGCAAAAGTTGTTAAGCTCGAACAGAATTACCGTTCCACCTCAAATATTCTGAATGCGGCAAATGCTATTATTGAGAATAATGAAGAACGTGTTGATAAAGTTTTGTATTCTCAGAAGGGAGACGGAGAAAAGATTTCTCTTTATGAGGCACAGGATGAAGCTGATGAAGCTCAGTATGTTGTAAATTGTATTCGTGAAACCTCTGATAATTATAATCAGTTTGCTGTTTTATACCGGACAAATAATCAGTCACGTGCCTTAGAAGAAGCTCTGATTGCGGCCGGGATTCCGTATCGTATTTACGGCGGTTTAAAGTTCTATGACAGAAAAGAAATCAAAGATGCAATTGCGTATCTGAAGCTTGTTTACAATACCGATGACTCTCAGTCTTTGAGGAGAATAGTTAATGTTCCTAAGCGTGCTATCGGTGAAACAACGATAAAACATTTACAGGAATACGCCGATGAAAATGATATGAGTCTGTTTGGCGCAATAAAAGATGTTGATAATATATCGGCAATAAAATCCGGAACTGCGGCTAAATTAAAAGATTTTGCAACTCTTATCGAAAAATTTAAAGAAGCCGAAAAGAGATATTCTCTTCCTGAGTTTTTAGGATTAATTCTTGAAAGAAGCGGATATTTAAAAGAACTCCACGATTCAAATACAGACGAGGACGAAGTCAGAATAGAAAACCTGCAGGAGCTTGTAAACGTTGCAAATGAGTTTGAACCGGAGGAGCAGGATAATATTCTTGGCGAGTTTTTGACACAGGTATCTCTCGTGTCGGATATAGACGGTATGGATGAGATAGCAAATAATGTTACATTAATGACGCTTCATGCCTCTAAAGGATTAGAGTTTCCTATTGTATTTCTTGCAGGATGTGATGAAGGAATATTTCCTTCCGCAAGATGCTCTAATACGGTTTCCGAACTGGAAGAAGAACGCCGTCTTATGTACGTAGGTGTAACAAGGGCAGAAAATAAACTCTACCTTACAACTGCAAAACGCCGTCAGATGTGGGGCGAATATAAATACTATACACCTAGCAGATTTTTAGACGAAATCCCAGCAAATTTGATTGATGAAGAAGAATCGGAATATTCGGATTTTTCACAGAGAAGTACTTTCAGAAGTGCTGTTCAGTCTGTTTCAAATAACAAAAAATCTTCGTACGGTACCGGCTCTAACTCTTTTAAAACGGATAAGCCAATTAATAAAAACAACAGCAGTTCTCAGTACGCTCAAAACATTACGACTGTTGTAAAGAGAACTCCGACAAGGGTTTTTGTCAAAAAGAATCCCGTAAATAAAGAGAAAGAAGAAGAAAAACTGAAGGCATTTTTTGAAAACAATCCGATGAGGAAAAAAATCGAAGAGCAAAAGCGAAAAGATGCTGAGCTTGAAGAAGAAAAGCGAAAAAAAGAAGAACTCAAAAATGAAGCGACTCAGTACTTCTTTAATATCGGAGAACGAGTATTCCATGAAAAATTAGGCATAGGTCATATTACTGACGTAATCCAAATCGGTGACAGCACAATGTACACAATAGATTTTGGCAAGCTGGGTAAAAAAGCGATGGATGCGGCTTATGCTCATTTAAAGAAATTCTAAAAATGTAAACACTAATTTATTAATTGTAATAAATTGTAACAAAACCAAATGATTTTACTTGAATAAAGCAATTTCCCACCTGAAAAATAGTTTATATTAATAGATGGGATATTAAAAATGAGCAATTTTATTGACAATTTTATCGGAGGATTTACGTTCGGAGTGCTTGCAAACAGTCCGTTCTTCAGAGGTTGCTTCGGATATCCTATGATGTACAACAGGGTCGATTTCGGCGGCTTTGCAAATCCTTTCCCGTCAGTATTCGGTAATATGGGGTATTCAAGTATGGTTGCTCAACCAATGCCGACAACATTTGCAAACTCATCTTTTCCGACTGTAGATTTTACCGAAGTTGGTGAATATATTTGGGATACATACACCAATCCGGATTCTGAATATAACAAAAAAATGAGGGAAATGTATAAGGAATACGAAAAACAAAACAAAAATTCAAACACATCCTGCTTTCAGCAAAACTGGTTTTCAATGTTTAATATGCCCGGGATGACATTTCCTTGGTTTGGAGAGCAGATAAAGACTGATAAAACTGATAAAAATGAGAAAGCAGATAAAGATACAAAAATAACAAATCGGTATGACGATAAAAGATTCAATAAATTCTTGTCAATAATATTAGGTCGTGAGGGCGGATATTCCAACAGCAAGGTTGACAGAGGCGGTGAAACATACAAAGGTATAACACACACAACCTATGACGAATATCGCAAATCAAAAGGTCTGTCAACGCAAAGTGTTACAAAGATGACTGATGATGAAATGCAGGAAATTTATTATGAAAGATTCTATAAAGCAAGCGGTGCAGATAAAGTTACTGATAAAAAACTTGCACTATATGTATTTGATACAGCAGTAAATATGGGTGTAAAAGTAGCAAAAGATTTTCTGGATAAATGCGGTGGTGACAGAAATAAATTTGAACAATTAAGAAAAAACAGATATAAGAAAATTATCGAAAACGATAAAGACCAGAAAGCACACGAAAAGGGCTGGAATAACAGAATGGTTGCAATAAAAGATGCAGCTGACAATCAATTGAACGCTATAGCATAAAAAAAAGCCGTTTCTTAGAGAACGGCTACCAGACTTGGGGAGGAGGTATGAAAAACCTCTCTAAGGTTTTCCATACCAGTTGTATCGGTATAAAAATTTAAAATCTTTAATAGATAAGATAAAAATCATCCGTATAGTGGAGGCGAAAGATAAACACATTAAATTATATAATCTGGTGTTAATTATTAATATCTTTTTATATGTCATTTTCTTTGACCGCAAAGAAAATGACGAAAAGAAACTCTTTGGGCTCGAACTTCATTCGCTAAACA
>ONVC01000014.1 GCA_900321205.1 uncultured Acinetobacter sp. | reverse complement strand
TATTTTGCATATTTTGAATTGAATCAAAATCAAAAGTACCGTTTTCAATATCTTCAAGAACATCTTTTTCGATATCCCTACTATAAAAATCGTCTTCATTTTGTTTAATATCGTTTGCTCCGCCTATATTCAGCGAAATTTGAATATCAGGAACATCAGCAGGCAGCTTATCAACCCGTTAATCAGTCTGCACCGCAAGCTGCTCCCCAGCAGCCTTTGAGAAGCAACAGAATTAACATTGCACAAATTTTAAAAGATTTCAGAAATACAATTAAAGCTATTGCCACCCCGAGAGAAATTGAAGACCAGGTTAACAAATACCTTGAAACAGTAAACGAACAGGTACACGCAGCACGTCCGCAGGTAAATTTAATCCAAAGTAACCTGAAAATTGCTGCATCTCTTTTAGACAGATACATTTCCGAAACGCTTAACAAGGACTCAAAAGTTGTTCAGAATTGGCTTGATGCTTTATTCCTGCAAAAAATTGATTACAGTTATAACGAAAACGATATTAATCCGAGCTTTTTAGTTAAGTTCCCTGATGAAAACAACGCAAAACCTCAGGAATCACAACCGGCTGAACCGGAAGTTCAGCCTGAACAAAATGTACAGGAACAACCCGTTCAGGAATCAGAGTTAGAGTTCCCGACTGTTGAAGAAGGAATTGAGATTCAACCCGAAGAACTTACTCTTGAAGAAGAGTTTGTTCAGGCACAAAAAACTATTTCTCAAAAACCGAATATAACCATTGTTCCGCAGGACACCAGACTTAAATCACTATTTGTTGAAGCAAAAAAACATGCATTTAATAATGACCCCAGAAAAGCAATGGCTATGTTTAAAGAAGCTTTTTCGAGAGCATCAGAGATTAATGATAATGAAACTCAGTCAAGAATTTGTCTTGAAATAGGCAAAATTTATGATGACAACGACCATTATGTACAGGCTCTGAACAGCTATAACCAGTCTTTACAATACACAACAGATGTTAATGTAAAGTCTCGTGCACATTTTTCAATGGCTCAAATTTATGATGACGTAAATCAGACAGAACCGGCAATGAATCATTATATGACTTCAATATCTTATGCCGGAAAATCTGATGATTTAATCGGTCAGTCTGATTCATTAACAAGAATGGCAAATATTTTAACCGATAAATATGATGAAACCGCTTTTGAATATTATGATACAGCTCGCAAGTTAATTGAACAAACAGCAGATATTTCTATGAAAGGATATGTTCTTTCAAATACAGCCGATGCTTGCGTTCAGTTCAGAAAAAATGATAAGGCATTAAAATACTACGCAGAAGCCGTTAAAAATTATGAAAAAACCGACTCAAAAGAAGAAATCGCACAAAATTATAAATCAGCAGCAGAACTTATGATAAGTTTTAACAGCCCCAACAAAGCACGTTCGTTATTAAAAAAAGCACTTGTTAATGCTGTAAAAACTTCTAACGAAGATTTAATATCAGAGATTAACATGCTCTTATCTTCTGTTGAGGGATAGCTGGCAAATTTTTGTTTTTTCCGTTTTATTGTTAATATATGACAATAAGTACAATATCGTTTAATCAGGCTAAAATATACAAAGATAAAATGTTTTTTACGTTATACGGAAAAGATGGTGTTTTCACAAGAGTCTTTGACAAAAACGGAAATAATATTCTGAACAGAATATCTTCTAAGGCTTCAAAAACAACAAACAAAGATTCCGTAATTATTTCAAGAAACAAAAAGTACGAATATTCTAATAACAATATTATTTTTGAACAGATAAAAAGAATTTATAATAAAACCGGAAAATTCATTACGACAGAAACATCCGTAATTTATCATTAATAGGGTTTTAAAAGAAAGGGGCAGGCTAAAAGCCTGCCCCTTTCTTTTATATTAATTTTTCTTTTTCAGATTTTCTTTGTTCGTGGGTATCAATCATTTCCTGAAGTTTATGGGGACCGACCGTATTTTTTGCAACGGAGACTTTTTGTAAACCTTTTTCAAGGATATCAACCTGTCTATTTTTCAAAGTTTCACCTGCTTCAATAATATCCCTGTCGTTATAAAATTCGACTACATTAATACTGTTTTCAGACGGAGAAGAAATCTCTGCAACTCTTTCCTGCACAGCATAGCTTGCCCAATCATCGGGTATTTCTTCAATAGATTTATAGTATTCGCCATCAGGGGCAAGACGTTTATTAACCTCTTTTTCTAATATTTTTTGTACATAAGTTTTTTGACTTTGAAATCTGCACGGAATAATTACCTCTGAACCGATAACTTCTTCCGGGTCACGTTTTTCGTACTTTTTAAACATATCCGAAACAAGCTGTAAATGACCAAGCTCAATATCAAGAAAAAGTTCCCAGTATTTTTTAATTTCATCATCAACTTCATCTTCAACACAGGTATAGTAGTTACAAACTTCTGTAAACTCGTGAAGAAGAAGTTTTTCAAGCATTGTTTCAGACGGGTCTATCAAAGATTCATACATTGTTACGTGTTCTTCTTCAACGTCTTTTATTTCCGCATAAGTTTCTCTTAGTACGTGGTCTCCATACATAAACCCGTGCTCGGCATAAAAATTGTGTGTCTGTTGCTCACCTGAAAGTACAGTCAGAATATTAACTTTTGTCTGCGGAGAAGCAGTCGTTTTATCATAATGCTTACGTAATCTTAATCCGTTGCAGTTATGATGATGCTGGGTAGGTCTGCCTGTAATTACATCTGTCATACCTTGCACAATATCATTCGGTTCAACACCTTCTCTCATGTAAGCATATTGAGCATACCTGTACAGATGGTCAAAGTCTTCCAAAAGACCAAAGTTAAATGTTTCTTTAACGTATTTATCGGGTTCATTTTGAGCAAGCCATGCAGTTAGGTCAACTGCTACCTGCTCATACCCGAGAGTTGTTTCAAGAACTGACTGGTCTTCCGGGCACATCCAGTTACAAGTCATTTGCTGCTGGTTTTCTATACGCCCTATTCGTGAAATATTAGCTCTGTCTTTATCATCTATATCAGTCATAAACCTGTTAAACTGGTGCTTAAATCCCCAGCCTTCAACTTCAATACCGTTCATTAAAATATGACGGGTTCTTGTATAACAGTCGACTTTCTGTTTTTTATACGGCTTTGCTATAATTTGGTGCCAATTTCTAAGTTGTTTTTCTAATGGTAATCCCTTTTCTTTCAGAGGATTAAAAGTCATGGTAAGCTCCTTTCTTTTTCTGTAAAAATTACGAATACATTACGTATTCGTACAGACATTGTAAAAAGAACGAGCATTTTTAAAACTAACCGATAAGATATTTTTTCAGGCTTATGTTGTAATAATTTCGGCTGTATAAAGCAAATAAAAAAGAGGGTTTTCCCCTCTTTTTATTTGCCGAAGAGGAAGGACTCCGTTTTCATAGATTAAGTATCTTTGAAAATGGAGGAAAGAACCCCTGTTTTTTAGAATAAAAAACCGGGGTACAAGTCCCCGGCTTTAGTTTTTAATTTTTAGAATATTTGCCGAAGAGGGGACTTGAACCCCTACGGATTGCTCCATACGCACCTGAAACGCACGTGTCTACCATTCCACCACTTCGGCATATTACATGTTTATTTTATTTAATTGTCAACCTTTTGTTTTGCCTTCGCGGCGGATGTTCTGTCAGGCAGAACCCTCTCGAAAAACTTGACATTTAGTCAACTTTTTCTTCGGCAGAGTGCCACTTCGGCACAAGCTTACAAACATATTTTACTACAAAAAATTTTTTATTGAAATAGTTAAAGCTCAAAGTACATGGATTTGTCAAAAGTTCTTTCACTGCGATAATAACTGTTCATCAGGCGTGCATCTTTAATAACCTCAAACCAGAGAGTATAATTGTTTTCAAAATCTTTCTTATCACGGTTCATATATTGTATAGTAACAATACCGCCATGCGCCCTTGTAATACGCAAAAACTCACAATGAGGTGTTACTTCATTATACGGTTCCGTACACCTGGTAAACATTGCATCATTCTCAGTCGACTTTATGGTCTTGTATTTTCCGTTAGGGTTGATTCTTAACATTTTGCGAATTTCTCTCTGTGCAAAATAAGTTGCCGGAGATTCGTTCTCATTATAGGAGTGGACAACTATTGAACGAGTCCAGATATTTGAAGTTTCTCCGCCCGGTACATATTGCAATAATGCCTGATTACCACGTTTTTTATAATACGCCGGCTCCCAAAGTTCACCATCAGGGAAATGGATAATGATTGTTTCATAAGCAAAAACCGAAAGCGTTGTCAGAACTAAAATACTAAATAAAAGGACTTTTTTCATCTGCTATAACTCCTTTTTCTCCGACACCGGTAATCTCTTTCAAAATTTGCGGAGCAAAAATCTCGCTTTCAAAATGCCCGATATCAAATACAACCTGTCTGCAGTCAAGTGCATTATGGAACTTTAAATCTCCGGTTACAAAAGCATCCGTATCAGTTTCAGAAATAAACTCACTTCCCGAACCTGCACAGAAACCTATTGATTGAATTTTTTCTTTATCATAATTATTGATATATCTTAGTTTTGGCGATATCTTTAATAATCTTTGTCTGAGTTCTTCAACCGTAATAGGATTTTCCAACCTTACAATTCTGACAAACTCATAACTTTCCGTTTTTATGAAACCCAGTTCTTTTATTAATCTGTCTGTTGTTCCGCCTTCGGTTTTATCTAAATTTGTATGAGCAGAGTATATATTAATATCTTTCCAGTTAAGCGGAACGTAAAAAAGCGGATGATGTGAAATAATCATATCGCAGCCTTTTTCTCTTGCCTGCTCAATGATTTTATCTGTAACGGTAAGCGCAAAAAGAATTTTGTTTATTTCATGAACCGGCAAATACCCGCCCCTTGAGGGAGGGTCGAAATCTTTGATTTCGGGGTGGGGTATATCAACCTCCCAGCCGGAACAATCCCAGCTTTCCTGAGTCTCGAGAGGTGCATACTCTTCTATTTTACGAACAATTTCATATTTATTCAAAAATATTCTCCAATATTTTTTTAGCAATATTCTCTTTTGTATCTTTTTCAATATGATTGATATTTAAGTTTTTGTCAATGATGTAAACTTCATTTTCATTAGAGTTAAAGCCGATGTCTTTGCGTGAAATATCATTTGCAACAATATAATCACACCCTTTGTTTTTAATTTTAGTTTTTGCGTTTTCGATTAAATTTTCGCTTTCTGCGCAAAAGCCGATAATTTTAGCTTTTGTATGCATAAGACTGATATCTTTTAATATATCGGGATTTGTAACTAAATTGAGTTTCAACCCATCACTTAACCCTACATTTACCCCTACCCCTTTTTTAATCTTTTGTTCGGAATAGTTTTCAACCCTGTAATCCGAAACAGCAGCAGCCATGATAACTCCGTCCTGTTCGGAAATATTTTCTTTAACAGCTTTTTCCATTTCCCTGGCAGTTTCAGTCACAATATTTTTAAAATTTCCGTTTACTCCGAAAGTTGATACAAGAGTAACATCAGCTCCCATTTTTGCAGCATTGTTTGCAAGCGCAATCCCCATTTTCCCGGAAGAATTGTTTGTTATGTATCTTACAGGATCAATTTTTTCTCTTGTTCCGCCTGCCGTAATCAGAATTTTTTTGCCTTTTAATTTTTGCCCATGTTCTGATAACAATTCAACTGTCTTTTCAAAAATCTCTTCGGGCTCTCTCATTCTGCCTACTGCATTTGTTCCGCAGGCAAGGAAACCCTCGCTTGGATAAAGAATATTATATCCGTTTTCTTCTAATTTTCTGATATTTTCCTGAACAAATTTATTTTCCCACATATTGTTATTCATAGCCGGTGCTATCAAAAACTGTTTATTAAAAGCACAGGCTGTTGTTGAAAGAAGATTATCACATATTCCGTTAGCTATTTTACCTATGGTATTAGCAGTTGCAGGTGCTATTACAAAAATATCAGCTTCCGTGAGTGCAATGTGTTCAGGCTTATACTCATCAATATCAAACTGCTCAACGTAAACTTCATTGTTTGATAAAGTTTGCAGAGTCAGTTTTGTAACAAATTTAAGCGCATTAGGAGTAACTACAACTCTTACATTTGCGCCTGCTTTTTTATACAAACGAATGAGCGAACAAACTTTGTACGCTGCAATTCCGCCTGTGATACCCAGTAATATATTTTTATTTTCAAGCATAGTTATATTATAGAATAAAAAAATTAATAATTTATCTATATATTATTGTTTATAAATATTCTGCATACTTCAATTCCAAGTACATAAAAAACTTTTACGCTGTTCCATATTCTTAAATCAAAAAATCTTATACCCAGTATATTTATTCTTATGCGTTTTAAAGGTGTATAAAATTTATAATTACGTATTCGTATCTTGTTTTTAAATGCATATTCTATACTTTGCGCCAAAGCATCAGCAAAATTATTGCATTTTACGTTATTACCTCTATTTTTAGGAATATCAGAATAGTTCCAATAATAATTATATACAGCCTTTGGAACAACTACCAATTTTCCGAGCTGATGAATTACTCTGTGTGACCAAAAAATATCTTCATAAGTATAACCTGCCGGAAACTCTATTCCTGATTTAATTAATGCCTCTCGTTTATATATTTTATTTACTACAAAACATCTTTCCGGAATTCTGCATAATTTATATTTTTGTTCGGTTTTATCTGCAGTTTTAATTTTTCTATATATAAGATTTTTAACGTCTTTGTTTCGTTTTGAATCCGGACGCCTTATTTCACCACAAGCAATTTCTGCACCATATTTTATTGCATTATTATATAGGCATTCATAAAAATCTTTTTCAATAGTATCATCTGCATCAACAAATCCGATAAATTCACCATGTGCAAATTTTAATGCATTATTACGGGCAACAGAAGCTCCTTTATTTTCCTGATTAATAATTTTTATTCTACTGTCATTTTTTGCAAATTCATTCAATATATTTAGAAAATTGTCTGTTGAACCGTCATTAACGCATACTATTTCAAGCTCCTGTAAGCTTTGATTTATAATACTTGTCAAACAATGGTACAAATAAAGTTCCGCATTGTAAACAGGAATAATTATTGAGATTTTTGGATTCATATAAGTCCTCATTAAAATATCCGGAATTTCAAAAATATCCAATAATATTATCATTTTAGTATGTAAAACTATCTTTTGTCAAGAATAAAGATAGTTTATTTGGGTATTAATTCTTTTGTAAAAATTTAGAATAATTAATATAAGGACTATTAAATGAACACATTAAAATTATTTGGCAAAAGAATAAAAGAGCTTCGTAAGAAATGCGGACTTACACAAGAACAGTTATCAGAAAAGCTTGGTTTATTTCAAAAACAAATTGGTAATATTGAAACAGGCACTTGTTTTACTACAATTAATAATCTCAAAAAGCTATCAGAACAATTTGGTGTAGAAATAAAAGATTTGTTTGATTTCAATTACCTTCAAGACAGAGAACAAATTATAGAGCAAATAAATAACATATTATCAAAAGCCAGTGATGATGAACTGCAAAAATACTACAGAGTTTTAACAGCTCTTCTGAAATAATATATTTTTATATTTACCCCTATGCCAGATATTTTTGCAAAGTAGCTTTATCAAACACTTCTATGCTGTCTTTTGAGTGTATAAATATCAGACAGGAAATCAGGGTTTTGAAAGTCTGGAAATCATCAAACGCAAGTTTCTGACGCAAGTCTGTCATATTGTTTGCCATAAACTCAGTTAAGATAATTTTGTCGTTATAATAAAGCTCAGACAAAAACTCAAACGCATCACGGGTTTTTATGCCCTCTAAGTAAACAAAATCAGGTGACTGGAACTCAATAAATCTGAGTGCTTTGTCCATATTAAAACCGATGTTTTCATTAAGCTCGCACTGGTTAACCCCTTTGAGTTCGTATTTTGCAATAGATTCAATGGTGATTATATTCTTTTTGTCTTTTGCAGCTTCCATTAAAAGCGAATAAATAATATGTGTTTTTCCGCTCAGAGGTGAGCCGCAGACAAGAACAATTCCCGGATTTTGTATTGCGTGAGATATAACACTTCTTGATTTTTCATCAGGAATAATTTTATCCAGTTTTTGAGGTGGTTTATAAATTTTAAGAGAAATCCTCTCGCCCATAATTGTCGGAAATGATGATACAGATGCTATAAGCATTGTATTATCAACTTTAAAAATAAGTTTTCCGAGCTGTGGGATTTCGCAAACTGAAGCATCAAGATTTGATAACGTTTTTAATTTCGATACAAATGCAGAGTTAAGTATTGCAGGAATTGTACCCTTGTCAACAATCTCGCCTACCTGCTTAAAGACAACCTTAAGACCTTCCTCTACCTGTTCAAAATTAAGCTCATGAACATCTTCAATAATAGCCTGTTTCAAAATAGCTCTTATTACGTGCTGAATATGTTCTTCGCCTGCTTCTTCTTTGTGGAGCTCTTCAGTCCAGTCAAAACTTTCCGCTTCTTCTTCGCTCAATACAATATTATCAACAGTATCTGCAACTTTATAATATTCATCAATTTTTTTTATTATAGAGTTTTCTGAAGAAATAACAGGTTCTATGGAGCATTCAGCTGTTTCAATAACTTTGTCTATTGCAAACAGATCCAGCGGATCAGACATTGCAACCGTTAAAACATCTTCTATCTTAAAAAGCGGAATAATTTTATATCTTCTTGCATCCGGAAATGATACATACTTAAAACACTTTGGATCCGGAGTATAGTCTTCAAGATTAACGTACGGAATATGAAGTTTGGATTCCAGAAATTTTAAAAGCGTTTCTTCCGATAAAATCCCTGAGTTTATAAGAGCCTGACCTATGTTTATACGCTGAACATTTGCAAGTTCTTCCGCTTTTTCCAAGGTTTCATAAGCGACTATTCCGTCTCTTACTAACTCATATTTAAGTTTTTCCAGTGTTTTATTAGTAATCGTTTCCATATAAAATCCTAAAATATAATCCGCAAGAAGATTATACCAAATAACGACAACTAATTCAAATAAAGAGCTTATATATTATCTTCCAAATCAACAATTTTATTTTTTATAACATAAACAATAAGTTCGGCTTTATTATGAACATTAAATTTCCTGAAAATATTTTCCACATTTGACTTTATTGTAGAGACTGACAACAACAGTTTGTCAGCAATTTCACGCTTATTTTTTCCTGATAGAATAAGCATAACTATTTCTCTCTCTCGCTCTGTTAAATACTTGCTTTTTATCATACTCATATTAATATGATAATGCTTTTTAAATAATATTCATCCATATATTTTCCAATATGCAGAATTTTTGTAAAAATTTATTAAGAGAAAGGATGTTTTTAAATATTAGCTTTTTTTGAGAAATGTTTCATCAATTTACCAAAACCGTTTCTCATATCTAAAAATTTTGGACTTTTTGCTCTTGTCAATTCTTTCGGAATAAATTTGTCTTCCGTTATTGCCAATTTCTTTGCTGCTTGTTCTGCTGTTTTTATCGCCTGCAAAGACGGGTCAGGCGGAATAACGATTGGTTCAAATGGTGTCATAATAGTCGATACCGGTAAATCTGCAATTCCAAAAATTTTTCCCATATATACTCCTTTAGCACTTAGTTTGTCGTTTAAAGAGTTCAACAAACCAAAATAAAAACGATTAACCTTTACCCCTCTTCATTTTTCCCGAGGTATTCTTCAACTTTTTTAACGATTGTATCAAGCTCAAAGGGTTTTGTTATGTATTCATTAACCCCGGTTTCCTCACCAATCATTTTATCCTCGAGTTGAGAACGGGCTGTAACCATAATTATCGGAATATCTTTGTATTTTGCGTCATATTTTAACAAACGGCTTATTTTATACCCGTTAATTTTCGGCATCATTACATCAAGAATTATCAAATCCGGCATTATTTCCTTGGCAAGTTTAAGTCCGTCTTCGCCGTTAAACGCAGTATAGCAAACGAAACCGGAGACTTCCAGGACAAATTTCAGGCTTTCAACTATATCCTGCTCATCATCCACTATAAGAATCTTTTTCATGAGTATCTCCTTCAATCTCGTATGAATACATTATATCACATTTTCCGTATAAATCTTTATTTTGTTCTATAACAGAATCAATTTTTTTCTTCAAAAACTCTGCTGAGGGTTTGTCACCATCCATCAAAATCAGCGACAGCGTTGTCATCAAACCGTCTTTTTCTATCATAGAGTTTGCCATATATGTTTTGTTCAGCAAATTTTTATCGTTTAACAGTTTTTCAATTGTATCATTTGTTGACTTAATCTTAATAACTGCTATTGTTGAACCGTTAGAACGTGCCTGCTGGGCAAGTTGTTTACGTATCATAAGAAAATTAGACTTGTCATTAGCAACCGGTATTACAAAGTAGAACTTTGAACCTTTTCCGACTTCACTGTCACACCAGATTGCGCCGTTATGTGCTTCCATAAGCTGTCTTGCGATAGGCAGTCCGAGCCCTGTTCCTCCGACTTTTCTTGAAAGCGAGTTTTCAATTTGTGCAAACTTGTCAAAAACGTGATTTAAGTCTTTACGTTCAATACCTATACCGTGGTCTTCAACACAAACCAAAAGATAGTTGCCCTGTAATTTTTTTATATCTTCTTCAAAGCACTGGTCATACCGAAGTTCTCTGGCATTAACAACCGTTGCAGAGATTTCAATATTGCCTTGCGTTGTAAACTTAATAGCATTTGAGACAAGGTTTGTCAAAACCTGTTCAAGACGGTTTGAGTCAGCATAAACTTCAACCTGTTTAGCGGAAGGAGTGAATACAATATCCAGACCTTTTTCTCTTGCAACTTCAAGCAAATTGCTTCTGACATATTCTATTACAGGTTCAACATTCATCAACTCAAATTTGAAATCCATTTTTCCGGCTTCAATTTTCGATATATCAAGAAGGTCGTTTATGATACCGGAAAGTCTTATGGCATTACGTTTTCCCATTGATACAAATTTTTCAATATTTTCTGTCATATCACCTGCTTTACCGCTCAAAATAATATCCATGGCATTTTTTATTGCGGTTAGAGGTGTACGGAGTTCGTGAGAAACGATAGATATAAACTCAGATTTTAATCGCTCGAGTTTTTGAAGTTTTCTGTTTGTTGCTTTAAGCTCCTGAGTGAAAGATGCGCTCTGCAAAGGAATTGTTACCTGACGAACCAGAGTCTGAAAAACAGTTGCATCTTCTGTTGAAAACGGATGTTCCCTGTATATTTCTTCAAATCCGAAAAATTCATCATTAAGCATTATTGGTGCAAAAAGGTTGTCATATCTGAGAATAGAAAAATCATATTCTTTGATATTATGCTTGATATTTTTTTCAATTTTCAGGTTTCCGATTTTTATATCATAAGGCGGATCCGTCAATAAAGATTTATAACTGAGTATGGCTCTAAGTTTAAGTGCTTCCAGAAGTCTGTCAGAGATTTTGTAGAGCGAATTAATAATCAAAACCGGTTCACGTTCGGAACGAAAAATAAGAGTGCAGGACATCTCAAAATTGAGTGATTTTTCAATCCCCTCTATCATAATCTGAACGAGTTTGTCCTTATCTAAAGTCCCTGCAAGC
This sequence comes from uncultured Acinetobacter sp., assembly GCA_900321205.1. GTDB lineage: Bacteria > Cyanobacteriota > Vampirovibrionia > Gastranaerophilales > Gastranaerophilaceae > CAG-196. The sequence continues at coordinate 29,863 of ONVC01000014.1, read as the reverse complement.
TGAGAACTTGTATTATAAAGTACATTTAGCTGATAAAGGCTTGCGGCAAGCTCCTGGTTTGATTTCGTCATTTTTAAAAGCGACTGACGTGTTTTCAGACTTGAATCAACTGTTGCTTCTAACAATTTTTCGTCAATCGGAGCTTTTATAAACAGGTTAATATTATGCGTAACATCTTTGTTATGTTCTTTTTCCCCGATTATAAGCAAAGATACAACGGGAAATGATTTAATTTTTCGGCACAACGGCTTTAGGTCGAACTTATCAATATCACCGTCAATTATAACAACATCTGGCTCTTCAACCTTCAAAACGTCAAAAATCATCGTTTCATCAGTACATGGAATAATCTCGTCTGACGAAAAAACTTTATTGACCGTCTCTATCTTCCCATTGTCTTCACTTATTAACAAAAACTTTGTCATAGTACTATATTAGCAAAAACGCAACAAACAAGGCAAGAAGTTTACATCGCATAATTTATCTGCTTCTTTTGTACTCAGTTGTTAACTCATCAATTGTAACATCAAGAGCCTGTGCAATTTTATAAATAAAATAGATATTAGGAGTAACACCGGCATTTTCTATTTTTGTTACATGTTTAGTTGATATACCTGCCATTTCAGCAAGTGTTTCCTGTGTTATATTTTTTCTTGCTCTCTCAACTTTTATATTGAAACCAAGAACTTTTCTAAACTGTAGTTCCTTTTCATTCATAAACAAATTATAGAAATAATTTTAGTGTTTATTAATCCCTAATTAGAGTAATAAGTTGCTAATAGAATACTTTATGTATATAATTAGGGAATAAAAGTATTAAATTTGAGGTATAAAATGAATGAAGCGGATATGTTATTTGTGGGCGGAATTGAAAAATCCGCCTATGATTTAAAATTAGAAATAAAGCTTTTGTATTCTTTTGTTGATATGGAAATCCGTGATGAAGATTTAAAAGAGATTATAATGCAGTCTTTGCTAAGAATGGAAAAAAGTAATACACAAATATTTTCTGCAATTGAAAAAATTAAAAGCGAAGAGTATATATAAATTATTCCAGAATAACTGCCTCAACTTCTTTTTTGTGGGGCATAATCAGATTTTCCATTGACCTGAAAAGTTCTGCTTTTGTATTTACCTCAGACAGTCTTCCGCCTGTCACATCAGCCGTACATTTTAATTGCTCCAAATCACCATCATCCTCAACATCAAAAGCAATGACATCAATTTTTACGTCCCGTCTTTGTTTTACAAGAGCAATTGCATACTCGCATGGGCTTTCATCACAATTTTCACCGCCATCTGTAAGTAAAATTATATGCTTGCCTCCGTCAGCACCGTTAAAATCTTTTTTTACTGCCTGCTTCAGGGAATATGTTATGGGTGTCATACCTCTCGGGCGCAGGTCATATAAAGCAGACGCAATTTTTACCGGATCATTGTATCCTATCGGAATAACAAGTTCTGAACTTCTGCACGCATTATAAGCCAGAAAGTTACAGGTATGTCCGTAAACCCTTAAACCCACTTTTGTGTCAGGTGAAATTTGCGGAAGAAGTTTTGCCATCATTTCTTTTACCTGATTAGCCTTTGTCTGGTTATTGATGTATTCGGACATACTGTTTGAAAAATCAATAACAAAAAGAAGCTTGTCACCATCAGGTTTATAGTTGTAATCCTCTGGGGTATATACCTCGTACGCAAAAACCGGAATTATCGCTAAAAAAACAAATAATAAAAATTTTTTCATAACAGAATTTAACCTTAAAGCAAGGTTTTTAACATTACCCGTATGAATATAAATGTTGACAAAAAACAGTCAAAAAATGTACAATTAGCATATGGCGATAGTGTTTTTATCATTAGGTTCAAATATAGGCGACAGACTGGGATACGTTCAGCAGGCTGCAAGTATTTTGGGTACGACAAAAGATATTAATATTATTACAACCTCGTCTTTTTATGAAACAGAACCATGGCAAATGGATTCACCAAACTGGTTTGTAAATGCCATTGTCCAAATATCAACCTCACTTTCGCCCGAAGAGCTTCTGATAGTTATTCAACGCATAGAATCTCAGCTTGGCAGGGAACGAAGTGAAAAAAGAGAATATACTGACAGAACTATTGATATAGATATTTTATTCTACGATAACAAAATAATTAATACCGATAAGCTCATTATTCCGCACAGATTTTTCCACAGAAGAGCGTGTATGCTCGTTCCTATGCTGGAAATTGCTCAGGATTATATTCATCCTTTGTTTAATAAATCTATCTCCGACCTGTATGATGAACTGGAAGAGCCGGAACAGGTTGTTTTATACGGAACAAGAGTATGATGGATAAATATAAAACCATATGTATTGCAGGTGCCGGAGCTTCCGGTTGCATTTGTGCGTACTTTCTGCTTAAAGCAGGGTTTGAAGTTACACTTTTTGATTACGGTTCTCCGCTTAGAACCCTGCTCCCCACAGGCGGCGGAAGATGTAACCTTGCACACGCAGAATATGATTTTAAAGAACTTGCAAAAAATTACCCTAGAGGTGAAAAATTTCTGTATTCGGTTTTTTCAAAATTTTCCACTTATGATACACTTGCGCTTTTTGAAGAACTCAGGATTGAAACATACACACAGGAAAACGGACGTATTTTCCCGACTTCAAACAGTTCAAAAGATGTAAGAGAAAAAATATTAAACGCCATAAACAAAGCTGATTTTATTAGAGAAGGAGTAAATGAAATTACCCAAAAAGAAAACGGGTACAAAATAAAAACCGATAAAGCGGAGTATTTCTTCTCCGATGTTGTTATATCCACCGGAGGGGGAAAATATATTAAAGGATTAAACCATAAAATCATTCCGTTTACCCCTGCTCTTGTCGGACTCGATGCAGACATTAAGACACTGAGCGGAGTTGTTCTTAAAGATGTTTATTCTAATAACTGTAAATTCTCTGACGATTTGCTTTTTACCCATTTCGGAATATCAGGCCCGTTAACTTACAAGATATCTTCCGTAAAAACAAAAGATTCCTTTCCGTACAAACTGAGTTTTGATTTGTACAACAAAGAGTTTGATTTGCAAAAGTTGTTAAATGAAAATCCGCATAAGGATTTAAAAAATATTTTATCATCCGTTTTTCCACACAGATTTGCCGAATATATCTCAGGGGGTTTTGCCGAAGTTAAAGCCCACAGAATTGACGGAAAAACCAGAGATTTAATACTGAATAAAATCCACAATTTTGGGGTAAATATTACAGGTACAAATAAAGGCGAAGAAACTGTAACAGCAGGAGGTTATGACTTAAATGAAATTAACCCCAAAACAATGGAATCAAAGCTTTATCCGAACCTGTATATAATAGGAGAAGCACTCAACATAGACGGATTTTGCGGAGGGTTTAATCTTCAAAATGCATGGTCAACCGCATTTGTTGCAGCAGAAAGTATAATTAACAATTAAAAAAGAGATATGAAAAAACATATCTCTTTTTAATGTTTACTAATAGTGTTTTGTATCATCCGAGCAACTGCAGTAACATTCTTCAAAACCGCTTGTTGCAAGCAGAGTAATACCACTGATACCAACAAGAGAATAGACTATTCTTGAAAGTAAAGTCGCATCACCAAAGAGTGCAGCAACAATATTGTAGTTAAAGAAGCCCACTATACCCCAGACGATTGCACCCGTAATAACAAGTGCATAAGCTATCATCCTTACTATGTGCATCATGTTACACCTCCTTTCCGATAAAATAACAATTAGAAAAGGTTCTTTTACTCCTGCCTTCATGTTTATTATCAGATTTTTCTCAGTTTTTTCATTCGCCAACCGGAGGATAAACATTGTCTTTTCGGGTAATTAAAAAGATTATTTTATATAATCTTTGCGGCATAATTTTTTATAAATCCAAAATCTCTCAGTCCCCAAATGTTGTGTTTCAGCTCAACAAAGTATTCTTTTAAAGTTTTTTCTATTGCCTTGCTCGACCTGTCATAATCTCCCGTTATAAGCAGACTTGCCCCGTTCATTTTCATCGCAAGTTTTATTATGAGAACTGATGACATAGTTTCACCAAAACTTTGCTTCAAACAATTTCTTATTGCAATTACCGAATTACCCTTGTCTTTCAAATTATATATTCCGGATTGCAAGTCCTCAGTACGAAAATCGAAGTGTTTTCTGTACTCATCACTTAATTTGTTAACTTCTTCCAAAACATTCAACCCCAGTCTTTCAAATTCAATTATTTCATCATTGAATAAATGTAACAAGCCGTTTTTTGCATAGTTATCAATTACATTCTTCATAACATCAGACGCAAGAATCGGAGAATACTTTTCTTCAAAAGCTTTTAAACCCTCATTCCTTATAATTGCATTTGCCATAAGGTATGCATCAGTTCCGTCAGAAACATTCATCGGCATAATATTTACTTTATCAAAACTTCGGAATCGCCATTTTACAATATTAGCAAAATCTTCTAACGACAAATCTTCCCTCTTTCCTGTTGTGTTCTGGGTTTCTCTTGTTATACCAAAGCAATCTTTGTACGTTCCAAAAGTAAACCCCATACTGCCAAAAGAAGGCTGATTATTATTTTTGCTAATATTATGCCCGTACCTGTATTGATTATTTGCAACTAAATTGACAATTTTCATACTGAAATAATAAACCTGTAAATAAAAATTTTGCGAAATGATATTAAAAAAACGGGAAGTGATAATTATCACTTCCCATTTTTTAATTTTATCTTTACCCCTATGCCATAGCTTTTTCAACAGCTACTGCAACAGCAACGGTTGCACCAACCATCGGGTTGTTACCCATACCGATAACACCCATCATTTCTACGTGAGCAGGAACAGAAGATGAACCTGCAAACTGAGCATCACCGTGCATTCTGCCCATAGTATCTGTCATACCGTAAGAAGCAGGACCTGCTGCAACGTTATCAGGGTGTAATGTACGACCTGTACCACCGCCTGAAGCAACTGAGAAGTATTTTCTTCCGTTTTCCCAGCACCATTTTTTATAAGTACCTGCAACAGGGTGTTGGAATCTTGTCGGGTTAGTTGAGTTACCTGTGATAGAAACATCAACACCTTCTTTAATCATAATTGCAACACCTTCATTAACGTCATCAGCACCATAGCATCTTACTTTTGCTCTTTCACCGTCAGAAAATGGTGTTTCTTTAACGATTTTAAGTTCGCCTGTTTTGTAATCGTATTCTGTTTCAACAGAAGTGAAACCGTTAATACGAGCGATAACGTGAGCAGCATCTTTACCAAGACCGTTCAAGATAACTCTTAAAGGTTCTTTTCTTACTTTGTTAGCGTTTCTTGCAATACCGATAGCACCTTCAGCAGCTGCGAATGATTCGTGACCAGCTAAGAAACAGAAACATTTAGTTTCTTCTCTTAAAAGCATAGCGCCAAGGTTACCGTGTCCGATACCAACTTGTCTTCTGTCACCAACAGAACCGGGAACTGCAAATGCCTGTAAGCCTAAGCCGATAGCTTCTGCTGCTTCTGCAGCAGTTTTAAGTCCTTTTTTAATTGCGATAGCACAACCTAGAGTATAAGCCCAGGAAGCGTTATCAAAAGCGATAGGCTGAATACCTTTTACAATAGCATCAACATCGATGCCCTTAGATAAACACAAATCGCGAGCTTCTTCCAGAGATTTAAAACCATATTCAGGTAAAACTTTAGCAAGAGTTGCTTCACGTCTGTCTTGTCCTTCAAATTTTATTGTCATAATTTATTTCCCTTATTATTTTGTATCTACTTAACTATTCTTCTCTAGGATCAATATATTTTACAGCATCTGCAAATCTGCCGTAAGTACCTACATTTTTATCAAATGCTTCTTTCGGGTCAACACCTTTTTTAATAGCATCCATAAATTTACCCATATTGATAAACTGATATCCGATAACTTCATCATTTTTGTCTAAACCAAGTTTCAGAATATAACCTTCTGTTAATTGAAGATAACGAACACCTTTTTGTTTAGTAGAGTGGATTGTACCACACATAGAGCAAAGTCCTTTACCTAAGTCTTCAAGACCTGCACCGACAGGTAAACCGTTTTCAGAGAAAGCAGACTGTGTTCTGCCGTAAACGATTTGTAAGAATAATTCTCTCATAGCAACGTTAATAGCGTCACAAACCAGGTCAGTATTAAGAGCTTCCAGAATTGTTTTACCCGGAAGAATTTCACCGGCCATAGCGGCAGAGTGAGTCATGCCTGAACAACCGATTGTTTCAACAAGAGCTTCCTGAATAACGCCTTCTTTTACGTTAAGAGTAAGCTTACAGGTACCTTGTTGCGGAGCACAGCAACCGCAGCCGTGAGTTAAGCCTGAAATATCTTTAATTTCTTTACATTTTGTCCATTCGCCTTCTTGCGGAATTGGAGCAGGAGAACCTTTAACACCACGGTGAACGCAGCATTTTTCTTCGATTTCCTTGGTAATTTCTATTTTGCCCATTTGACCTCCTTATAATCAAAAATAAAGCTAATATCCTCTAATAGTTCTATTATATAACAAACATATTTATTACAAAACGAAAACAAGAGTAAAAAAATGGGGCGGAGATTTTTATCTCCGCCCCATTTTTTAAATCACTGTAACTATACAAAATACTTCTGAATATTAATTTCTTTTCCGTATTGAACCAGCAGGTTTATATACACTACACATGCCGCAAAATACAGAAACGGCAGCAGAGCACTCGTAACAACAAACGCTGCCAGAACAAGAGAGATAAGGCTGAACAATATTGCGTACAGAATCATTTTACCTATTAGTGTCCAGGAAGCATGGCTGTTTTCACAGATAATTTTATAATGCTTTTTGAGTGCGAGCATATCGCCCATTTTAAGATTTACCATAAAAGATGTAAATGCTGCATTTATAAACAGTGCGACAGTCAATCCAACAAATATACCGACAAGATTTGATAAAACTGCCAAAATAATATCCGTTGGAACAAAACTGACTGATTTAAGCAAAAGTGCAGAAACAACTGCCAAAAGTCCGACAATAAATCCGGTAATAAAACTGAATATTAAAATGATTATTGAATATACAAAATAAACTGCTGCCGTTTTCAGACCTGTTTTTAACAAACCGGCATTTTTCCATTCTGCCATATCCGGAGAATCTGTATTTAACTGTTTATTTCCTGTTTCAAACACGAACCCGGTAATATACAAACCTGAAAATATCATGGCTGCAATTGATGCAATAATAAGCGAAATCAACTTATCATGTACAAAAGCTAAAATACAAAGAATAAACGGAAACGCTGTTAACAAACCGCCTACCGTTATTTTCAAAATATAATTATCATCTTCTTTTACAGAAGTGATTGCTTTTGCAAGACTAATCCCCATTGACTTGTCCTTTCTTTTTTATTTAATCCTCTGTTTTCATTTTAATCGTATCGGTGACAAACTCACTTAAATCTGTTATAACATTTTTTGCATATTTGCCATACTTTCCGGCAGCAATCTTCTGTTCAAACTCAAAAAGCTCTGACAGTGATGTATCTGTTATTTTTGGCTTTGAATCAAACAGTGAATTGAAGAAAGTAACAACCTCCGATGTAGACATGTTTTTCACATCCTTAAAAACAGAACTCTCCGACTCGTTTATCGGCTTTACTGATTGTAACATATCGTTATTTTCCCCTTGCTTTGTATTTACATTTAACTGAGAAAAAGTTCCGTCGGTATCAACAACATTCGGCACGGAAGGAATACCAAAACCGTTCGTAAAATCATTCTTATCCTTCTGAATAGCATTATTAATCTGTTTTTCAAGCAGGTCTGCAAAAGTCGTATCACCCAAATCTACACTTTGAGTCACACCTTTAACGCTGTTTCCGAACATATCCGGTGATACTGAACCGACAAAATTTGATACTATATTCATACCAGCATTTTACAACATTACGGTTAACTGCTCTATCCTTCAGAAAGTTGAATTAATATTGATGAAGAAGAAAATTACCTATATAATACAGTTAGGAGAATGACATGAAAAAAATATTTATAAGCCTTTTTATCATGCTTGGAACAATCAGTTTTGCGTTTTCTGCTAACACGCCCGATTTAAAATACAAAAACATAAGTGTTAAAAATAAAATTACGTACAATATAGACTCAAATACCTGGCAAAAAGCAGATGGCAAAAAGGGTGAAACTTTTTATATAAAAACCAAAGGATTTGGAGATTTTTACGATTACCTTGATTCGGAAAACAACTTTGCTTTTTCTACCAACTGTGAATATGAGTTCATTCATAATAACTCGCTTATCGGATTTTCAAACCGGGATATGAAGTTCTATGAAATACTCTACGATAACAATACTGCCGGAAAAAGAGCTTTATCAAAAGAAGAAGTGGAAGCAATTCTTCCTGATTACAAAATTATTTCTCTTTCCGAATTCAGTACAAAAACAGGAGCACTTAAAGTCAAAAAAAAGATGAGTGCACTGAAAATATTTTTGTATAATGACACCAATCGTTCTTTTGACAATTATACTTTTTCTTCAGGTAATTCAAAATTTGAACAATACGATTTAAGAGGATTTTTAACCGTTTATAAACCCGGAATGATACAGTTTTCAAAAGAAAATGAACAAGACCGTAAAAACTGGTACATTCTGCTGGTAAGATAAGTAACAAAAAAGCGGCTTATAGCCGCTTTTTTCATCTTTTTTAAATTACACTTTCCACATCGGAAGAATCCTGTTTGAACGGATTGTTGCCTGTGTTTGATATTTCTTCCGGCGCAGAAATTTCCTTTTTATCTTTTTTCTTTATAATTTTTGGAACTTCGTTAAGCTCTTTTGCTATTGCATCTGTTTTTTCTGCTTCCGCTTTTTCTTCTTCCGTTTGTTCTTCGGTTTTTTCTTCCGCTTGCTCTTCTGATTGTTCTTCGTTTTTTTCTTCTGTTATTGTTTCTTCTGCTGCCGTATCAGAAAGCTCCGTTTCGTCAGATTTTTCTTCCGATTCCGCTTCTTCTTTTTGTGCAAGAGAAGCTTTAAGCATTTCTTCATGTTGTTTTATTGCAGCATCAATTTCTTCTTCATCCTTTGCTCTTATAACAGGAATCGAAAGCATCAGCGCAACCTGGTCACCTTCCTGTTCAAAATTCAAATCAAGAAGTTCTTTATCAAGTTCAACATATCTTGATAATAAATCAATAAGTTCGCTTCTCATTTGCTCTAATATTCTCGGAGTAAGGTTTGTTCTGTCCTGCATCAAAACAAGCTTCAACCTGTTTGTTGCAACTGACTTCGAGGCATCTGCCTGCTGTTCCTGAGAATGAAAAAACTTTGAGAGCGTATTATATAAATCTGAAAATAAGCTCATCCTACACCTTCACTTTCAGCTTAGATATTACGGAAATCGCTTTCTTAATTTTAGCCATAATTCCCTTTGGTTCATCTAAGTCCAAGAAAGGAACTTCCTCACCTAAAATTCTCTCTGCAACATTTCTGTACGCTTTTCCTGCAAGAGCATCTTCGTCATTAACGATAGGTTCACCTTTGTTCGTTGAAGTAATAATACCTGTGTCTTCCGGAATGATACCAACAAGAGGAATTTCCAGAATACCGACTACATCATCTACACTCATCATTTCATTTGATTTGATTAAGTTTGGACGAACTCTGTTAAGAAGAAGTTTTACGCTCGTAATTTCTTCTTTTGTAGCAAGAAGTCCGATAATTCTGTCTGCGTCACGAATAGCAGACATTTCCGGAGTTGTAACAACAATTGCCTCACTTGCCCCTGCAACTGCATTTTGGAAGCCTTGTTCAATACCTGCCGGACAGTCAACAAGAACGAAATCATTTTCTTCTTTCAATATATCGCATATTTCTTTCAGCTGGTCAGCGTTAACAGCGGTTTTATCTCTTGTCTGAGCCGCTGCAAGAAGCTGTAAATTAGGATTCTTTTTATCCTTAACAAGCGCTTGTTTAAGTTTACAGCGTTCTTCGATTACATCAACAATTGTATAAACTATTCTGTTTTCAAGTCCTAAAAGCAGGTCTAAATTTCTGAGCCCCAGGTCTGTATCAATTAACACAACCTTGTAGCCTGATTTCGCAAGTGCAGTACCTATGTTTGCACTTGTTGTTGTTTTGCCTACTCCACCTTTACCAGATGTTATTACTATTACACGACCGGTCATTAATCTCTCCTTAATTTTTTATAAATTACAATCTTTCCGTCTTCTATAAGAGCTTCCTCCGGGGTAAACTCATTTGATTTTTGTACATAAGGTACGTTTAAAGTGTCGTTCCTTCTTGCGTACAACCCGGCTATTCTTAACTGAATAGCGTTTAATTTCAGTGCCCTTACTTTTGATGTTATATTTCCGTTACTTCCGGCATGTGCGATACCGCCTAAGATACCCCATACCGTAATATCACCGCCAGCGATAATTTCACTCCCCGGGTGAGCATCACCTATTATTAAAATATTTCCTTCATAGCTTATAGTCTGACCTGAACGTAATGTCTGGTTTATATAAAGCGTAGGAACAGATTCATTGTTTTCGGAGTTTTCTTCAACGCCCTCGGGAAGAACATTACCCGTATCAAGAAGAATATATTTGCTTGTTTCCTCAGGCAAAAGACCTTCGCTTGCAGCAAGCATTCCAAAACTGTCTTTTTCATAGTTTTCGGTTGGAATTACTTCCGAAAGTTCTTCCGTGGAAACTTCGTCATAAATATCTTCTATACCTTCCATTGTTTCAATAGGATTGCTGATTTCCATATCCGCATGCACTTCAACGACCTTATCTTCTTCATCTGAAGTTTGCTCTGCACCTTCAACCTTTTCTTCAACAGATTCTTCTTTGAAAGATTGTTGTTCATAAGCTTCCGTGTTAGCGGAAATATCCGCAGTCACATCAGAAGACAACTCACTTATCACTATCCCTAAACTAACAGCTGATGCTTCCGTTTGTTCTGACTTTGTATCAATAAACGCAATTGTTGCATCCATTGATTCTATAAGAGCTTTTATACTCAAAAGCTGTGATTGTTTTAAATCAAGCTTGCCCAGTTTTAAACAAATATTTTTTCCTTTAACTTCCGGGTGCTCCATTATTGAACTCAGCTCAAAAACAAGCTGAGAAGTATTCTGAATATTACTCAGGTCAATAATAAACCCGTTCTCTGTTACACTCTTTTCCATTAACATAATAACTCTTTTCCCCAACTGATTTGTGACACTACAAGAATACCCTAAAAAATCCCGAAATACAATAAAATATAACGCTTTGTAAAGTAAATCTTTAATCGTAACAATTACTTAAAATAATATAGACAGGGCATATAATTTTAAATAAAATAAAAATATGGGGAGATTGGGATTAAAATATATTATAGCAATATCGCTGTGTACCTTTATTATCGGTCCTGTTTATTCTGAGGGGTTTGACTACACACAAACTCAAAGACGAATTCCCGTTCAGGAAGAATTCGGATATTATATGACAACCGTTCGTGAGAAAATCTCAAAAAACTGGACTCCGCCTGATATTTTGGAAGAAGGGCATGCTACGGTTATTTTTAAACTCGACAGCAGCGGAAATATCCTTTCTGCTTCTGTTAAGGAAAGCTCCGGCGATAAATTTTATGATGAATCCGCTCTTAACTCCATTTATAAAGCCGCTCCCTACAACAGATTTCATGACGGGGCATCAAGAGACAGTATAACTGTTGTATATTCTTTTGATTCCTCTATTGTAAGCGCAAATCACTTAAAAGAACTTGTTGCAGAATCAGAAAAATATGTTAACAGGGATAATATTGAAGCACGTAATATACTTGACAAGGCTATAAAATCAATAGAAGGCGATCCTGCATCTTATTTTTTGTACGCAAGAAGATGTAAACTGGATAAACTTTTAGGTGACATAGAGGCTGCCAGAACAGACCTCGAAAAAAGCAAAATGTACAAAATGGCTTATGACAAACGTCGTATAGCAAAATGTAAAGAGGCTCTTGCAGAAGACGAAACACCGTTTGCATATTTTACACTTGCTAACGCTTACGAACTTGCAGGAGATTATCAAAATGCAATATATAACATTGATAAAGCTATAAGTATGACTCAGCTTAATCAGGCATATAAAAGATATCGTGCCGAGTTAATTATGAAAAGTGATAAATAAAAAAGATGCTTTTAAAAAGCATCTTTTTTATTACTTAGTTTGTTTATTCCTACATCTCCAAATTCATCTGAGAGAATTGAATAATTTTATTTTTTCCTCTGTGCTTAGCGTTATAAAGGGCGTGTTCTGCATAACGTACGACAGTATTTGCGTCTTCGTCAACGTCCTTCATGCACGGATATGTTGATATACCGCCTGATATTGTAACCCTGTGAGCTTCTTCTTCTCCGGCAGGAATAAACTCCATCTTTTCAACTTCTCTTCTGAATCTTTCACCGAATAAAAATGCATTTTCTTCAGAAGTATTCGGAAGAACAAGTAAAAATTCTTCATCACCGTAACGGGTTAAAATATCTTCTTTACGAATCATTGCATTCAGTTTATTTGCAATATTTCTCAAAAGAATATCGCCCCATTCGTAACCGTACATATCGTTTACTACTTTGAAGAAGTCTATGTCGAACAATATACAGGAAAGTTTTGTACCATACCTTCTTGAACGTGAGATTTCTTCTTCAAGACGTTCCTGAAGGTATCTTCTGTTATGAAGTCCTGTAAGTTCATCAGTTGTAGAGACTTTTTCTATTTTATCTTTGTATTCCTTTATCTTCATAAGAGCTTTTACACGAACAATCAGTTCGTCTTTTTTATTAAAATCTCTGATAAAATCGTATCCTTCCGCTCTTACGGTAACATCTGTTCTTGTTTCACCCAAGAAAAGAATCGGACAGGAAAATTTATTTGTCATAAGCGCATCTTTTGCTGCATCAATGTCTTCAATTAATATTATTGACGGATTAAGAACCGCATATCCTTTAATCTGGTCAATGGATACGGTTTTTACTTCACATTCATCAATATCACTCAATAGCAACTGTACTTCCGGCAGCGGTTTTGTGGCATAAATTACAATGTTATTCATAAAACTTCCTCTTATTAAATTCTCACGGATATAGTCTGATTATATCAAACTTAGTAACAAAACTCAATAATATAAACAAATCTGCTCGAATAATTTATCCGAGCAGATTTATTACTGAAAATATTTCTCCTAAGCTAATGCTTTTGATTTTTCAATGCATTCAATAAGAGTAGAAGCAACTGTTTTTTGTTCTTCTAATGTCAGCTCAGGGAACATAGGAAGAGAAATAACACATTCTGTATTTTTCTCTGTAATCGGCAAATCGCCCATTTTGTAACCTAAGTGAGCATGAACTTTTTGCATGTGCAAAGGAATCGGATAATAAAGCATAGCTCCTATGCCTGCTTCCTGAAGCATTTTATGAATATTGTCTCTGTTTGGAATCTTAACTGTATATTGATGATAAACACAATATGTATCACTAAGTTCTTTTGGGGTCTGAATATCAGAACAGTCAGACAATAGTGCATTATACGTTGCAGCATGCTCTCTTCTTGCCTTATTCCATTCATCAATATAATTCAATTTAACTCTTAAAATTGCTGCCTGAATTTCATCAAGACGTGAGTTAAGACCGATTTCATCATGGTGATAACGGATAGCACCGCCGTGGTTACGGAGTGCAACTATTCTGTTTTTAAGATTTTCACTGTTAACGGTGATAAGACCGCCGTCACCCATACCGCCTAAGTTCTTTGTCGGATAGAAACTGTAACAGCCGATATCACCAAAAGTACCTACTTTTTGTCCTTTGTATTTTGCACCGATTGCCTGACAGCAGTCTTCGATTACGTATAAGTTATGGCGTTTTGCAATATCCATAATCTTACCCATATCAGCAGGCTGACCGTACAGGTGAACCGGCATAATAGCTTTTGTATGAGGAGTAATTAAATCTTCTATCTTGCTTGCGTCAATATTGAATGTATCAGGGTCAATATCACAGAATACAGGAGTTGCACCTACAATTTCGATTGATTCTGTTGTTGCAACAAATGTAAATGCCGTTGTAATAACTTCATCACCTTTTCCTATATCTAATGCTCTTAGAGCGATATGTAACGCATCTGTTCCTGAGTTAAGAGCTACAGTATATTTGCAGCCGATATATTCAGCAAGTTCACTTTCTAATGCTTTTACATTCGGACCTAAAATGTATGAACCTGAACGTAAAACTTCACAAACTGCTTTTTCTACTTCTGAACCGATTTTTGCATACTGTCTTTTTGAATCAATAATTGGAATCATATTTCCCTCCTGTTATTTATACCCTCACTATTTAAGTGTACCATACTTTTTAACTCCCTTTATATAATCTTTATTTGATTATTTTGCTAAATATTATTTAATGCGTCTTAACAATCTTCTGCAGTTTATAAGTTTTTCTTCTAAAAGTTTAGAAACGGATTTATCTGTTATTTCTTTTTTCTTTAGTTGCTTTAGGTCTTTTATATTTTCATAAATCGTATCTATCAGCTTATTAATCGGATTTATATATTTGTTAATATTTCCCCGTCCAAAACTATTATTATCACTATTTCTTTTTAAAACTAATCCGTTAAAATCAAATAATTCAATATCCATGCAAGGAATGTTATCAGGTTTAAACTCTTCTAATCCTGCCTCAATTATTTTATCAAAAATCTTCTTTCCTGTTCTCTTTTCTGCTCCATAGCAGGTTAATACAGAATACATTTCCGAAAGAGGTCTTATTGGTCTGGGGTTGTCTGTTATACCATAAAAATCTATAGCAGTTAATTTTTGTTTTTCTGTATCTACAATCAAATTTCCGCCTGAAAAGTCAAAAATCATTTCATTATCAACTGCATCAGCTATTTGGTGTAAAAGTTCTGAATATGACCTTACCGGCATATCTGCAATTTTTTCCTGAAGATTATATCTGTTACGACTGTTATTAACATACCATTTTGGTACAATACCTTCAAAATATTTCATAACAGATGCACCAAAACCAAGTTTTGCAACCACATGATTAACTTTATCTATGGGTGTAAGCTCTTTTGAATAATTAAATCTGTTTATATCCTGTGCCAGATAAGGGATTCTTACACAGTATTTTGTGCCTTTTATTCTGTAAACTTCTGCCTCTGTTCCCTGTCCCAAAAAATTATCCGGAGTTACGGAAGCTTTTATTTTTTCAATAATAGCTTTTTCCGGCAAATCAAGAAAATCACGAGCTTTAAAGGCTGTTGCATTATACTTTACCGGAATTTTATATATATTCGGGTATGCATTTATTGCTGAAACATTCATGTCCAAAATAAAACACGTCAATAAAAATTTTTGCCTGCCGCAGAATTATAAATTTGCAAGGATAAGTCCCAGCGTCAAAAACAGAGAAAAATACATCATAAGATTTCTTGACTGGTACATTCTTATCATAAAACTTTCGGCGTTTAATTTTTCAATACGCTCCATATTTTCCATCGGGAAATGGAACCATTTATGCTCCGGCACAGAGCTGTTATCCAGTGAAAAATCCGTCGTTGATTTATACAAATCAACTGCAAGCGGAATAGTAAGAAGAGCAAGTAAAACCTGCCAGTCTGAAATATCAAAAATACATATCCCGAACAGAGAAACGTATGCAATAATCAAAAATATTTTCAGTACTACAAGAGAATCCAGCTGAGAGTTAAAAATATTTGCAACGGTATAATGTCCTTCTTTCAAATCATAATCAAAGTCCATAACTGAATGAATATAAAGAAGAACAACAGTCATTATCATGGTAGGAACTGCAAGAACAAAAATTTCCCAGGGAATAGTTTTTGTCATTACATAATTTACTCCGCAAAACAAAAGCGGACCGTACATTACGGCTATTGCAATCTCAGACAGCCTGATTTTTGATAAAAAAGAATACAAAACAGCTATTACCCCTGCAGCTAAACCTATTTTTAAAACCGGAGTTCCGCATTTGACAAAAAAGAATATGCCGATTAAACCTGCAGCAAAGAAATAAAAACATGCCAGAGCCAAGACCTGAGATTCTTTTAAAACACCGGATACCAAATACCTGCATTTAGTATTTTGAGTATTTTTCAAGTATTCTATTTTATTAAAATCCACCAGTTTGATTAAGGACTTGTAATCAAAAAAATCATCAAGAACATTTGTGCCCAAATGAAGGAGACAGACTCCGACCAAACTCAGCAGACCATACCATACATTTCCCGAATGAATAACGGAATACGTAAAAACCACAAGCCAGGATAAAACGGTCATCGGCAGAGAAAATATTCTTGAACATTCTAATAAAGGCACAATTTTACTTATCATAAGATAAATATTAGCATAAAAAATCTACGCTGTTAATTAATCTTTCAGCTTACTTAAATCCAGTATAATCGGTTTTTCAGCAGGAGAGTTGATATGTACTCTGTCCGCAAATGTTGTAATATAAGACTTGTTCAATCCGACTTGTGCAAACTTACCTGTTTTATACAGTTCTATCAAACGGTCAACATATTTTTGACATGTTTTGTATATATGAGGATTTTGTCTTACCCATTCATCAAAAGGCATGTTTGAGCGAAGGGAGTTTATATAAGCACTGCTTAAGCCATAATTATTGATATGATTTCTTTGAGAAACGGTATTATTGGTTTTTGCTTTCTTTTTTTTCTTCTTTCCTGCCTTATGTATTACCGATTCTTCTTTAACCTGAGAAACTCGCGGTTCAATGTGTTCAATAGAAGCAAGAGAGCCTTTAAATAAATAGTATCCTATTTTTTCAGGAGTGTCATTTACGTGTTTTACAACAAATGCTGATACTTCATCAGATGATGTCGGAAGCCTTCTGGCTATCTGAATAATTTCAGCTTCAAGTTCTTTGTTTTTCAAAAATTTTACAATGTTTTTTAAATCATATATAAACTCTTGCCTTTTAAAAGGTTCAAAAGTCGGGAAACCGTATATCTTTGCATTTGTTACATCAAAAAGAGTTCTGATTTCTTTATTGTTTTTGATATAAGATTTTTCAAATAATTCCCTTAAATACTGAAGATTTTGAGTATTTTGTTTTAAAATCGCAGGCTGCATCTGGTATTCCATTTTTAATTTTTTTGCAGCTATACCGCGCCCGAATTTTTTCTTTTCTTCAATTTGATTACGGAACAAATTTTTTGCTTCTCTTAATAAGCGGTTTATTGCAGAAATTTCCGTATGACGCCGTGTTATTTTAATTTGTTTTGCCACCTGCTCTAATCTGTATATAAACTCTTTTTCAGAAAAGTGAGAAATAGTAGGGTCTTTTGCAATTTTCTTATTTGTATAACGCATTAAATCAATATAATCATCATAAAAACTCCTTGGCATATCACAGGCTTTCTTTGTTATTTCCTGAAAAACAGGCCGCTGAATGTTAAGCAAACTTTTTTGCTGTTCGGGAAAAAGTTTTTGAAACGCTTCGTTAATTTTTAGATGAGGCTGTTTTTTTTCAACAGACTTCAATAATTTTAATACTTCCTGCTCAGTCTCATGCAACGAATTGTTATATTTTTCCAAAATAGGAATTAATTTATTTAACGGCATATTAAATACACCGTTCTTCAGCAGACGCGACAAAGCGCCATTCGACATCATCTCTTTTCCCGTGTACATATCAGGCATTCCGTATTCTGCGAGTTTTTTAAGCGGAGTTCCGCTTGCTTTTGACGCAGTAAAACTAACGGTATCAAACGGGATTGGATTCGTTAAAAAGATATTTGAATGCGTTTTTTGCGAATGCGGGATTTGTACCTGATTTATATTATAAAATTGATTTGCAACAATTTGGAATATTTTCATTTATAATAATTAAACCTTATAAAAAATTTATTTGCTACAAATTATTATATCAATTTTTTCATCGAAAAATTCCGGGAAAACTGTTTCAACATAGAGCTCATGAGGGATACAGCACATTTTTATATTTTTGAAATCTCTTAAAAATCTGTCATAAAATCCACCGCCGTACCCTAAGCGATAACCGTCTTTATCACAGGCAAGAGCAGGTACAATTACTAAATCTATGCACGTTTTTTCACAAGTCTGACAGGTCGGTTCCTGAGTGTGAAATTTTGACTCGCAAAGAGCATCACCATAACAATAAGGACAGCATTCGAGGTCTTTGCCGTTTATTCGCGGCAAATAATAGTTTTTTGTTTTGTCTTCTAATAATGGCAGAAGATTAACCTCATCTTTCACAGGATAAAAAATCATTATGTTTTTTGAGTTTTTGTATTCATCTGTTTGGACAAGCTTGCTTACCAATATAGAGCTGATTTTCTCCATATCAAGCTCTTTTCGTTTACCCCTTGCCCACTTTCGTAATGATTGCTTATCCAAAACCAATTACCTCTATACAATAGCACCGTGCGAAGCATCGCTTACGGTTCTTGCATATTTACCCAAAAGACCGTTTTGCTGTATTTTATACGGTTTTAGATTTTTACGTCTTTCCTCAAGAGTTTTTTCATCAACCATCAAATCCAGAGTTCGTTTATTTATATCGATTTTGATTTTATCACCGTCTTCTATGAGTGCTATAACACCGCCATTTGCAGCCTCAGGACAAATGTGTCCGACACAGATTCCTCTTGTACCGCCTGAAAATCTGCCGTCAGTAATCAGTGCAGCTTTTGTCCCCAAACCTTTTCCTACAAGCAGAGATGTCGGGGCAAGCATTTCTCTCATGCCGGGACCGCCCTTCGGACCTTCGTACCTTATAACAATAACGTCACCTGCTTTAATTTTGTCTTCTTCAAGAGCATTCATTGCTTCTTCTTCGGAGTCAAAAGTTTTTGCAGTTCCTTCAAACTCATAACAGCTTTCGTCAACAGCTGAAATCTTTATGACCGAACCATCAGGCGCAATATTGCCGTATAAAATGCCCAAGCCCGGTTTTGTTGTAAACGGCTCTTTGTAATCGTGAATAACTGATTTATCCGCATAAGCGTTTTTAACAATTTTGCTTGTTTTTTCTAATGCAACACCTTCCAAATCCTTAAACTCTGGAACACTTCTCAGGAGTTCCTGTAAAACCGCATTTACCCCGCCTGCCTGATGAAACTCTGTCATTGTAATATCATTTGAGGGTTCAAGTTTTACAAACTGATGAATCTTGTGTGAAAGTTCTTCAAAGTCTTTTAGAGATATTCCGTCTTTCTTGTCATCACCGATTCCTGCCGCATTGGCTATTGCTAATATATGCAGGAATGAGTTTGTAGAACCGCCCATTGCCAAATCAGCTACAATAGCATTTCTCAATGAATCTCTGTTTATTATATCCAGCGGTTTTTTATCCTGTTTAACAAGTTCGACTATCTGCATACCGCTTTCAAAGGCTATTCTGCGCTTTTCAGAAGATACAGCTGAGGCAGTTGCACAATGCGGAAGGCTCATTCCCATAACCTCTGTTAAGCAAGCCATAGTGTTCGCCGTATATAAACCCTGACAAGCCCCCGCAGAAGGACAAGACGCCTCTTCAAGTTCTAACAATCTTTCTTCCGTTATCTCTTTATTTCTGTATTTCCCGACAGCCTCAAAAGCACCTTTAATCATTGTGAGCTTTTCACATTTGCTTTCACCGTTGAGCATAGGGCCTGCCGTAACAATAATACAGGGAATATTTACTCTTGCAGCGGCAATTAACATTCCTGGGGTAATCTTATCACAATTTGAAAGAAGAACAAGTCCGTCAAGCTGATGAGCGTTAGCAACTGTTTCTACACAGTCTGCAATCAAATCTCTGGAAGGAAGCGAATATCTCATTCCGTCATGCCCCATTGCAATTCCGTCACATACGGCAGGAACTCCGAATATGAAAGCCTGACCGCCTCCGGTATGAATACCTTTTTCAATCTGACGCTCTAAATCTCTCAGTCCGATATGCCCGGGAACAAGGTCGGAAAAAGAACTTGCAATTCCTATAAACGGAGTGTTCATATTCTTTTTTGATACTCCTGTTGCCATCAAAAGACTTCTGTGCGGAGTTTTTGCAACTCCTTTTTTAATGTTGTCACTTCTCATTTTTATACCCCTTTGCAAGATTATTTTAACATGAAATAATCTTGCTCTCTTTGGTATTTACACAAAAAGAATCCCTTTCGCTCCTCAAAATACGAAAGGGTTAGGTTAATTAATAAGGTATTTTATAAACTTTTATGCATAAGCGTTTAACGCTTTATAAACTATTTGATTTGTCTTTGCGTCAGTCTTGCCTTCCTGTGCTTTTTCCATTGCAAACTGCAGGAGCTCTGCCTGACCGTCCTGTGTTTTAGCCATATTGCGCGCTTCTACTTTATCGGCGACATCAGTACCGAATATCTTGTTACCCAGCTTATGACCTGCCCACATGCCGACTGAACCTACCGTAAATCCAATTAAAGCTCCGACAACTGCACCTACCGGACCTGCGCCTAATCCCAGGGTTGCTCCGACTTTTGCCGCAAGCAGCGTTCCTGCCGCACGTCCTGCGCACCAACCTGCTGTACCTAATGCCGATTTGCCTAATGACTGAGTTGTTTGTTCTACGCCTGTTTTTGTATCCTTCTGGAATGCAGTCATTATCTTGCCTGCATTGAATATTGTTTCAAAAATCATAAATCCGACAAAATCTTTTTTGAAGCCGGTCTTTATAAGTTCGCCGAAGTTATTTGTAATAACGCTCTTATTCATACTGATTAGATTATTTTTATCTTTCAGTATTGTGTCAGCTTTCGATTTAAGTCGTTCCGCTACTGTTTTTCTTCCCGTAAGAGCGCCTGCAATTCTTCCGTCCATACCTCTTGCAGCCTGCAAACGTGCTGTTGCTTCCGCAATTTTATCAACTTTTCTGCTTGCAATAGCCCTTTCCATATCTTTAACCAGCGGATCTATTGCTTTTTTATCAAGCGGATTTCTTAACCACTTAGACCACCAGCCCTTTTTTCCGGTATCTCTTACTGCCTGCTGAACGGCAAAATGGGCTTGTTCCAATAATGCCGCATTTTCTTTTGCAAATCCTTTCGGGATATTTTTAAATATCTCGTTTGCGGCTTTCGCACCTTTTATGGCATTTTTCGGATGGAAAACGGACTGAGCATGTTCAAATGCCATCCAGCTCAAACCTCCTGTAAGAGCACCCGTAAACCCTTCTTCAAGAACATTGTTTTTTGCGTAATAATCAGCAAGTTTGTCCATATCTTCCTGAGTTATTCCCTGCTGAAAAGATGTGTTCGAAGCTTGCGTATTTGTCTCTGTTTTTTGTGCATAATTTGAAGGAATATTCTGACCAAAACCGGTATTATTATAACCGTTAAAAGTCGGATTATTATATTGAGTGTACATCCCGTAAGGATTACCAAAAACAGAGTTAGGTAACCTGTAACCGTTGTAAATACTCGGACAGTTCATATTCATGCCTGACCTTCCGCCATAGAGCATGAATTCCATATTTGCAAGATTATTAATTGCAAAATTGTTCATGGACTTTACCTAACCTTTTAAATATAACTAACCTTATATATATAAAGTCATGTGTGGAGCGGAAATTGACCGATTGTTAAGATTTGTTACATATGTTTTGCCGATATGATACAATGTTTTTATGGCAGAATTAGTGGAAAAATTGAAAGAAATCGGACTTAATACCTATGAGGCGAAAGTTTATATTTCGCTTCTGAAAAAGTATCCTGCAACCGGATACGAAGTATCAAAACTTGCAAATATTCCGCAGTCAAGAACTTATGACACCCTGAAAGCCCTTGAAGAAAAAAATATTGTTATATCAACAAATACGAAACCTGTAACATACACTCCGATAAAACCAAAGCTTCTTACCCAAAGAATTCAGAAGAAGATGGCTTCAACTATTAATTACCTCGACAAACATCTTCCGAATGTAAAAGAAGATTACAACGAACCTATTATAACCGTGACTGGTAAACAAAACATTCAGGACAAAATTATTGAAGTTATACAAAACGCCAAACGGGAAATCTATATGGAAGTATGGTCGCAGGACTTTAAGGTTTTTGAACAGGAACTTCTGAATGCATATAACAGAAATGTTGAAATAAGAATTGTCGGATATGATAATTTTAACTCCCGGTTTGGTCTTGTCTTTGAACACGCTTTTGCAAGAGATATTGAACTTTCACTCGGCGGAAGAATGATTATTATAGCCGCTGATGACAATGAAGGAGTCATAGGAAAAATATCTTCGCTAAAAAATAATGTCTCTGATACAAGTATTATCTGGACAAAAAACCAGGGAATTGTTTTTATCATAAAAGAGTTTATCGTTCACGATATGTACCTGATAGATGTTGAAGAAAATCTGGTCGAACAGATGAAATACATCTACGGTAAAGGACTTAAACGACTTAAAGACAAAGTTTTAGGTTCTAATGCAACGTATATGATTCATTAAAAAGGTCTTGATAAAATCAAGACCTTTTTCTTTTTTTATTCTTCTGATGTTTCTTTTGATATATCGTCAGTATTACTGCTATTTGAAGGTTTAAATATCAGGTAGAATTGCTTTCCGGTTTGTAAATTGAGCTCTCCGCCTTTTTCTACATAAGAAAGAGGAGATTCTTTATATACTTTTTTAACTCCGGATTCAATACGGTTACCTTCTTCATTTTCAATCATGCCTTCTGCAAGAGTAACTCCGGTCGTTAAACCTTTAACAAAATGGTTGCCTACCGTTAAAACGGCTTTTTTGCCAACCTTTACCTTATCAACTTTTTTAAGTTCCTCTTTGGACATAATTTTTTCGGCATATTTTCCGTAATAACTTTCCTCTATTTTTATTGTTTCGTCACCGGAGGTATATGATGTCGGGCAAACAGCAAAGGTTGCCGATCTTTTACCTCTTTTTGGATCAGTTACTTTCACAACGTTACAATGGAGAATATCGCCTTCTTTCAAAACATGTTCGCCTATAGCACTATTTTCAAGGACACGAACATTTATGCTCTGTGAAGGATGTGCCGTATCAAATTCTCCGACCATTGTTACATGGACCTTATCTGTTTCCGCATTTACTGCAGACAGGGTTAAAAACATTGCTAATAAAGACATTAATAGTTTTTTTTGCATCTTTTCAATCCTTATATAATGTTGTTTTTCTGTAGTGTTTCTACTATGTATTTTATTCCTTCTTTTGCTTTAGCAATAAATTTTTCTGCAAGCTCTTCCGCCATTTTGGACTGTAAAGCTTCAAGCACCTCCGATTGCATATACTGATACATCAACGGAGATTTTGAAATTGCAGAAACTAATGCAACCGAAAATTCACCTCTGGAAAGCAGAGCAATAATTTCATTTATTAACAACAACTCGTCCTGCGCCCAGATTTTTGTTTCCAGCTTAAACGGCTGAACTTCACCCAGCGTAATTGCTGTAGTATTTGAAATACCCATAAGCGGAATCTCTTTTATCGGTTTGTTTTTTGTTCCCGGAATGCTCGCACCAAAAGATGAAGTATTATACACGGAAACATAACCCAGTTCTTTTATAAGAACTTCAAAGTGATGAACAAAAGCCGCATAGTCATCACTGGATAAAACATCTACCCCTGTTACAGAAGGAACTGTTGTAAGATTTTTAGTAACAGAGTTTATTTTCATTTCGTTTGCTGAGATTTTTTCAAACATTTCACCGTTTGCATAAACCTGTTCACCTTTGAATGCAAGGTCAACGCCGGTAAGAATAACCTTTGAAAAACCCATTTTAACGGCAGAAACGAAAGCCATTGTTGTTGCTGAACCGCCGTATTCAGCTTGACTAATCTGGTTATACTGAGAAAGCTTATTGATAACCATATCGTTAGCAGGGAATGTTATAAAAAATCTCTTGAAGTTCTTGGAAATAATTGAACTGTCTGAGTTTATATTCATAATACAATTGATATTAGGAAGGCTTGCATCCAAATCTTTAAGAGTTTTATCAACAAATCTTGCATCCGTACATACTGCGAAATCAGGTGTTATACCGTTATCTATAAGCAGTTTCAGAGCTTTGTTTACTGCAAATACAACAAACTTTTCTCTGTTAGCTCTTATAAACGGCATATTTTCCGTTAAAGAAGGACCTGCTGCCGCAACAAGCGCTGCCTGCCCCACAAACTTTCCGTCCAAATCAGAAAGTTTATAAGCTTTTCCGCCATTTATTTTACTGATATTTGAAAGCGTATTTTCAAGCCAAACTCTTGAATAACGTGTAATTGTATTAATATCAACTGTTTTACTCTTGCAGGTTTCATAAACCTTTCTTGTTAAAGCAAGCAGCTCCTGACTCTTAACAACAGCGTAGTTTTTAAGATATAAAACTTCTACCTTATCCTTTGTCAGGTATATTTCCGATAATTTTTTTGTTAAATCGTCAAGGTTATCATATATAAATACCCTGCCGCTTTTTAAATGTTCAGAGATATCAACATTTGTTAAAACAAAATGGATTAATTTTGTATCAGGCTCATAAACAAAAATTCTTGACGGGAAAGTATTAAAAACTTCATCAAGCTGATAGCATAAACCCAGACCAAAAGTGATGATAATATCATTTTTTTCCATCGGTTTTTTAATGGTTTCTTTTATCATTTTTTGAACAGCTTGTCTCGGATCATCCAAATCATCAAGCGGAACATCATTTTTCAGCAAAAGATAATCGTTAGACTTTGTCATGCAGTATGACATATTTGCTTTTGATTCGTCTATCGCAAACCCGCCTAATCTTGTTTTTAAATCTTCGTTGTTCAAATACTTTAAATTATTATCAAACATAAATACCTCTGCATTCTTACTCATAATAAAATTAGCATATTTAACGACAAATGTAAATATTATAACTTATTACAGAGACTATCTTTTACGATTATCAACCACTTCCTCGAATTGTCTGAAAATATCATTACCGACTAATTGTTCAAGCTGAGAGCGTTTTTCAAAAAAATTGCCCCTTGCTTTTACTTGTTCATCTATAGCATCCCTATAGAACGTATCCGTTATCAGAACAACTTCCCGTTTTTGATTAAGTGAGTTTTTGTAGTTATACTCTTTTTCCTGAACCATTTTTGATGTCATGTCAAACAAATACCTTGCCGTCATATAATCATAATAAGCATCAACTATTTTTTGCTGAAGCTCATCTACTTTTCTGACCAGAATAATCATATCCGCATCCGTTACCTGGGAATACTTGTAATTCAAGGCTTTATTATCCTGAGACATTATACCGAGCGTATTTCCGCCTATAAGTGCAGCACTTGCAAGAACCGGATTTCCCGTACCTGCACCGAGGAATGTAGACATTCCTGCGATTGTTGAAAGCACTTTTCTTACAGCACCGTCATCAGGTTTATCTTTATCGGGATTTGAAAGTTTATATATAGCAAACTTTATCGTATCGCTTTTCATAGCCGCACCCTGCCAGAGCAGAGACAAATCTTCAAGCATGTCATTATAATCCAATTCCACGGATTTTGAGACTTCATTTGCAATACTCTTTATGCTTAAATCAGCATAAGTTCTCACTTCCGGCTTTGTTTCCTTGATTGTTACAGGAGTTATATCCAATACGGGAGAAGACAAATCTATCTTTTCGCTTTTTTCATATTTTGTTTCCGGAACTTCTGTCGTTCCGAAACGATAAAACGGTCCTTTTGGCATATTAATATCTTTTAACTCAATCGCATTAACAGACTGAATACACAGGGTTAAAAACAATAACGCAGAGATAACTTTATTTCTTATCATTGTTACCTCCTTTGTTTTTACCTTTTTTATCTTCTTTTACTCCGTCTTTTTTCTTCTGCTCATCATTACCTTTATAAAGAATATTGTCAAAATCATATTGATACAGTTCAAGTGAATCAACCGCTTTTTTGCCTGCAAGTCTCTGAAGCTGAATATGGTATTTTTTAGCAGACTGTTCCAGTGTAAATTCTCTAAGCCTCATAGAATCATAAAGCGAAGATGATATTGAAATTTCCAGAATATCTTTTCCTTCTAAGGCATTTGAATAATTTTTGCTGTACAACAACATTTTAGAACGGGTATCTTTTAAAAGGGTTAAAGTGTTTTTATAGTTGTAATATGAACTGATAAGCGCATCCTGCAGACTTTCAACCATGCCTGCAAGTTCAATAAGCTCGGTATCGGTAAGCGGAGTTTCTTTCGGAACATTATTTCTGTTCAGCAACCCCTGTGCAAGCCTGCCTGCCGAAAAAGCCGCAGTCTGAATCCCGTAGTTTGTACCCATGAGACTTGGAACAAAAGAAGCTCCTGATATAATCGCAGAAAGAGTTTTAGCCATTAGTGACGAATGTATTCTGCGCTGAGATTCAGGGGTGGCAAGTTTTTTCAGCGCAAATTCAACAACCTGATTGTTCTCAATTGTCGCCTTCCACAAAATCTCCAAATCTTTTAAATCGTGTTCTTTCTGGTCATCAATAATTTTGGATAAATCTTCGGAAGAGTCTATCAAAAGAGAATTGTTAAGCTCTTTTTTATTATCCTGAATTTCTATTTCGGGTTTTTCTATCTCACTTTTATCCAGACGAACAATAGTTCCTCCGACAGCACCAAAGCAGGAAGGCATCATCATTACAGATAATAATAAACATACTCCGAAAAACTTTTTCATAATATACTTATACCCTAAAAGGTAACCCGTATCAAATTTATTTTAAATACTTGGTTAAAATAAGCTTCTTCAAAGCCTTTGCGTTTACTGCCATCGGCTCCATCTCTATAATTTTATCAAGATTTTTTATTGCATCTTCGTACTGTCCCAGATTTTTCTGAACGGCGGCAATTGCAAAGTATGCATCAATAAACTTTGAATCTAATGCGACAGCTGAAACAAAATCGTCTAAAGCCTGTTTCGGATTATCTTTCAGTATTAGCTGACCGCGATTATAATATGCATCAACCATATTTTTATTCAGCTCTATGGTCTTTGTATAATTTTCATAAGCTAAATCGGTATTGTTCAGATTGTGATAAGCTATTGCTTTGTAAAAATATGCAACATCAGACTTGTCGTTATGTTTCAGGGATTCATCAATATTTTTTAAACCCTCTAAAAAATTACCTTTGTTGATTTCCTGTATTCCGTTACTCAGATAAAATTTCGCACTGAATTCGTCATCATCTTTCAGACAAACTTCATCAAGAAGTTTCGCTTTATTATCAAGTGCAATATTAAGTTTGGGGTTAAGCAGAATAGCCTTGTTATAGTCCGCAAGCGCACCTTCATAATCTCCTTTTTTGTATTTTGTATATCCTCTGTTGTTATACGCAAGCGAACACTTAGGGTCTAGTTTTAATGCTTTATCGTAATCTTCAATTGAACCTTCATAATCCTGCAGTTCATTTTTTACAAGCCCTCTGTTTATATAAGCATCAGAAAAATCAGGATTGGCCTCCAGGCTCTTGCCATAATACCTGAGTTTTTCATTGTTATCTTCCGACACCAAACCCAGATAAAAATAATATTCATATTTTGGCAGATGGCGTTTGACATCTGTTTCTATAATCTTTTTTGCAGATTCCATATCGTTAGCATTAAGAGCATTTGAAAGTCTGCGCATAGCTTTTGATTTATCGTTGTTCATAGAGATATTATAACATGGTCCGTTTTTGGTTCACACCCCAAACCGACTAAAAAATACAGGCCGGAAAATTCCGACCTGTATTTACTGATTTAATATTCAGAATTTTTATTGTTCCAATATATATCCTAAGAGCGTTCTGACACCTGCACCCGTTGCACCGGCAATGAATTCTTTTTGCGGTTTTTCAATGTATGCGGTACCTGCAATATCAATGTGTGCCCACTTAACATCTTTTACGAATTTTTTGAGGAACACACCTGCTGCAGAAGCTCCGCCCCAACGTGCACCTGAGTTTTTCATATCGGCAACTTCTGATTTCAGACTGTCAAAATATTCATCCCACAATGGCAGCTCCCAGAATTTTTCGCCGTTCTTCTTTGCTGTTTCTATAAGTTTATGAGTAAACTCTTCATCATTACCCATAATTCCTGAAGCGTGAGAACCTAATGCAACAACACAAGCTCCTGTGAGAGTTGCAAGGTCAATTACTTCATCAACTCCGAGTTCACAGGCATAACAGAGAGCATCAGCCAGAGTCAAACGTCCTTCTGCATCAGTATTATCTATTTCTATGGTTTTTCCGTTCCTTGCTGTTACAATATCACCCGGTTTGTAGGCTTTACCGCCAGGCATGTTTTCACAGGCTGCAATGATACCATGGACTTCGACCTGAGGATTAAATTCTTTTATTATACTCATTACGCCCAGAACGCACGCAGCACCGGACATATCATCTTTCATGGTAAGCATTGATGATGCGGGTTTAATATCTAGTCCGCCAGAGTCAAAACAAATACCTTTCCCGATAATTGCAATACGCTTTTTAGGATTGTCACAAGAATATTTCATATGAATAAATTTTGGCTCTTCATCACTTCCTCTGCCAACGGCAAGAAAAGCACCCATGCCCATTTTTTCACATTCTTCTCTGTCATAAATTTTGGTTTCCAGCCCAAAATCATTAGCTATATTAGAAAGCTCAGTAGGAGTTGCGAACTGAGCTGGTTCATTTGCCAAATTACGCGCAAAAGTCATTGCCGCCGCAATCTTTTCAGCTTTTTTTATTTTTTCTTCATCAGCCTGAATATAAAGTTCCTTAACGTGTTTATCTTTCTTGTCTGATTTGTATTTATCAAATTTATAGTCCGCAATAAAAGCACCCATTGCAAACTGTTCGGAATAGTCAAAATCAACTCCTTCAAAAGCAAATGCAACTTTTTTTGCTTCCATTTGAGAACATTTTTTAATAGCTTTTGCTGTTGCTTCTCTCAATTTGTCAGGGCAAAATTCTTCTTTTTTGCCAAATCCTACTACTAATACTTTTCTGTACGGAGCATTTCCGTAGGTAGGTAATAAGTATGTTTCTCCGAATTTGCCTTTAAAATTATCTTCTTCTACTGCATACTTGTTAGCTAAATCGACTGAAGTTTTCCCGTCTTCAAACAGGTTAACAACCAGAATATCCGCTTCGACAGATGCAGCATTTTCTACAATTTTAATCTCCATATTTATAAAACTCCTTTCTCATTGTTACAAGTATTGTACATTATTTGAAGTTTTTTTAAAATACTCTGGTGGAATGAAAGTGAAGGTGGAGAGGGGGTAAATAAAAAGAATAAAGAATAAATAGAAATAAGAGGGATAATTATAATAAACAAATTATTTGACAATAAAATTTGTTTGTTTTAACATTAATCATGCCGAAAGGGAAAAGGGCGTTTAGCTCAGTTGGTAGAGCGTCTCCCTTACAAGGAGAGGGTCAGAAGTTCGAGTCTTCTAACGCCCACCATAAAAGAGATGATGACATTAGTTATCATCTCTTTTATTTTGTGTGTTTTGATAACGAGAACCTTCTTTTGAAGTTCGAGCGACCTGTGAGCAGAGTGCGGAGTGCTTTTGCTTTGCAGTGCGATTAGCACAAAAAGCAAAACACAAAGACACGTTTAATGCGAACAGGTCAAGACAGTCTTCTAACGCCCACCATATTATTAAAAGAGCCTGTACAGGCTCTTTTTTAATGACTTGTGCAGTTCTAATTTGCGATTTGGCGATTTTAATTTTTTATTAGTGATTTTACAAAATTATCAAAACTATTGATATATCTTGCTTTCAAGAGT
>ONVC01000108.1 GCA_900321205.1 uncultured Acinetobacter sp. | reverse complement strand
GTCTGATGCACCGGAAGGTAAAGTGGAAAGTAAAGCCTGATATTATTATCCCTGTGGATTGTCTTTTCTGCTAATTAATATTTTGTTCTGCTGCAATAATATGATAAAGTATTTTGTAGTGAAGGATAAATATTTATGTATTTACCCTCAGGAAAGGATTTTTATGAACAAAAATGCTATCTGGATTTTACTGATTTTTCTTGTTCCGATTGCAGTGTATTACGGTCTGACAAGAGATGTCTCTTCTCGTCAGGCAGTTGCCGTTACTGGTGATGAAATAATAAAATTTTCGTCACCGATGTGCTATGAGTGCAATGAACTTGAAAAAGTTATGGCAGAAGTTTTTCCGAAATATGAAAACAAAATTGTGCTTAACAAAGTGGATGTCACCCAAAAAGACAGTAATGTAAAGGCACTTATCAAAGAGTATAATGTAACTCTTGTTCCTACAACGGTATTTAAAAACCAGGACGGAAAAATAACTAAACGTGTAGAAGGCACAATGAAACCGGAAGTTCTGGAAGGATATATGGTAGAGCTTATCAATGAGTAATTTTGTACAAATACTTGCAAACGGAGATATTAGCGGTTTTACTTGGCTGCTGTTGTTTTGTGGAGCTTTTACAGGAGGCGTAATTGCATCTGTTTCACCGTGCTCGATAGCAATGCTTCCTCTTATGATAGGATACGTAGGCGGATGTTCAAAAGAAACACCGTTCAGAACTTTTATTCAGCTTTTGTGTTTTATTCTCGGAACGGCAGTAGTATTTACGATAATCGGTATAATCTGTGCTGTAACAGGAAGTGTTTTTGCATCAGCTCTCGGCGGGTACTTTACACTTATGATGGCATCTTTGCTGCTTGTAATAGGGCTTAAAATTACTGATATTCTTGATTTTGAGATTCCGGTTATTATCAAATCCATGCCGCAGAATAATACGAACTCGCTTGTATTATATCCGCTGCTTTTGGGTATAGCTTTTGCTCTGGCAGGTACTCCATGTTCAACTCCTATTTTGGCAGGAATAATGGTTTTTGCGGCTATTGGTAAAAATCTTGCGGCATCTGTAATAATGCTCTTTTTGTTTGCCATCGGTCAGGGAATTATTCTTATTCTTGCAGGAATATTTACTTCAACAATTAAAAATATTAAAAAATTCTCAAATATTACCGATAAATTTGTAAAACTAAGCGGCTGGTTGATCATTTTAGTAAGTATTTATCTGTATTACAGAGTGTTTATGCCGTTAATTTAGAAACTCTTTTTCTGTGATTTCGGACGCTGTTCGTATAAATTGTTCACATGGTCTTGATGCATAATATTCCGGTGTCCGGAGTGACGGGATAGGGTTATCTTCACCGTCTAAACCAAGAAGCTCCCTGCAAATAATTGTTCCGTGTTTTGCTTTAAACTTTTTTGCAAGTTCTTGTATAAGCTGATAATGACGGGTTTTACCGATATCATCTCCTGCATTTTCATATCCTTTCAAAATTCCTGCAATCATAAACATAGCGGAAACAGCACCACAAACTTCACGTAATCTGCCCATGCCGCCTCCAAAAGATGAAGCAAGCCTCATTGAGGTTTTTTCATTTAGTCCGGTTATGTCTGTAAATGCACATAAAACTGACTGGGCACAATTACAACCGTTTAAAAAATTATTACAGGCTTTGTCGGAATAATTTGTCATAAAAAAATACTAACATAAACAAAAAATGAACAATTATATTTTCGGTTTCGTTTACATAATGTAGGTAAACGAAAGTAATTTAAAAAAGGAGAATAATTTATGTCAGAAGAAGAAAAAACTGAAACAACATGTTTTTGTAAAAGTAAAGCTTTCAGAAAATTTTTGGTAATCGCATTGGGAACATTTGTCGGTGTTTATGCTGCATTAAGTTTATTTGCGGCAACTCACAGACCGCCAATGCCGCCATGCCCGATGGGTTTTAGTGCGCCGGCTCCGTTTGCGGCTCCGTGTCCGTTCAAACATCATCACAGACATTTTGTTAAGGATAACGGCGGATTCCATAAAGAGCTCAAAGGGCAGCAACAAGGTCCTGCTCCGTTTGATGCAAACAGAACTCAAAAATAATGCTAATCGACTACAACCTGAATACTATTATTGGGAAGGGGTAAATCAAAGATTCACCCCATTTTTTTGTTTACGAGATAAGAATGCGGATTTTTATTGAAAAGGTAAATATTGCTTGATATTTAAAAATGTTTGTGTGAGAATAGTTTTACAGTTGAATAAAGGATTTATGGCAAGGTAGCTCAGCTGGTGAGAGCGCACGGCTCATACCCGTGAGGTCGAGAGTTCGAATCTCTCCCTTGCTATTTTTTATTGCAAAAATACGGGTTATTCGCCGCACGCAGTTCTTGCAGATATAGATGCCTTTTAACAGGACATTTGGTCGGAAGAAAACAAGTGTGCTGTCATGCTGAACTTGTTTCAGCATCTTACAAAAGTGGCGTGTTTACTACATTTGGG
>ONVC01000099.1 GCA_900321205.1 uncultured Acinetobacter sp. | reverse complement strand
CTCACTTTTTAAAGAATTATTCGAGTATGCGGAAGAACAACCTGAAGGTCGGGTTCCTATCCCCTTCATGGCTATTTGTGATGACTTTGCAACCGGTGGACGAATTCCCGACTTCCAGCAATATATCAGCATTTTCCGGGAAAAGGGAATCTCCGTCATGATGCTGGTACAAAGTCTTTCCCAACTGGCAGGTATGTATGGACAACACGCATCCATTACAATTCAGGACAACACCGCCAATATCATCTACATGGGAGGAAATAACCTGGAAACGGCTACCCAAATTGCGTGCCGGATTAATAAACCTGTGGACGAGATTCTTGCTCTTCCCGAGGGCCAAATTTATCTCTTCCGTAGCGGGCAGAAAGCGTTGCAGCTGCAACGCTATCAGATTTACAACGACCCCCTGTATCAGTTGGAAATTGCGCCGCACGAAACTGGTTATCTGCGTTAAGACTAAGAAGAATTACTTCCACCTCTTAAAATGGTGGAAGTAATTCTGTTATCAAAATTGCTAAGTTTTGATTATGTCTGGCCGTCAACAATTTTATGCGGCTTTAGATATTCTCAAAACTTATTATCAAAAGTCAAAGGATAATAACAAAATGATTTACGGTTATGCGAGAATCAGCGCTAAGACCCAATTAAAAGGAAACTCGCTGGAAGAACAGCGCAATGAATTGAAAAAAAACGGATGTGAGGTCATAATCGAAGAGCAATTCACAGGTAAAACTACGATGCGTCCAAAGTTCAACGAACTGATTGATAAAACACTTGAATATGGCGACACGCTGGTCGTCTGCAAACTTGACCGTTTCGCACGAAATGTAACAGAGGGAATCTCTGTGATTCGCGAGCTCTTTGATAAAGGAGTAAAGGTCCATGTTCTGAATGTAGGCCTATTAGAAAATACCGCCATGGGTAACTTCTTCATTACGACCTTACTGGCGGTAGCCGAACTGGAGCGGTGTATGATATTGGAACGGACCAATGCCGGGCGAGAAGTAGCAAGACTTAAACCTGGATATAGGGAAGGTCGCCCTCGTCTGCCTAAAGCGAAAGTAAAGCTGGCTATGAACCTATTGGAAGGCCATCAACACTCGTTCAAAGAAGTGTCAGAAATGACCGGTATTAGTATAGCTTCATTAGCACGATATCGGCGTGCCTTGCGAAAAGGTGAATAAAAAAATATTCTAACTTGTCATATCAAAACTTTTATTATAGAGATAGTGAACTCATGAGAATGCCAATTATAAAACTTCCAAAAAATCACATGCGAATCAGGAGGCTTCCACAAGGGAAGGCTATTGTTTCCCTATATGCAGTATGTCAAAATAGAAAGGATACGTCTTCCTACAGACGGAACTACCTGATAGCAAATGTGGTAGAAACTGAAATGCCTGATTATCCTTGCTTAGAAAAAGTCATACAGAATAACTTTCATTACTACTACAGTAAAGCAATCCAGGCAGAGATTCGATTCTTGACCAAGAAACAATATGGTAAAATAGTAAACAGGTTAACGGCACAACTTATGCCTGATAAGAAGCTCAAAGTTATTGAAATGGCTGATTACCTTATTGATTCTATCGCTCATGGTGAACACGAGCTGTTATCTCCAAAGGAAATGGAAAGCTTTTTAAATGAATACATCGTCTATTTGGATAATGATACATGAATATCACGCAAGTCTTATAAACATAGGGTTTGTTATGTTTTTTATAAATTTGTGTTATAATGAATAAGCAGTAAATATAAAATAATTATTTGTTAAAGGAGAAATTGTATGAAAAAGATTTTTATGATGATGATTATGACATTGTTAGCATTGACATCCACGTGTTTTGCGCAGATTAATGATGATGATTTGCGCATCGGAGAGGTTTATATTTGGCAGTCGATGGAGGAACTTGTGAAATTATATAACAAGCCTCTTTATATAAAAGACGCACCGCCTAAAGGCAGTATCGCTGCTTTTAAAATTAATGACAAAGAACTTATTACTCATTCAGTAGGAGGAAAAGAAGTAACAACGTTGACTATAAGCAATAGAGAAAATAGTAATTGGGTAACTCCCAGGGGAATCGGAATCCAATCTACAAAAACAGACGTCTTAAATTCATATGGTAAACCAGATAAAATAATAACTATTGAAGGATTCGAAACCTTAGTGTACCTGACACCCGAAAAATTTTACGATTCACATCCTACCTTTATAAGCAATCAAGGCATTATTGAGTTTATCATTGATAACGATAAAGTCCTCAGAGTGAATATGTCTAAGCAGATTAAAGCAAAAATGATACGTTGATATGTTTCGATTTTAACAGACTTAAATTTAAAATGGGATTATCCGAATCGTTAATTAAAACAAAGATGCGGGTGTTGCGATTTGCAACACCCGCATTTTAATTTATTATTTTATTTTTTAGCTTTGATTTCTTTAAGTCTTTCTTTTGCATCAGGCAACAGGTTGAGATAGAAATCATATTTTTTATGGTATTCCTGTTTTACCTGCTCTAAGTCTTTGGTTAATTCCAGTTTGCCTTTGGCGATTTCAGCCATTTTTTGGAATTTTTTCTCTGCTTCATTCTGGAAGTTACCTACGATTTTTATATAAGATTCGTAGTATTCAGGAGTAATTTTATTTGCATTTTTTCCTGTATTATATTTTTTATTGTGTTCTTTGTAGTCTTTGTCAAACTGCTGCTGTAGAGCAACGAATTCGTTGCGTGCTTCAGTGTACTTTTCTTCCTGAGACTTGCCACAGCCACCGGCGAAGACGGTTAACAGAAGCATGCTGATGATGGCGATAATCTTTAATACTTTTTTCATAGTTTTTTCTCCTTTGGTGATAAAATTAATTTTATTTATTTTTCTGCTGTTTTTTCTGTTGTTTTTGCTGTAATTTTTGCTGTAATTTTTTTACCATTTCTTTTGCATCGTCTCTCATGTCAAAATACATTTGGAATTTTTTCTTATGTTCTTGTTTTACCTGTTCTAAATCTTTGGTTAATTCCAGTTTGCCTTTGGCTAATTCTGCCATATTCTGTAATTTTTTATTTGATTCTGTT
Source organism: uncultured Acinetobacter sp. (assembly GCA_900321205.1). Classification (GTDB taxonomy): domain Bacteria; phylum Cyanobacteriota; class Vampirovibrionia; order Gastranaerophilales; family Gastranaerophilaceae; genus CAG-196. The sequence goes on along the minus strand of ONVC01000099.1, from coordinate 251 downwards.
TCGAATTTATTTATTACTTCAGGAAATTTTTCATAATATTCGATATATCCTTCATAATATCCGACAGTTGCACTACGTTTTTCTTGCATTTTGCTAAACTTGTCACTATCTTTCAAGAACTGTTCCTGCAAGGCTACGAGCTCGTTGCGTGCTTCCGTGTACTTTTCTTCCTGGGACTTGCCACAGCCACCGGCGAAGACGGTTAAAAGCAGCATGCTTACGATTGCAATAATTTTAAAAATTTTTTTCAT
>ONVC01000100.1 GCA_900321205.1 uncultured Acinetobacter sp. | reverse complement strand
TCTTCCAGTTCCTTCATCTGACCATCGTCAAATGCAGAATCCTCTGATTTCTTCGCACTAAAATAATTCAGGCAGTCAATTACAATGAGCATATTACCAAACATCATAGGTTGAGACTTTAAAATAGCAATCAGATCCGGAAATTTCGGACTTTTATACCGCTTGTAACTCATCTCAATAAAATTCTTGTCCAGTTTCTCCCTGAATTTATTGATTTCGCAAGAAATATTAAATTCTTCTTCCCCATAGAAAAAATAAATCATGCCTGTATTTTAGCGCAAAAATAATTATCTCGCCACACATTTTTTGCAGCAATTAAAAAGACTTCCGACAAACCGTATAGCCCGGCTGAAAATATTGTTCGCTTTCGGATATTCAACCGGCGGATAAAACATCAGTTTGTTATCAAAATCCAAACGGGTTGCCTTTTTCCCCGCTTTTATAAAATGGTCGATTTTATTATCAAACTTTTTCTCTCCGGTATTCATCCCATATTTACGATAGAAAAGATGAGGCACTCTGTCCGGTGCATAGCAGCCGCTTGCGACAAGGTGAATGTTTCCGTCACATCCGTTTTCTCCGCTTATGCGTCTTGCAAAATCAAGTAAAGATGTACCTATACCTTCTCCGGATGAGAGCGAAAATAAATCAGAAATATACAATGATTTTACAACTTCGTCTCCCTTTATTATTGTACTGGGTTTACACTTCATATATCCCATCGTTCTTTTATCCGAAGTGCTAAAAGCCGAATAAACACGATAACCTCCTTCTTCCTCTGTCGGAACATGAGAGATCTGTACCTTACCTGTCGGTCTTGTATGCACCATGGGGGCCGGATATCTGTATCTTATATGTTGAATCATATTATTATCCTACACAAAATATAAAAAACCTAAAAATAAAATTTGCCGTAATTGTTAAAAATTTATAATATTCAATACTATTATTTATTTTGTAATATAATTTTAAAGGATGTAAAAGAGGGATAAATCGTGAAAAAGAAATATCATTTTATAGCAATAGGCGGTGTCGGAATGAGCGGTTTGGCAAAATATTTATTGCAAAACGGCTATGAAGTTTCCGGCTCTGACATAAATGACAGCAAATATGTAAAGAGTGTCCGTGATTTGGGGGCAAAAGTTTATATCGGCCACAACGAAGATAATCTGCCGGATGACTGTATTGTTGTCGCAAGTACGGCAATAAGAGAATTTAATCCGGAAATACAAAAAGCAAAAAGATTAGGACTTCCTATTTGGCACCGTTCGGATTTACTGGCAGAAATTTCAAGAGGGGAAAAATACTTTATGGGATTTTCCGGAACTCACGGCAAAACCACAACATCAGGACTTTGTTCTTATGTTTTGGAAAAAGCAAACCTCAAACCTTCATATGTCGTTGGCGGAATTATCCCTGACATTCACACAAACGCTAACTGCTCACACGAAAAATATTTTATAGCAGAACTTGATGAAAGTGACGGAACTATCGTTAAATATTCACCAAATCTGGTTGTTGTAAATAATTTAGAACCTGACCATCTGGACTTTTATAAAAACGGTCTGGAATCTATTTTGGAAACCTTTGAAACCTTTATTTCAAATATGAGAGAAAACGGAGTTATCCTTGCAAATATGGATAATGAAGGGGTAAAAAGACTTGTTAAATATTTTTCCGTTCACGAACTTGCACATAACGCAAAATTTGTAACTTATTCTATCGGCGGAAACACCGACTACTGTGCAAGAAATATCGTTTACGGCGAAGATTTCACAACCTTTGATATATTCTGCAAAGGGGAATTTCAGACTAATCTTAAGATTTGGCTTAAAGGAGTTCATAATGTTTATAACTCTCTTGCTGTCTGGGCGAGTCTGCACACCGCAGGAGTTGCCATGAACCTTGTTAATCCGCATTTTGCAACCTTTACGGGTATGGGCAGAAGATTTGAGAAAGTCGGGGAATATAACGGAATTGAGATTTATGATGATTATGCCCACCATCCGACAGAAATTAAAGCAACTCTGTCCTGCTCAAAATCTTTCAAAGGCAAACGCATAATTGCAGTATTCCAACCGCACAGATATTCAAGATTACAAAATCTCTGGAATGAGTTTATGGAAGCCTTTGACGGTATTGATGAACTTATTGTAACCGATGTTTATGCAGCCTCGGAAGACGAAATTGTCGGGGTAAATTCAAAAGCATTTGTGGATGAATTTAATGAAAAATCAGATATTCCCTGCCGTCACATTTCAGGGAGTATGGAAGATGTTGCAAAAACAATTTTCCCCGAATTAAAACCAAACGATATCGTAATCGGCCTTGGCGCAGGGACAATTACAAAATTAGGTTCAGAATTACTGAAACTGAATGATGGGGTAAATGTTTAACAACAAGCGCAAATTTGCCTTATATACATCTGATAAACAGATTCCGAATCAAGTTCGGAATGACTAAATTTTTAACTTGCATTGATTATAATTTAATAAATAACACTCTTATCGTCACCCTGAACTTGATTCAGGGTCTGTGTAACCAATGTCATAACTTAAATCTTTAAACTCCGGATTATCCTTTTTTATTAAATCAATTTTCCATTGACGTTTCCAATTTTTTAATTGTTTTTCTCGGTTTAAAGCATCTTCTATATTATCAGTTAACTCAAAATAAACAAGTTTTTTATATTATACCTGCTTGTAAACCCTTCAATTGCTTTCGTTTTATGTTCCCATATTCTACGAAGTAAATTGTAGAGAATATGAGGAAAAGAAACGTAATGAAAAGATATAAAGAAAAATACGAAGATTTAATCTGCTCTTTGAAGGGGCTACAACTTGGATTAAAAATGCTTGAATGTAGCGGAAACGAATGCATAAGCATTAAGACTATTTATAACGGCATTGAAAATGCCATAAAAGAAAGCGAGGAAGAATGATTATTAAAATTGAAATCAATA
>ONVC01000103.1 GCA_900321205.1 uncultured Acinetobacter sp. | reverse complement strand
ACTTGTCAATGCCGTATTCCCTTAATATGTCCGGTACATTCTGACTGTGTCCGAATGTATCCGGCAAATATCCGATAAAATCAGTACAGCCGTATTTTTCTGCTATTTTCATACCTATTTCAAGGTTTTTTGAAAAACATGTTTTGTCTGTCAAAAACTCATCAATAAGACAATAAAAAGGACCTATAAAAAGTTTTTTGTGTCTTATTAAACCTTCAATAAGCTCTGTTTTTTCAGGACGCATTGCCAGATAATCTTCAAAGGCGCAAACCTGACCGTCAAAATAGAATGACGGAATTTTGTTTTTTGACAGCAAATCAAGTACGTTGTCAAAGACTCTTAACAAGCGCAATCTGAAAATCTCAAACTCTCTGTACCATTCCCTGTCCCAATGAGTATGCAAATAAGCAATAACGTGTTTTCTCATATTCAAATTTTACACCAAATCATTCAATAATACAATGAAGGTAAAGTTGTACTCTATCTATATGATATTTTCATAATTAATTAAACTATTCTTAATGTTTATCCGATTTACATGTTGACTTTGTCAAAAATAGTATTAATACATAATCAAAATTAAAAACAGGAGATTCCGCTATGGGAATGGCATCATCACAGGCAAGATATTTAGCATTGACCGCGAGAAAAACAAATACCGAATGGGAAGGTCAGCAGATTAACCAGGCAAGAACAGCGCTTGCTAATCAGAGTGCAAATTTATTTAACCGCCTTTTGGATATGGAAGTCCCAAATGCTCCAAAAACTACTGATTATACAAAACTTCAATATTCATATTCAGATGGTAACAATGATTCTGTTTTTGAAAGCTGGCACCAGATAAATAATGCTAATCCGAATTATAATTACGTTGTTTCGCATTATTATATGTCAGAGATATTTACAGGTATGCAGAAAAAACTTCAGAATCCTGAAGTTCAGCTGGGCGATGTCTTAAACAAACTGCAATATAACACCAAAACCACAGATGTTGCAAAAAATGCCGAAGATGGTATCGTTGTAAGTTATAAAATTAATGATTATACTCATTATCAGGAATACGATAAGATAACTGATGATAAACTTCAGGATGAAGATTTAAAGTCTGCATTTACAAAATTTGCTCAAAATACCGACAGAATAAGAAAAGACGGTTCCCTTATTACCGACGGTGCTTATGGCTATAAAGACAATGATAATGTTTGGCATTTCTTTGTTGCTGATGATTATGACAAAGTAACATCCGAGCAGGCAGAGTCTGACACTGAACTAAAAGAAGCTATCATTAAATTTGAAACCGAACATAAAATGCTTAATGAAGACGGTTCTATCAATTATGAAGGACTGTATGGAAGTAAAGACAGTGATAATGACTGGCATTTCTATGTTGATAAATTTAGCAAAGAAGACAATGTTATAGTTGCAAGAGATTTTATTGACTATTCAACGACATTTGGTCCTTCTTTTGTTGGTAACTCCAAACTTACGGAATTAAACGAGTTAATTGTTGATAAGAATACAGGACTTGACCAGGCAACGGATTTGGCTCAAATTTTAAAAGACTGCCCTGATTCAGCAATAAAAAATTATGTATCTCTTGATGATTACGGTAATTTGCAATACGAAGGAAAAGGTATTTATACTTTTGATATCTTCGGTAAAACTTATTACACAACAAAAGAAGATTTGATGAACAGTTATAATGCTGCTAAAAATCCAAACACAATTGATGACCAGGATAAACTTGTATATTATTCAGCAGCTTATATCTCCAAAAAAATAGAAGAAACAAACGAAGCTTTAATTGAAAAAGACAGTGACGGAAGATTTATGAACGTTAAATTTGATAATGATTCCGCTGTTTATTCGCTTAATGTTGAAGAAGTTCTTAACGAATCAGCTTATAACGATGCTATGAACGCATATCTTAACAAAAAAGCTCAGTATGAAAAAACAATTGCTGATATTAACGCTAAAACTTCAATTATTCAGAAAGAAGACAGAACGCTCGAACTTCGTTTAAAACAGCTTGATACAGAGCAGAATGCCCTTGCAACAGAAATGGATGCCGTTAAGAAGGTTATTAAAGATAATATTGAAAAAACATTCAAGACTTTCTCAGATTAGTCGTAAACGGTTTAAATTTATTCTGCGTATTTTGAAAGTCTTGTGTATTCGTTTCTCAACAACTGCTTTGAAGGATTTGATTCAATGCAGTCCCAGGGTAATTCTTCTTCATAATTAAATCCTTCTATTGATTTAGAAATATCAATATTGAATTTTTTTACCGCATTTTTGTATGCTCCGAGTTTACCGCCGTTTCTGTAAACTTCTGTCAGTACCGGTGTAATAGCTTCTCCTGAGCGTGAGAGTACTGTTTGCCAGTAATCCCACTTAGGACTTGAAAATTTTGAAGCAACTCCAATTTTTGATAACTCTTTTTCAAGATACTTTTGTTTCTTTTCCAAACTTTTTGTGTCTTCTCTCTTTGCCCATTGTAGTGGTGTTTGCGGTTTAGGTACAAATGTTGAGAAAGAAAATTCTATATTAAAACCTTTGTTTTCTTCTTTAACTTTTTTTGCCAGAGATAAAAACTCTGAGATAT
>ONVC01000104.1 GCA_900321205.1 uncultured Acinetobacter sp. | reverse complement strand
ATATTCGGAAAAAGAGAAAGAGCTTGCAAATGCCGAAATAGCAAAAGAAACAGCCGTCAAATATGCCATAGCCGATACAGCAGGTAAATATCAACGCAAAATAGACGAAATGCAACTCAAAATTGACGATATGCAGACAAAACAGGCTGAACAACTTGCGGTACTTTTTCAAATAAGGGGAGAAAAGACATGAAAAGTATGACTTATTCTGAAATATATTACATCTTCCCGAACCCGAACCAAAGAACCATTGACCGAAGAAGAATTTGAAGAATTGATGAAGTCCGAAAAATTCAGAAAAACATTCGATTAGATTAAACTACCGAGCAAGGCAATAAAACCGCCTTGCTCATTTTTCTTTTTTTCCCTGTTCCGCATTTTTTTTATTAGAAAACATAAAAAAAATTGTTTTTTGTTTTGTTTGATTTATCTGTTATTTATTTTTTTTTCTGTTCCGCTATGGAGGTATCGGTGAGTATATAAAGATAAGAGTAAAAAAAGAGCAATCCCCGAAAATGATAGTGTTTATCAGCTTTTCGGGGATTTTGCTTGGTTTGGTTTTTCAAACTCTTTGGTTTGGTTTTTCAAACCTTTTGATTGACTTTTTTTAAACAATATGGTTTAATAATATTAAATCATTATTTGGTGTTTAGAAGTTTAAGCTTATGGAGGAAAAATTTTATGGCAAGAGAAGAAAAAATGAAGTACACTGGTTCATCTATTTGGCAAAAGGTTGACAAGAACACAGGAGAAATTATTGATGAGAGAGAAGTTGATGAATTTGAACGCCCTGTTGGTAGAAATGAGCGTTTTATGATCACTTATTTGGCAGAAATAATCTCTTTGATTGATAGTTTGGGTAATCAGAAGATGAAAGTTGTAAAGTATATCTTGAAACATATGAACAAATCCGAGAATACATTAATTATAACAACAAGAGAGCTTGCGAAGAAAAGCGGAGTAGGCTACAATACCGTAGTAGAAACTTTACAGATACTCGATAATGCTGGCATTATTCAAAGAAGAACTGGCGTAGTTATGGTATCACCAAGACTTGTAAATAACAAAAATGCAAAAGGTGAGGCAACTATGATGATAAAATATAGCAAATTTTCGGACACTTCGGACACAGACGAAAATAAATGACCGTCTAATTTGCTATCATTTTGTAAGATACTTTGCCTGCATTATTATCTGATTTTGATACTTTTTTTTACATATTCAATTTGATATTGATTTTTTATAAATAATTTAGTATGATGTTATTAATGCTGAAAATAATTTATCAAGGCATTGCATACTCCTAATTCAAATGGCAAAGGCTTCTGGAAAAAATTTTTCCAGAAGCCTTTTGTTTCGATAAATTACTCTATTTTTTTTCTGTTCCGTTCTTTCAGATTGACAAATATTCTCAAAAGAATTATAATTGAATTGTTATGTCTTGTAACGAAAGTAAGAAATTGAGGATGTAAATGTATGTTATACGGAGGAAAAGTGTGCCGTTTATGTATCAATGAAACGTATAATATACATTTGCTTAATACAGATTGTATATACGGTATGTATCCTGCAAAATGTGCAAAATGTGGCGAGATGAAGAATATCGTTACCGATTTTCGATTGAGCGGATATTTAAAATCTATGATAACCCACTCTAAAAGATAAGCTAATGCACCTCAATCAGCTTAATCTCCTTAATAAAACTCCAAAATCCCTCTGAAACCCAAAGTCCCCCGATAACATTTGGTTTTAGGGGGATTTTGGGGCTTATTTTTTGAAAAAAAGAGATATGCTGGTCTGTAACAGCATATCTCAAAATAACACAACGACAACGAAAGCCATCGGTTATGGTGTGGACTTCATTATATCATAAGATCATGAAAAAATCAATAATAGCTTTAATAAAAAGTTACCATTTTTTCCCAATCACTGTCAAGCAAAATCGGGCGGCACAGGAAAAAAAAACGTATAAAGAAAATAAAAGAAGGAACGCAACCCCCAAAAAGTGCATTTTGTCGGCTTATAATCGGGATTTCCACGATTTTGAGGACTGTCATAAATCCGCAGGGACACTGTCATTAACACGCAGTATCCCTGTCATTAACACGCAGTAACGCTGTCAAAAAAATGACAGAGATTTTTAAAAATTCTCATTGACAATCCTGTTATTTTTATATATAATATTATTGTAAAAATTTTGACAATCATTCTGAATATTTTTGTTACAAGGAGTGGTATTATGAATAATACAAAGAAGTCTACGAAAAAGACAACCAAGAATGTATACTATGAGGAAGAAACAAGCACATCTATTGTTGACGCTGAAACAGGAGAGGTTAAGTCAGAGGAACACAAAAGTACAAAGAAATCCGTTTTGCCCAAAGAACCCGAATTTGTAAAGTTGTATTTTGATTGTTTGGCTAAATTCAAATCTGTTCCTGTTGGATCAAGTCCAATATTGATAGAGTTACTTAAACACGCAAGTTATTCAAGTAGCCACGATGCAGATGGAGGACAAATTTTATATCTCAATAAACGTCTTAAACAAGATATTGCCAACCAATGTGGAGTAAGCCTTACAAGAGTAGAACACGCAATAAC
>ONVC01000106.1 GCA_900321205.1 uncultured Acinetobacter sp. | reverse complement strand
TACATTCTTTACTGTGCTGTTTTTCGTGATCTTACGCATATGCTTTGTCACGGGTTTTCCTACTCCCGTTTCCGCAAGCTTTTCTTTAAAAACAGCATTAATAAGCGTACCTTTTCCTACACCTGTTTTTCCGGCAACGATAATATTTAAAGTGTTAAGATTCTTGATTTTTTCGGTTATCGCATTTATCGCATCCTGCGCTACCTGCGCTGTATCAAAAGTCATATTATCACCCCTGTTATTTTTTATGTATTCTTCAATAATATTTTATCAAAATAAAAAGGAAAAGTCAACACAGTTTAAATAAAATCCATTTATCTGACAGCACGCACCGTTACTATTCAGGTATGAATAATCGCATAACGGAGCGGTTGTACAAAACGTAGAAAATTAAAAAATATTTTTTAAAGAATTTTGGATAAATAATCTGTAACAAGACAGTTATCCACACATTACGATTCGTTGTGAAATTAATGCTCATAACATTCACATAACGAGATAATGGAGTGGATAACTGTCTTTGATTTTGACGAAAAACACAGTTTTGAGGCTCGTCATTTTGACCAATCGGCATTTTTGTCAAATTTGCATTCTGTATGGCTTTGGTGTATAATAGTAATATCAAAACAATCAGGAGGTGCCATATCATGGGCGGTAATTATGAAAGAGATGTATTCAAGCAGCTGCAAGAGGTTATGGCACGTCTTGATAAAACGGAGCAAGAGGTCAAAGATACAAAAAAGAGCTGGAAGAAGGAAGTAAAAGAAATAAAGGCGGAGTTTGCGGTTGAAAGAAAAGCATTGAAAGCTGAAATCAGAGATTTAAAAACCGAGAATAAGGCACTAAGAAAAGAATTATCAGAAGTAAAATCAGAAAATAAGACCTTGAGGAATGAAAACTCAAAATTACGCAGTCATCTTAACAATGACAGCAGCAATTCATCACTTCCACCATCGACTGATCAAAAAGGAAACAAAGGACAAAAACATAAGAAGGCAAATGAATATAATGGTCGTACAAAGAGCAAGAAAAATGTCGGAGGACAGGATGGGCATGTAGGAACGACACTATCGGCTTCATATGTTAAAGAGAAGATAAATTCAGGAGAGCTTGAAAGGCAAATAGTAGATATCGGTGACAAAGATTTAAAATATGTAACAAGATATGTACTTGATTATGAGATAAAGCCGATAGTAAAGGAATTACGATTTCATGCAGATGAAAAAGGTAGAATCAAAATTCCGAATGAATATAAGAATGAAGTAACATATGGGGAAATAATAAGATCAATATGTGTGCATTTATACAGCGAAGGAGTAGTTGCAAACGAGAGAATAGGCGAATTTGTAAATGCACTTTGTGATGGTGTAATAAAGATATCGAGCGGAAGTGTATATAATACAATAAAGAGCTTTGCAAAAAAATGCGAACAAGAGATAGAAGAAATTGAAAAAGAATTGTTGAGATCAGAAGTATTGTATACAGATGCAACTGTTGTAACAGTAAACGGTAAGCAGACATATATAAGGAATCAAAGTATAGAAAGCGCGGTATTGTATAATTGCATGTCAAGTAAAAGTATAGAAGCAATAAAGAATAATACCATATTAGAAGCATATAACGGAATATTAGTACATGATCACGAGACGGCGATGTATAACTTTGGTGCAGGGCATGGTGAATGCAATGCGCATTTATTGAGGTACTTAAAAAAGAATACGGAAGAAAGCAACAATAAGTGGAGCCGGGAAATGACAGATTTATTGGTTGAGATGAACAATGCAAAGAAGGAAAAAACAGCGGCAGGAGAATGGTTCACGCCGGAAGAAATAGCAGCATACGAAAAAAGATATGATAAAATCATAAGAAAAGGATATAGAGAGAACAAAAATACAAGCTCGCAATATGCGAAGGAAGAAGAGTATACGCTATTAAACAGAATTGTAAAATATAAAGAAAACCATTTGTTATTCATACATGATAATAGAATAAAATTTGATAACAACATGAGCGAAAGAGATTTGCGAAAATGTAAGAATCGACAAAAGATGGCAGGAGGATTCAGAAAGACAAGCGGGCAGGAAATGTATTGCAAGATCATAAGTGTAATAGAGACAGCAAAAAGAAAAGGCGAAAAAATATTTGATAAGATAAAACAAATATTGCAAAGGAAGTCTGTTGTTACAGCATAACAGGCGTTTTTTGCGTTCAAAGGTTTATCACATACCTGAATAGTAACAACTTATGTTTTGCAACAGCCCCTTTTTTATCAGTTTATATTGCAAATATCAGCATTATGTGATATACTAAAATAGTATTCTTATATGATGAGGAGACACCGCATGGATAGATTTGAACTTGTATCAGATTATAAACCCTCCGGTGATCAGCCGAAGGCAATCGCCGAGCTGGTCGAAGGGCTTGACAGAGGCGAAAAGTTTCAGACTCTGCTCGGAGTAACAGGCTCAGGCAAGACATTCACGATGGCAAATATTGTTGCAGCCGTCAATCGCCCCACAATAGTACTCGCGCATAACAAGACTCTTGCCGCACAGCTGTGCAGCGAGTTCAA
>ONVC01000132.1 GCA_900321205.1 uncultured Acinetobacter sp. | reverse complement strand
ATTGGAATAATTTTTATTCTGATGAACAGAAAGAAGCATATTCCTGACCAATTCGATTGGAACATTATGTTCAGAACACAGTTTTTCAATATTTGCCGAAAGTTCGGTATTGAACAATGCTTCTTTATAGCTGTCCCATGGAAGCCGTTCACCTGTCACATTATAATAAAGGTCAACAAGCACTCTCCGTGAAAAGTCAAGTTCTCTGTCCCATATCTCATCAATCGCCCTCAACTCATCTGTCGTAATCAATTCATAATTTACAGCCATTTGAGTTTCAAGCAACTTTTTGAGAATAAGCTGCCTTGCTTCCCATGTAAACGGTCCATAACCTTTATTGCCGTGTTTGTCCGCATAAACCGTACCGTCACGATGTTTTTTTTCTCTGTATTCGTCCCTGTCCCTGATACTCATAAGCCACGACCTGAAATCAGCAAGGGGTATCAATTCTCTGTGACCTGCTTTTATAAATCCATTGAGTGATTTATCCTCTTTTACGACCGTACACACCCAACATCCGAACCTTGACTGACCACAGCTTTGTGTCTGACCTGAATTGGACATTCCTGCAAACGGACATTCTCCTGTGTCGGCATCTGAATATAAAGCCACAAGTTCATTGTTATCAGTACCCCATGGAGTATTTCCTCCATTATATGACAGCAGAACATCCCATACATCATCAGTCGTAAGTTCAACAATAGGATTATAAACATAGGCATTCTGTATAGTTTCATGTCTGTTAAGCAATCTGTTTGCAAGTTCACGACCTTCTATACGTCTTTTTCTTGCAATACTTTCTGCTTTTCTTACACCAAGCAGGACAACAACTTCCTTATCTTCATCTTTCATAATAGCTTTTATCTTGTCTGCACTCGGCTTGATTTTAAGCCTGTCGGTACACCATCTGAATGTACCATTCATTCTGGGAGTGGGAAGCCCTTTTCCAATAATATTTGTCCAATAAGTATTATTATACTCGGGTGTTACCATACAGGTTTTTATTGGTAATCCATCTCTTTCGGCAACTTCACCGATTATCCTATTCATCTTATTCAGATATGTCTTAATAAGCGGATTTTCTATCAATGTATCCGATGAGATAATATAAACATTCTTTTTCCGTTCCTCCGGCGTTAAAGATTTCAACATCTCATACGTCAGTATAGTTACAGTAGTAGAATCTTTTCCGCCACTATAGCCTATTATCCATGGTCTATTGTCCGATTGATAAACATATTTTATTTCTTCTAAAAGTTCTTCATAAGTATTTTCATTAAAGTAACTATTCATTGTAAATATTCCTTTTCATCAATTTAAAAATAAACACAAAAAAGCCATGCTTAAAGGAATATCAATTTTAAAAAGGATATAGTTATCCTGTCTGTCTGTCTGTCTGTCTGTCTGTCTGTCTGTCTGTCTGTCGAATTATAGCACTCTTAAACATCCTTGTCAACACCTTTTTTCTTAATTATGCTATTATTTTATCATAAATTTTTACAAATTTCAAGTCATAATATTATAAAAATTGCCCAACCTATGTTTTCCAATACCTGTCCAAAGCACTTGTACAGTATGTCAAAATATCCGATATATCGTTATCGTCCAAAGTTTTCATAATGCTTTTATCTATCTGAATGATTCCAAGATATTTTGAATGACGCATATATCCCATACCCTCAAAGCGTTTAAACGGCATAGAAAGTATCAGCCGTTCTACATCTTTGGCTGTATAACCGCCTTTTGTGAAAATACAGTTTCTTTTTTCGGCAGGAAGTCCCTGTTTTATCCTGTCCTCATAATACCATGCAAATGTTTCTGCAACCTCTGAAAGCACTGCTTCACCCCGTTCATTCATACATGACAGAAAAGACATGATAAATACCGGCTTGTATGAATATGACATCTGCATTTCTTTACAGAAATCAAGAAAGAGCTGTTTCCTGTTGCCTGACGTTATCTCTGTCCAGCCAAATTTCTGACAGTATTCTTTTACACGTTTCTTGTGGAAATAATGTAAAATTTTGTGTTCGCTGATGGGAACATTCATATCAGGGACTATTTTATTCTCTTTGATATAACGGCTGATGGTTTCCTCCTGTGCGGACACACGGCGGGTAAGTTCCATTTGAGAATACATCTGATTAGCCTTATCCTGCCAATTAAATATATCTATCACTTCATAATCCATGACATGAATTGGATAGTCTATCAATACAGTTGGTTTGTCGCCTTTACGGAACATATCATTATCCCATTCTATATCGTGCTTTTTGCCGAGAACAAGTCCTCCGGGTACATATTGTCCTATATTCAGCAGTCTGTGTATAGAATACGGGCAGTTAAACATATTCGCATTGTCTACAAAGTCAAACACCATCAGAAAATCTTTTCCTTGATGTGTTCTCATACCTCTGCCTAACTGCTGCATATATATCGTTTTGGACATTGTAGGTCTTGCCATAAATAAAACTTC
>ONVC01000107.1 GCA_900321205.1 uncultured Acinetobacter sp. | reverse complement strand
AGTTGTTTTCCAAGTATCTCCAAGGTTATTACAAAAGAATCATCTTTTATATGCGAAAGAATATTTACCCCTTCTTCGTCAAGTGCTTTTTGAGTCAGGTTTTCATCTTTAATCTCAATCGGATTAAGCTCGATAATTTCTAAAGATGCATAAGGCGTGAGTCTTTTTAAAAACTCATCAATTCCGTCTTTAAGGAATTTTTCTTTAATTTTACCTAATGCAATAATTTTGATTTTCATTATTGCTCATTACCCGTTTTCTCAATATAAACACTCGTAGACGGGAATGCAAAGTTTATACCTTCTTCACGATATCGGTGAACAATCTCACGAATAAAACTACCTTTTACAACTTTATATTTTGCCCAGGTTGTTTCTGAAGTATATCCGAAGAATCTTATGTTAATAGAGCTGGCATCAAGCTCATCAATTGTGGTAAACATGCCTGAACCGATAATTTTTTCACTTTTTGTTGCAATTTCTTTTAGTATTTCAACGGCTCTGTCAATTTTTTCGTTTGGAGTTCCGTATTCAATCCCTACTGTAATATCAATTTTTCTTTTTTTGCACATAGAAACATTTGTAATCTCTTCGTTAGCGATTTTGTTGTTAGCAACATTGACCAAAAAGTTATCTAATGTTCTTATAGAAGTAGAGCGGAGGTTTATTTTTTCAACATACCCTTCAATATCATTAAACTTGATATAATCACCTATCTTATAAACTCTGTCACCTAACAAACCTATTGAACCGAATACGTTTCCGATAGCTTCTTTAGCAGCAAAACCGACTGCCAAACCTGTAATTCCGAAACCTGCAATTATGGAAGAAACATTATATCCAAAGCTTTCCAAAAATCCGACCAAAAGCATAAATATAATAACGGCTTTTAATACTTTTACCAATAGTGGTAAAATGTTTAAAAGTGTTGAATCGGAATGCTTTTCTTTTAATTTTGATGTTAATTTTGCTTCAAATATATTAATAACTTTGTTGATTATCATAATCAAAATGAGGTTGATTATAACTCCAAATATAAACGGAGCGTGTTTTACAAAAAACATAAATATTGGTTTCACCACATTTTCTAATGAAATATCAATCATTTATTTATACTCCTTTGCGTTTTCTTAACTCTTCAAGCTCACTCTGGAATGGAGATATTTTTGTTAATTTATCCATTATTATAGGCATATTTTTAATAACAAAGTCAACATCTTTTTCTGTTGTATATCTTGAAAGAGAAAATCTTATTGACCCGTGTAGAGCAGTAAACGGTATTCCCATGGCTCTTAGTACGTGACTGGGTTCTAATGAACCTGATGTGCACGCACTTCCTGAACTTGCACAAACTCCTATATCGCTTAAATGTAATAAGATTAACTCGCCTTCAACATATTCAAACCCTATGTTTGTAGTATTTGGAACTCTGTTTGTGATACCTGTGTTAAGGCGTGCATTGAATACATGTTTTAAGATTCCTGCTTCTAATTTATCACGCAGTCTTTTTACTTCTGTAAGTTCATGATTCATGTTTTTCAGAGCAAGTTCGGCAGCTTTACCCATGCCGACAATGTACGGAACATTTTCCGTTCCTGCTCTCATACCTCTTTCCTGGTGCCCGCCGTTAATTAGTGGAGTTAAACGTACATCCGGCTTAACGTATAAGGCACCGATTCCTTTTGGGGCGTGGAATTTGTGACCTGAAACACCAACCATATCAATGGCTGTGTCTTTTACGTTCATAGGTATTTTACCAGCTGCCTGTACTCCGTCAACATAAACTCGTGTTTCAGGTGAGTGAGATTTTACATACTCGGCAATCTCTTCAACAGGGTGGATTACACCTGTTTCATTATTTGCCCACATAACGGAAACAAGCGCAGTATCTTTTCTTAACTTTGATTTAAGTTCTTCCGTATCAAGTTCGCCCTGAGCGTTAACTCCGATGTAGTCAACTTCATAACCCTGTTTTTCAAACCATTTATATGTATTTAAAACACAAGGATGTTCCACTTTTGTTGTTATTATATGGCGTTTTTCTCTGTTGCAGTTTAGGACTCCTTTAATTGCCATATTAGCAGATTCAGAACCGCAAGATGTGAAGAAGATTTCTTTTTCGTCTTTTGCGCCAAAGAAATCACGCATTTTTACTCTTGCATCTCTTATTGCAGAGGCAGGTTTTTTTGCAAAATCATACATGCTGGAAGGATTAGCATATTCTTCGCTCAAAAAAGGAAGCATCTCTTCAAGAACTTTTTTATCAGTTGCTGTTGTTGCATTATTATCTAAATATATCATTGTGTTGTTCCTTTATATAGTTAAGAAAAATTTATAAGTCCTTTAAAAAATTGTATTAACCTGTTTTTAGAAAAATGTTTTTCTTTTTCAACTACTATCTCATAATCACCCATTTCTTCAAATATTTTTTTTCGTTCATCAACAGAGTCGGATTTTTGTGCTTTTATAAACAAATCTTTTGCTTTAGGATTTTTGTA
>ONVC01000109.1 GCA_900321205.1 uncultured Acinetobacter sp. | reverse complement strand
GCGGCATATCCGGGGCTTATAACAAAACCTGCAAACAGGCACATTCCCATAAAGACTGCCGTAAATAAACCTTTTATACCATCTATTCTTATAACTTTCATTCTTACAATTATCCTTATTACTATCTTATCATTTCAAGAAAATCTTCTTCTGTCAATATTATAACACCTAAATTTTGCGCTTTGTCTAATTTTGACCCTGCATTTTCTCCCGCAAGAACATAGGAAGTCTTTTTAGACACTGAAGACGAGGTTTTACCGCCATGAGATTTTATTATTTCACTTGCCTCATCTCTGGTCATATTCTGCAAAGTTCCTGTCAGCACAAATGTTTTGCCCTCAAGCACATCTGAAACTTTATTTGATTTATTTTGCGGATTTATCCCCAAAGATTTAAATTCTTCAAGCATTTTTAAATTATTTTCATCCCTGAAAAAGTCATATATAGATTTTGCAATAATATCACCAATGCCTTCAATATTTGCCAAATCTTCAAGTTTTGCCTCTCTTAAAGCATCCAGACTGGTATATTCCCCGGTCAATATATCTGCCGTTTCTTTTCCGACATGTCTTATCCCCAGTGCCGTAACTAACCTGTTTAGCGGTCTGTTTTTACTTTCCTGAACTGAAATATAAATATTCGCTGCAGACTTTTCCTTAATATTATCAAGTTTCATCAAATCATCTTCGCTCAGCCGATACAAATCGACGGGAGAGGAAATTAACTTTCGTTCATACAACTGCTGAATCAATGACGGACCTACATAATCAATATCCATCGCCTCTTTTGAGACCCAATATTCGATTTTGGAACACATCAACTGACTGCAATTCGGATTGCTGCAATAAAGCCCGACTTCATTATCTTTTGCAACAAGCAAAGCACCGCAAGCGGGACAAACAACAGGCGGCACATACTTTGGCAAATCATTATGCACATCGGAATCCATAACCTTTATTACTTTTGGAATAATTTCTGCCGCCTTTTTAATTAAAACAGTATCACCAATTCTTATATCAAGACGCTCAATTTCATCAAAATTATGCAAACTTGCACGGGAAACGGTACTTCCTGCAAGCAGAACAGGTTCTAAAACCGCAACGGGTGTAACTACTCCGGTTTTACCCGTATTCAGTTCTATATCCAAAAGTTTTGTTGACACTTCTTCAGGCGGAAACTTAAACGCCGTAGCCCATTTTGGCGCTCTTGCCGTATACCCCAAATCATTTTGAACCGCAATATCGTTTACCTTGATAACGACACCATCTGTGGCATAGCCAAGGTCAAACCGTTTTGTTTCCCACTCTTTGCAATAATCTATCGCACCCTGAATATTTTTCACAAGCCTTATATTAGGGTTAACCTTGAAACCGAGTTCTTTGAGATATTCCATACCCTCATAGTGAGTTTTTATATCAGTATTTTCAAAAATACCCGTATATGTAAACATAGATAAATCACGCTTTGCAGTAATCGTACTGTCTAACTGGCGAAGTGAACCGCTTGCGGCATTTCTGGGGTTTGCAAATACTTTATCCCCATTTGCAAGCGCCTCCTCATTTAACTTTTCAAATGAAGCCTTTGGCATATAAATTTCACCTCGAACCTCAAGACTTTCATTCTTAAACAATTTTAACGGTACTGCTTTTATTGTTTTCAGGTTAGGTGTAATATTTTCGCCTGTAACCCCATCACCTCTTGTTACACCAAGAGTGAACAATCCGTCTTCATAAGTTAGGGCAATCGCAAGCCCGTCAATTTTCAATTCACAAACAAGTTCCAATTCTCTGCCATAATCTTTACACACACGCTCATACCATGAACGCAATTCGTCTGCATTATATGTGTTATCAAGACTGTAAAGACGATATTTGTGCTTGTGCGAAAAGAATTTTTCACTAACCGAACCTACCCTTTGACTCGGACTGTCAGCGGTTTTGTATTGCGGATATTCGCTCTCCAAACTTTTCAATTCCGCAAACATTTTATCGTATTCAAAATCACTCAAATACGGATTTTCTTCCACATAATATTTGTAATTACTCTTATTTATTTCTTCTTTCAGGTATTCAATGCGTTCTTTTACCGCATAATCTTCTTTTACCGAAGATGTGTCTGAGTTATCAAAAAGAGATTGCTGTTTATAGTTATCCATATACCCCTTGCCTATATTATCATCAACAATTCTCTGATTACCTTTGTTGCAACAGCCGTTGACGCACCTGATGCATCATAATCAGGGGCAAGTTCAACAACATCAGCACCAACAATATTGAAATCTCTTATATACTTAAACCAGTCTACAAGTTCGTTAAAAGACAAACCGCCTGCTTCCGGAGTACCTGTTCCCGGCATTATTGAGGTATCCAGACAATCCAAATCAACCGTTACAAAAACAGGTTTGTCTTTGATACAGTCGAGTTGTTCAAACTTTCGGCACAAAGTATTATGCTTTGCCATAAATTCCCATTCTTCCTTCATTCCTGAA
>ONVC01000112.1 GCA_900321205.1 uncultured Acinetobacter sp. | reverse complement strand
AACAAGTGACAAATTTGCAGATATTAAATATGGAATAAAACTTGCCAACAAAAATATCGGTTGGAACGGGAAATTTTTAACCATGCCATATTTCTTGACTTTTTTACTGAAACGCTTTTTTTTTTTTTTTTATATAAAAAATTTTGCAAGTACTGATGACCTTAAAGCAATAACACAAGCTCACAAAGATTTGATAAACGGTAAAACGATAGAACACAATAACATTGATTGGAATTGATATATACATTTTTTGTAATCATATATAAAATATCAAAATAAATGTATCTAAAGTAATATTAAAAACCGACCGAAAAGCAGAATTTTCAGGCGGTCTGTTTGGTATCAAATTAGATAAGCGTTTAATTTGATGTTGATTTTTTAAAATATAAATAAATTTATTGACAATGCACGAAATATTTATTATAATAGATAACAGAAAGGAGTGTTTTTTATGGCACAAACTAATATAAATATTCGTATGGATGAAGAATTGAAAAAACAATTTGACGATTTCTGCAAAAATGTAGGAATGAGTATGACAACAGCATTTTGTATTTTTGCTAAAACCGTAGTTAGACAGCATAGAATTCCCTTTGAGATTTCTTCTGATAGTGATCCTTTTTATAGTTCTGCAAATATGGCAAGGCTCAAAAAATCAATTCAGCAGATGGAAACAACAGGCGGAACAGTTCACGAGGTAGATGACTATGATTAAGAGTTGGTCAGATGAAGCATGGGAAGATTTCGAGTATTGGACAAAACAGGACAAGAAAACTCTCAAAAGAATATTGCAGTTGATAAAGGACATTGATCGCAATGGGTATGACGGTATCGGTAAGCCAGAACCTCTTGTAGGTGACTTGTCGGGATATTGGAGCAGAAGAATTGACCAAGTAAACCGCATTGTATATAAAATTGAACAAAATACGATTAAAATCGTACAATGCGGTTCTCACTACCGAGATAAGTAAAAAAGGAGATTCATTCTTTTCTCCTATATAGGCAAAATCCCCTCCAAGAATAATTTTGGAGGGGATTTTTATGTTTAAGAAACACTATTAACAACTTATTTGAAACAACATCAAAATGACAAATATAATTTTCAATTTTCTCTCCTACCAAACAATTTTAAAAACAATCCTTGTTTTTGTTTCGGCTGTTCCGGTTCATCAGACGATTTCTCCATAACAGAATACTCAGTAAGCTGTTTCTGGATAGTTCCTGCATGGAGAGCCTGTGCAGCAGTTAAGGCTGCTGTCATATTTTCCATTGCCACAGTGATTTGTCCGATCTGGTTATCTTTAGCAAGCAGTTGTTCTTGTAAAAGCTGAATATGTTTGCTTTGTGATATAAGCTGTTCTTGCAACAATCGAATTTGCTCATCTTTGATAGCCAATTGCTTATTTAATATTAATATTTGTTCTCTCCAAATAGTATTCTCTTGTTGCGATTGTTGCGATTGTTGCGATTGTTGCGATTGTTGCGATTGTTGTGATTGTTGTGATTGTTGTGACTGTTGCGATTGTTCTGGTTGTTCTGGTTGTTCTTGATTACTCTCTAATACTTCCTTTTTGATTTGAAAAATTTGCGTTTCGGAAAAAATATATCTGTTCCCAACTTTGTAAATTTTATCTTTCCAACCTAACTTTATCACAGCTCTATTGATGGTCGTCTTACTTACACCAAGTTCATCTGCCAACTGCTTAATTGTCATTTGCATTTATATCAATCCATTTCCAAAATATTTTTTTGTTCATTCATCTGCTATCTCAAAATTTTTTAAATCTATTTTTCCAAAAGCAATAGAAAAAATTTTTAGCTCGGACACGGGACAGGAAAAAAAATTTCTTCCGTTTAAAAATTTTCCAAAACGATTTTTCTCTACCCAGAAAAATTTTGAAATCTGATTTTAAAAAAACAGCAGAAAAAATTTTTTTCAATTCCAACATAGCACAAGAAAAAAATCTTTTGCCGATGATATACTCGAATATAGAAACATTGAGCAAACTCGTAGCAGTGTCGGATTTTATAACAGCCTGATAATCCAACATCAGATATAAAGGAAATGTTATCTGCTCAATGTTTTAGGTCATGGGTATAACTTCAAAATCAATTTTGATTAACCAAGAAAAACTTTCAATTTGATTTTTCAAAAAAGACAGAAGAAATTTTTTTTCAAACTTTTCTGTTCGTTATGGTGAGCAAAGCGATTTGGCTTTTTGCTGAGTACAAAAAGTAAGGTGTGTGGGAATTTCACCACAAAGCGATTTTGGGTGTACTTTGTATATACAAAATCTATGCTTGCATATTCCTCTTTTTTACCATATTTTTTAATTCTCATACAGAAATATATTTACAGGATTTTTCAAAATT
>ONVC01000113.1 GCA_900321205.1 uncultured Acinetobacter sp. | reverse complement strand
GTTGTGAAAGATAAGGAAAAGAATTATGCCGATACAAGCAATACATGGAAATGAAAGAAGACATAGTCTTTTTGTTCCCGCATTAGAAGGAGCAATGATTGGTGGTGCCGCAGGTTTTGTTGGCAAATATGCTTTGCCGTTAACAGAAGAAGAAAAACTCACTGAAGCCTATAAAGATAAAATGGCGGTAATTAATGGTGAAAAAACCACTTACACATATCACACCAAAAGATATCTTCACGATATTAAGACAAAGCCAAATAAAACATTAGCCGAAGATGAATTTGTAAAATTGTTTGACGGAATGAAAAAAGGCGATCCGATAAAGATTAAAAAATCTGCCATCAGAAATGCAATTTTAAATCTTCAGCAAAAATCCCCCGAACAGGTTCCTGCATTTAAGAGTTTATGCAAAAAAAGCCTGAATGTAGCCGAAAATGTAGCAAAAGATGCAAAGCATTTTTATGATTTATTCACCAAACACTACAGACCAACAGGGTTCTTTGTTGCCACCGGTGCAATTGTCGGAACTTTTGTTGCTGTAGCACACGATTTGATGAAAACCGAAATAAAAACGCTTTCAAATTAAAAATATATTAATTGAGTCTAATAAATAAGGACAGGAATCACACCTCCTGTCTTTTTCTTTTGGGAAAATACTTATTGCGCAAAAAGTTTCATACGGTTCTGTGCCATATCTTCCGCCAATTGTTCTTCATACTCTTTAATCTTATTGTCCAATTCTTTATTTGCTTTCGGAAACAGAATAAACAATTGTTTTAAATCAAAAAAGAAAACACTAATCTCTGGCATTGAATCTCTCCTTGTTAAACTTCACCTTTATATAAAAACCTGCAAAAAAGTTAAATTTCACAACAGAGGAAAATATTAACAATCAGTAACAAAAATTATCTATAACACTGTTTGCTGCGAATCAAAAGCCAAATAACGCCGCACATACCGGTAAAAAACATAATAACCGAGACGATTTGTGCAATCGGCACAATCCCTACATTCAAAGCACTATCAACCCTTATCTGCTCAACACAAAAGCGTATCACGGAATACAACATAAGATAAACAAAAAATGTCATTCCCTTATGGGTTTTGCCGAAATTTTTTACAACCAGAAACATAATCGCAAAACCCAAAATATCCAGACAACTTTCGTACAAAAACGCAGGATGAAACAGAGTAAAATCCATATACTGAACAGGTCTTGAGGCTTCCGGAATAAACAAACCCCAATTTTGTCCCGCAACAGGAACACCAAAGGCCTCGGAATTAAAGTAATTTCCCCATCGGCCTATTGCCTGCCCCGCAAAAATTGAACCTGCAAGAGTATCTATTGTTGCCAGAAACGGGACTTTTGTCCTTTTTGAAACAAACCAAAGCCCCAATGCCCCGCCCAGAATTGCACCATGAATTGATAACCCGCCCTGTCTTATATCAAGAATTTCAATGACATGAGTCAGGTAATAATGCGGATTTAGCAGACAAAAGTACAACCTTGCCCCCAATATACCCGCAATAATTATTAAAGGAGCATACTCATATATCAAATCTTTTCTGAAAGATTTTTCTTCCGAATTTGAAATATTATAAAAATAATTTGCCAAAACCATTGCAACAAAGATTGCAACAGCCATCACAACCCCGTACTTATACACCGGAATATCAAATACATTAAACGCAACAGGATTTGGTGCAGGAATTACAAACATTATTCTTCAACCGGATGCTGAACTTCATTTATCTTCTGAATTTGTGCCTCAACTTCCGCTTTATCATCGGCATCAGGCTTTAATTCAATATACTTATCATAATTAGCAACGGCAGAGGAATACAATTCGTCAACAAAAGATTTTTCCGATTCAGATAATTCGAATTTTTCAGTTGTATCGATTTCATCCGCTTTCGGGGAATACAATGATCCGTCTTCTCTCATACGAACTCTGCCCTGTGCCATATCAACCGCAAGATTATTTTCCGCAGTTCCCAATGAATAGTACGAATCCGCATCATCAGGTTTCATTTCAATAACTTTTTTATATTCTTCAACCGCATTTATATAATCTTCAGCCTGCGTATAAACAACCGCCAAATTATAATGAGTTTCAAATATTGACGGATCTAAATCTATACTTGATTTAAGTCTTTCGATAGCCTGAGTATAATCTCCTTTTTCCGCATATATCTTTGCTTTATTATTCAAATCCTGAACTGCCCATTTATTAATACAAGCCGTTGACATAACCGCAACAAGCAATATACTCCCTACCAAAATTACTTTCTTCATTTATATCCCTCTTGATAATGTAAAGATGATGTTAAACTAATTATAATTTAAGA
>ONVC01000115.1 GCA_900321205.1 uncultured Acinetobacter sp. | reverse complement strand
CATTCCTTGTTCACCGTGTCCATTTTCGATAATAAATCTACTCATGTTTGATATGACACTCCAAAGGCGTAAATTCCCCACTAACGTATGGGTACATATCAACGACACTTGTTTTGGCTATGCCGTTAATTCATAATATCTCATCAGATTAACACTTGCCTGATAATCTCTGTCGACAGTGTTTCCGCAGTTATCACAATGATAAATCCTGTCGGATAATTTCAGATTTTTCTTGATACTGCCACAGCAAATACACTTTTTGCTTGACGGATAATATCTATCTGCCGTGACAAACTCAATATTATTCCATTGGCATTTATACTGTATCTGCCTGTAAAACTCATAGAAACACTGTTCCTGTACTGCTTTGGCAAGGTGTTTGTTCTTCATCATGCCTTTTACATTCAAATCTTCCATCACAATAAACTTTGGCTGTCGGCTTATTATTTCGGAAGTGGCTTTATGAATATGGCCATGACGAATATTTGTCAATCTGTGATTGATTTTTAAAAGTTGTTTTTCACTTTTTATAATATTGCGTGTTTTCCGGTAACATACTCCTTTCTTATTTTTTGAATATTTTTTAGATATTCTGCGCTGCAATCTACGCTTTTTCTTTTTTAGCTTTCTGACTTTGGCAGTCTTATTGATATTTTTGTATTCTGCCTTGTCAGAACACACTGCAAGAGTTTTTATGCCAATATCAATACCGATACCGTCATTCAGGGGCTTATCCATATTTTCATCAGCTTCAATTCCTACCGAAATCCACCAATTTATTCCGTCAAAAGTAACTCTCGGATTGGAATATTTCGCATTGACAGGTATTCTGCCTTTTTCCGCAAGTCTGATATGATTGAACTTTTGCTTGTTTGCATAAAAACTTGGCTTAGATTTTCTTCGGCTTTTGTAATTCGGAAACTCTGTAATTCCCTTAAAGAAATTCAGATAAGCATTACAGGCATCTTTTACAGCCTGCTTGGCTATGTTGTTGCTGTAATTATTCAGCCATATAAATTTTTCATGCGTTTGTTTCAATTCTGTCAGCTTTTTTCTCAATTCATAATCGCTGACAAAACCATTATCACAATCATAATTTATCTGCTCATAATCAAGCACCCAATTATAAATAAATCTTGCTGTTCCTGCACATTCAAACAGTTTGGTTCTCTGTTTTTTATTTGGTTGGAGCATTACCTTAATCGTCTTTATCATTTTCAGTAAGCTCCTTTATCATTTTCTTTGCTTTATTTGCACGTTTTCCCTGTAATTTACAACTAAATACAGTAATAATCTGTACTAAATCTTCTACAAGTTCTTCCTGCTGTGTTTTCTCTGTCGTATCAATAACTTCAATTTCACAGCCGTACAATTCAGCAATATATTCAATCAGTTCAAAACCAAATCTTGTTAATCTATCTTTGTACAGTACAACAACTTTTGAAATACTTCTGTTTGCCATGCCTTTGATAAGTTCCTGTAATCCTTTTCTCTTGTAATTGATACCTGAACCTATATCTGAAATGATTTCAAAAGGCTTTCCTTGTGACAATAAATATATTTTCATATTTTCTTCTTGTCTTTCCAAATCATCTCTTTGTTTAGGAGAACTTACACGACAATACCCTACTGTCTTACCTGTTTGACTTTTTACGTTCAAAAGTGCGTTTAAATCGTTTTCTGAATAATAACGATAACCATTCGGACTTTTGTGATTTGGCTTTAATTTGCCTGACTTATCCCAATTTCTTAAAGTTTGTGCAGACACACCCAATATTTTACTTACTTCATGGATTGTATAATATTTCATGACTTTCACCTCGCTATATACTATTATAATATACAACTTATAAAAGTCAACATATTTTTATAACTTTTTATAAAATCGTTTTAACTGTTAAAAGCCTCCTTACAGGAAGGACATTGCTTAGGATAGATAAGTCCGTACTGACAATCGGTATGTACTAAATGTATATCATAAGTTTTATTCACGCACTGACGGCATACATTCGTACCGTACAGTTTTTTCAATTCTTTCACAGATACCATGTTTATTCCTCTGCTTTCATTTTTCATTCAAATCAAGACGTTATTTTAAGTTCTTTTACGGTATTAATATACAATAAAATTCCTGTTAATTCAACTGAAAAATGAACCGTAAGCATATTTTTATTCTAAACAAAAAGCTGACAGGAGCATAAAGCCTGTCAGCAAATTTTTTTGTCAAAGCTTGTCTGTCCATTCCGAAAGCTCAGGCTTGGAGCTTTCAAGTCCGAGGTATATGTCTATGTTTCCTATCCGATAGCCGAAACGGCATTTTATCAGCTCTATGCCCTTTGAGTCTTTATAAATAACGATGTATTCATCTCCGTCCCATATACGGTCATACGAATCAAATGTCGGTATATCATTATAAAAATACAGGAATTTAACCTTGTCATCGCTGACTCTCATTTCTATATCCTTTGAATAAACATTTGCCGTTGAACCCTCTGCAAATGAAAGGTCTTTCATCTCACGGCCGTTTACACTGTAAACACAGTCTTTCAGACCATCGGAATCGTTATGCGTTATTCTGTAAGCGGCTTTAAAGCTGAGAGCATATCTTTTATTTTCTCCGATATAAAGATAAAGCGTTCTGTTTATATCCTCAATGTGAGCATCGCCCTTTATTATCATAACATCATTGTTCTTATCAGACATGGTTCTCGTCTCCTTTGAAGTTATATTTTCATAGAACAGCCAGCATATTTCATTTTTATTTCAGAAGCTCTGCGACTTCCCTTGCAAATTTATCCGGATTTTCAGATATAAGAAGATGTGTGCTGTTCTGGAAAGGAACTGCTTTAAACGGCACTTTTACATTATCCTTATACCATTCCGCAAGGTCGGGTGAAAAGAGTGAGCCGGGAACGGCATAGAAATATGTCAGCGGAACATCCAGCTTTTCGACAAAATCACGGTTATCCTGCGTTTTCATTGAACTTGAAAGGCTTCTCAGAACCTTCTCATCACAATACATGAGCCTTTTCTTTAATATATGATCAAGAATAAATACGGGGAGCTTTTCGCAGACAGGCTTTGCGCCTATAGAAAAATTCCTGTAATTTGT
>ONVC01000116.1 GCA_900321205.1 uncultured Acinetobacter sp. | reverse complement strand
TCAAAAACAAGTAAATATTCCTTATATCCTTTGCCGTAGCGATTACCCTTAATCCTTTGCCTATAATACGAAACGCCTGCTATATCAGAATATTTCGCAAGTTTTTTATCTGTTTGCATGTTAAACAGATTTATTCTCTCTACCCTGCAAATATCTTCTGTCCTACTGCATACCAAAGTTTCTTTTTTATAATTAAAAAGTCCGCCGACAATAACCACAATAGCAACAAATATTGCAATAATGGCCGCCGGCGCATAATTAGGTCTTTCTTCTTCCATATTAACCCCTCTTTCTATGTAATTTTAGCATAAATTGATATATAATAAAAGTATGAAAAAGATAATTATTTTTGACCTTGACGGGACATTACTGAATACACTTGATGATTTGGCAGACAGCACAAATATCGTAATGAAAGCCTTTGGCTATCCGCAGCATTCAAAAGAAGATATCCGAAACTTTGTAGGAAACGGAGTTGCAAAACTGATAGAGCGTGCCATTCCTAACGGCAAGGAAAATAAAAATTACAATAAATGTCTTGACATGTTCAAAGAAATTTACCCTAAAAATATGTACAACAAAACCGCCCCCTATCAGGGAATTACTGACCTGCTAAAAAATTTAAAAGAGAAAGGACTTATAATTGCAGTCGTATCCAACAAATTTGATTTGGCAGTTAAAGAATTATGCGAAAAATACTTTCCTAATCTTATTGATTTTTGTGCAGGAGAAAATGAAAAAGAAGGTATCAGAAAAAAACCCGCTCCTGACACTGTTTTAAAAGTTCTTGAACAATATAATCTCAAAAATAATGATGCAATATATGTCGGGGATTCGGAGGTTGATATCCAAACCGCACAAAATTCTAATATGCCGTGTATCAGCGTCTGTTGGGGTTTCAAGGACAGGGAATTTCTGACAAACAACGGGGCAGAAATTATAATTAACACTCCGACAGAAATTACCGACATTTTGGATGATTGATTATTTAGTTATTATTTTTTATAATTTTTGTAGATATTACATAAAAAGGAATAGCCAATTATGATTATAATAATGGAAAAATTTGCGACCGAAGAAAATATTCAATCGGTCATAAATATATTACAAGAGCATGGTTTCAGGGCAATATTACATCGCGGTGCCGTTCATACCGTCATTGATGCTCTCGGAGATAAAACCTCACTTTCCCCGCAAAGACTGGAAGCAATGGATGGCGTAAGTCAGGTTAAACTAATCAGAGAACCTTTCAGGCTTGCATCCCGTGACAGAAAATCCGAAGACACCGTAATTGAATTTGAAAACGGTGTTAAAATCGGCGGAGCAAACCGCCCCGTATCAATTGTCGGCCCTTGTTCCGTCGACGAAGACTACAACGGCCTTTTACAGGTTGCCGTGGCAGCAAAAGAATTGGGTTGTCAATTTTTAAGAGGGGGAGCATTTAAGCCCAGAACTTCACCATACGATTTTGACGGTTTAGGTGAAAAAGGTTTGCAACTTTTGGCAAAAGCAAAAGAAGAAACAGGTTTATTAATAGTTACCGAACTTATGGATTCTTCTGATTTGGATTTAGTTTGCAATTATGCTGATGTTATCCAGATCGGAGCAAGAAATATGCAAAACTTCAAGTTGCTTAAATCTGTCGGCAAATGCAACAAACCTGTCATTTTAAAAAGAGGGCCCGCAAGCACAATAAGAGAATTTTTGCTCGCTGCGGAACATATTATGTATAACGGGAACGAAAAAGTTATCCTGTGTGAGCGCGGACTTAAAAGTTTTGATAATGATTACACAAGAAATCTGCTTGATATATCAGCAATTCCTGTCATCAAAAAATATTCACATTTGCCAATAATAATCGATCCGAGCCACGGAACAGGCCAAAGATATCTTATAGAACCAATGGCAAAAGCAGGTCTCGTAGCAGGAGCAGATGGTGTTATGGTAGAAGTTCACCACAATCCGCCGCAGGCTTTGAGCGACGGAAAACAAAGTCTCACTATTCCGCAATTTAAAGAAATTTTCTCAAGATTAAATAGTTTAATTGATACATTACATCTTGAAAAAAGTTCTGCCCCGAATATCGTAGAATAAATGTTTTTATTTGAACATTTCCATTCGTTTTGCTCTGATATTTTCTATCTGATTCAGATAATTAATATTAGTTAAGTCTCCAATGGATTTATATAATTCCAAAATA
>ONVC01000119.1 GCA_900321205.1 uncultured Acinetobacter sp. | reverse complement strand
CAGTTTTGATATTTCCAAAGCCATGATCTATACCTATGATCATTATGTTTTTATATTTCTTCATTCATGTTTCCTCCATCCAAATATTGTGTTTGCTGCAGATGCTTCCGGTATTCTGACGGAAGTCTGATCCGCTGCTTCTGTTTCTCTTGTTCTATGCGGTAGAGCTTCAAAAAATCGCTCTCTACTACAATGTCATTAAGCTAAGGAATAGTATATCTTAGCCGAAATCAAAACAGAGCTATTGAATGGCGAAAATTCAATGGCTCTGTACATTTTTGTTAATTTTATGCATAGAAAACAAGCAGAAAAGCCATCAATTTTTTCTGCTTAAACGCTGGACATTTTTAGGTTTTTATGCTACCCTATATATGAAGCTCACTGCTGATCTGGGTTTTAATTTACGACTATACTTACGGTCTGGGCGGACAGGAAGTATATTTTTCAGTATCAGCGCTTCAGCATTTGGCGGACTTTCTCTGTTCCCTATGAAATGCCTGCATATGAAGATAGCCTCGGCGTAGTTGATTTGGTATTTATGTACCCGGTTATCGTGGTTGATACATATGTTTCTGGTTATTATCATTGTGAGGTTGTACATTATCAGACGAGCGTACACCTCTTGGAGAATCAAGTCCGCTTTTTTGCTGTGAAAATTAGTCAGTCCAACATTGTATTTCAGCTCTCTGAAAGATGTTTCAATCCCCCAACGCATATTGTAAAGCCTTTTTAGTTCACACGAAGGAAATAGATCTCTTGGTAGATTAGTAACCAGCGTTTCGATAGAATTCTCCGATAGTTTTATCCTAACTATACGAAATCTCATAGGATAAATACTTTTGCTGCGTTTAGGCAAATAATCAAATATCATATTTGTCATTATAGTACGATACTTATCAGGATTTGCTTTGGTAGTTTTTGTTTGTCTTCTTGTAAGAGTAAGATCTATATCAATATCAAATTCATCTTCTTTAGGCAAAGACAGCTGAGCGACTATTCCGCGACTATCCTTGACGCGAATCAAGTAATTCCATGCCTTTTGCTCTATATGTGCTATTGTATTATATCCTTCAAATCCTCTGTCTGCGATCAGTATGACTTTGCCTTTTATGTCTGAATTATCTACTAAATCACATAAAGCTTTATGCTCATTCCACTGATTGCGAGGTTGTAAAATCACATCCTCATATCTTTTATCTAAGAGATTATATAGCGCATTTAAATGGAAGAGGTTGTAGCCTCTTGCATTATCAGATGTTTTAGTATATGAGGTTAAATCATTAACATTTGTAGGAGTATGTAAATCAGAACCATCTACTGCAAGCAGCTTATAGCCGTTAACCATACGAGTAGATTTAAATGCAGCATTAAACTTATGAAACAAATATTCAAATGCAGAAATATCTATTTTATTACGCCTCTGCACAAAAGCGGATGTTGTGGGTGTTGAAACTTTGAAATCAAAAAACTTGTAAAGCTCCTGATGAATAGTTTGTCCTTCCATAGAAACCATAAGCTTGAGCATTATTTTAAGAGATAATGGACTTTTGCGAGTGAAATCACATTTAGGATTTTTAGCGAATAGCCAAGAAATCTTATCCATATCTGCAATGATGCGGAACAGCTTATTTTTAACCTTATTTGAAAAATTACACATAATATGTACCTCCGTAATCGAAATGAATATACTTCTAATTACATTGGTCAACGTTAACTAACGGTGTTAGTTAACGTTGACCGCACAAAATGTGCGGTTTGTCAAGTGTTTTTTCAAAAAAAATTAAAAATATTTCAAAAGAAAAAGAACCGAGCTTATTTCTAAACTCGATTCTCTGTAGTCATCCTTAGCTTAATGACATTGGGGTATCCCCGTTTTTTTATTTTGCCTGGAACGATGTGCAGTCAGTGCATTCGATCATAGTCGGATTGCTCTCGTGCGTGCCGACCGTTATGCTCGACAGCGAGCAGAAGTCCTCGCTTCCGCAATGGTTTTTGCACCGGCTCACGGTGCATCTGATGCTCTTGTTCGGATCCCTGTCACAGCTCATGTTCTTTCCTCCCGATATGACATAAATTGTTTTGTGCATCGTTACCCTTTGCACATTTTTATTATGCGCTTCGGCTTCAGAATTATGCAGCCATATAAATG
>ONVC01000120.1 GCA_900321205.1 uncultured Acinetobacter sp. | reverse complement strand
GGCAGACGCACAAGATTTAGGCAAATGACACCTTGGTGGATTCTGGGAGTCTAAATATGATAATTAACAATCACACAAAAAAAGAACGCGTAAGCGTCCTATTGTTTACTGCGATATCTATATGTGCTTTTCTCATTGAAACGTATTTTTTGATTGTCCATTTTGGTTCACCGCTTATAAATTGTCTTTTGAGTATTGTATTTTTCCTTTTGCTTTTGTTTTTCGTTCGATATGATATATTGTATTTTAGCACGACAACCCTCACCCAAACAGGCATTGTTTACCGGTCACTTCTGTTGAAGAAATACATTCCCTATCAAAATATGAGATTTATTTCTTCTTTTGACGTTCCTAATCAAAGGGGCATCTCTGTAAAAGGTATTCTTTTCTCTTTTGATTGGGATATAAACCAATATAAACATACGTTTATCTACGACGGATTTCATTTAAAAAAACATTTTTGCCTTATTCCTTATTCAAAAAAAGCCGAAAATTATTTAAAAACAAATTTTTTCGGCGAAAAATATCTGGATATAATGATTACCAAACATAATTTTATCTCATAATCAAATCAGAGTGTGAATAATCTTGACAAATAGTTTTGTAGATTATCCTCACATGTTCTACAACTTTTCATATCGGGTTTTGCGACCTGATTTTTATAAAACGCGCCCGTGGCGGAACTGGCAGACGCGCTGGCGCCCGTGGCGGAACTGGCAGACGCGCTGGATTTAGGTAACGTCACCTTGGTGAAAGGAAAGATTTACAAATGAATAAACCAAGCAAAACATTGTTGATAACAGATTTGTGTTTGTTTGCTTTTGCTGTTGGATTCTTTTTTGTTTGCTCTGTTTTGAAAAATCTTTTTCCGGTTACAGCTTCCCCCATCAACATTTGTCTTTCCGCTGTTTGCGCGCTGGCTGTCATTTTGCTTATGCTGTTTCAGTATCGCGGCAGACAAGCTGTTGGTATAATCAATATCATTATTTCTTTTGCTCTGTCAATCGCGCTTTATGGTGTTTATCACTTGCCTGTATTCGCCTTTATCGGTGAGAAAGGGATTCAGAACGGCATTTGTGGATTATTTGTTTTTACACTATTTTCACGCTTTGCGCTGAACCTGTCGGTCTACTTAAAAAATAATTACGGCTACGCGGTTACATCATCCAATCTGCGCGCGAATGTTCAGGGAAGAGGCGTAATAACAGGCGCGTATGTAATGGCAAAAGTTCTA
Source organism: uncultured Acinetobacter sp. (assembly GCA_900321205.1). Lineage (GTDB taxonomy): Bacteria > Cyanobacteriota > Vampirovibrionia > Gastranaerophilales > Gastranaerophilaceae > CAG-196. The sequence goes on along the minus strand of ONVC01000120.1, from coordinate 2,231 downwards.
AAAACATTCGCTATTTTTATTTTTCTCGGCGGCGTTTTCATGGCAATGTTTAATGCTTTTATGCCTGTTATCGACATCAGTACGCCATTCACAAAACCTTGGCAGAAGTTATGAAGCATTAAACCCTTTGCGCAATAACAAAACAATTAAATAACAGATAAATATCGGGTTTTGCGACCTGATTTTATAGATTTGCGGGTATGGCGGAACTGGCAGACGCACAAGATTTAGGTTCTTGCGGAAGACTCCGTGCAGGTTCAAGTCCTGTTACCCGCACCAGAGTGGTTGATACCACTTATATTAATCGGCCGCAAGGTAATACCTTGCAGCCGATTTTTGTCTGATTTTTTAAATGAATGGATATAATAAATGTCAGAAGGTGAAAAATATGCATCAATTGATTTTGAAGAATGTTGGCCCCATTAAAAACTGCGAAGTATCTATTACTGATTTTAATGTGTTTACTGGCGCTCAGGCATCAGGTAAAAGCACAATTGCTAAATCTGTATTTTTTTTCAGAACAGTTAAGGATGACATTTTTAATGCAATAATGAAAAGAAATGCAATGTTATTTGAGAATTCATCTTTATATAAAACTGTTCAAAGAACATTAAGAAACAAGTTTCTTCAAATATTTGGAACTTCTCGGGCTATGAGCAATGAACTGTTAATGGAGTATCACTATGACGATACTTCATATATTAGGATTACTTTGCGCCTTAAAGAAGGAGCTGACTTTATTTCTCCAAATTATGTGTATTTTGATTTTAGTAAAAACATAATTGATTTTTTGAGTCAGTACAATTCAAAAACACCCTTTTCAGATATAAAAACTGAATTAACAAACGAACTAAATTTCTTGTTTAACGATAAATATGACACTATTTTTATCCCTGCCGGTCGAAGCCTTATCACTTTGCTAACTACACAGCTCAGCTATATATTCACTAGCATGGATGAAAGTCAAAAAAGAACGATTGATTATTGTACTCAAAAGTATATAGAACTTATATCTAAAATCCGACCACTATTAACAGACGGTATTATGGGTTATTATGAGTCGATGCCTTTCAATAAGGAGTACAGTACTATTATAAGAAAAGCAATCAATTTGACGAATGATATATTGAAGGGCAGATATGTTTTTTCAAACGGCGAAGAAAAACTATTTATTGATAGTGATAGATTTATTAAAATCAATTTCACTTCTTCTGGGCAACAAGAAGCTGTATGGATTTTCAATATTCTCTTATATCAATTGATCAATAACAAACGAACTTTTATTATTCTTGAGGAACCGGAGGCTCATCTTTATCCGGATGCACAAAAGCAAATAATGGAATTGCTTAGTTTGTTTATGAACAGCGATAATTCTCTGCTAATCACAACACACAGCCCTTATATTCTAGGAGCTATCAACAATTTATTATATGCAAGTCAAGTATACAACAAAGCAGATTCAAATAAAAGAGTGCAAGTAGAAAGAATTATCAGTAAAGATTATTTTATTCAAACATGCAATGCTTATTTCGTAAATGATGGTCTTATTGAAACATGTATTGATACAGATGACAGTTTGATAATTAATGAAGTTATTGATGGAGCCTCACAAGTCATTAACAATGACTATGATGCTTTATTCGATATTATCTACGAGGAAGGATATGCTGTTTGAAAACAAATCACTATGTGGGAAACACGCAAAAGAGATTGTTTGTAGTGAAAACAATAAAGTTTTTAAAGCCTATAATCGCCAAAATCACATTGTATACAAGTTTAAGATTGATGGTGATGTTCTTACTTCATCAGATTCAAGAAACCGATGTGACTATTTAGTTGAAGATGAAACTAAAAAAAGAGCATATTTAATCGAACTAAAAGGAACCCAGCTTTTACACGCTTTGGAGCAAATTGATTCCACTATCGTACGATTTCGTTCAATACTTAAAGATTATGATCTGTTTCCAAGAATTGTATATCACGGCAATACCCATGATATACATGGTAACGCTTATAGAAAATTCAAGACTAAATATCCTACTACACGAGCAGAAACAGATTATATGGAAGAAGTATTAAAATGATTTACTGGCAGGCGTGCCGCATTGGTACGCCTGCCGTTTTATTATGCTATAAACATTCTCTCCGTCAAATTTCCCTCCTCATCATAACAATCCTTATGCCGTTCAAATTTGGCGTTGAGGTTGATTTTGATGTGGAGTTTTTTATCT
>ONVC01000121.1 GCA_900321205.1 uncultured Acinetobacter sp. | reverse complement strand
AGTTGAGCCAATATTTGTGCCTGCATTTGAGACAAATTTATTCTCTGCGCTGCCATCTGGTTTGAAAACATCTGATTAAACTGTGATTGCGTCATTCCCCGCTGCACCATATAAATAAATTCATTGGCATTTCTCGGGAAGCCAAACATATCTTTTGCAAAAACCGCTTGTCCCTGCGGAGTATTAGCAGGCATCGACGGTGCAGGAGTATTAGGATTTACCGGCACAGGCTTTGGAACATCGGCAGGCTTTGGAATATTTTGAGCAGCCCCAGCGGCAGGCTGAGGTTGCGGCTGAATTTGAGGCATATTATTTACATTTTTTGCCGCAAAAGTCTGATTGTTATAGTTCTGCCCGAAACTGTTTAAAAATCTTTTTATATCAATTCCTGCCATAACTATAATTTTAATGATTTTTTGAGATTAATCAAGGGGGGCAATTATCCCCAAAAACTTATGCAATAGGAAGATAAGACTGCGGATAACTGTAATCTTCCAAGAATCCCAAGTTCTTATACAAGCGCAACGCCTGAAGGTTATTGGTTTCTGTCGTTGTATTAATTTCTGCAATTTTCATACCGTAAACATTTACCGCTTTTATCACATAATCCATTGAGTGTTTAAGCATAATTGTTGACAGACCCTTACCCTGATGCTCCTGCAATACCCCAACAAGCGGGATATTTACTATAGAACCGCCCGTCAAATTCATAAATGCGAAACCGACAGCCTTACCCTCATACAGAAGAATACTTGTAGAATTCGGCATAAATTCCGCATAAACATTATTTACAATTTTGTCTATTATATCTCTGGTACCCTCTAATGTTGTAAATCTCGGGTCAAATAAAGCATCCGAACTTTCTTTAAAGGATTCGTGTATAACTCTTACCGCATCTTCAAAATATTCAGGACTCCAGGACACAACTTCGTATTCTTCCGGCTGTCTTACAACCCTTGCTCTTTCAAAAATTTCCAGCGATGCCGGTTTGTCAAATCTGAATCGCAAAACTTCTATCCCGACAAATCTGAAACCGAGTTTTGCAATAGTACTTATCAAATCTTTTTGAGCACCTAACATCGGATAGCAAACGATTTTTTCCCGTCTTAATGTTGTCGTAACATTAATAAACTTTTCAAGTAACTCTCTTGCCATAACATCGAAATGGTCTTTAGTTCTTGAATGAATTATATTCAATTCTATAGCTTCGGAAATTGCTGTGGTGTATACCAAAAATGCTTCCGCTACATCGTCTTCATAAAGAACAATACCCTTTATCAAATCCTTATCCAAAGCATCCAAGAAACCGTCGTAATCTAATGGTTCAAGTTCAAAATTATATTCTGTTGCTGCTTTTGAACGAAAATCTTCATATAAACTTTCAAAATTATCATAATCATCAGCCGTTAAAATTTTTGTTGTATACATCTGTTAATTCCTTATAAATAATGGTGCATTTTTTCTTTTTTGGTATTCATATACCTTCTGTTGTACTCTGTTATCTCCGAAGGTACTTTTACAAGATCTTTTATATGTAAGCCGTAACCCTCAAGCCCTTTTATTTTCTTCGGGTTATTAGAAATGAGGTTAAAATCAGTATACCCCAAATCTACAAGAATTTGGGCTCCCGTTCCGTAATCTCTCAAATCAGACTTAAAACCGAGTGAAATATTGGCCTCAACGGTATCCTGCCCCTGTTCCTGTAATTTGTATGCTTTAATTTTATTACAAAGTCCGATTCCTCTGCCTTCGTGATCAGTAAGATAAACTACCGCACCTTTGCCGTATTCATCAATATAACGAAGGGCATTATGAAGTTGAGAATTACAGTCACACTTAAGACTGTGGAAAGTGTCGCCCGTTAAACACATACTGTGTACACGCACAACAGGAATTTTATCGGAGCCGTCATCTTTTACAAGAGCAACATGTTCTGTCCCATTAATCTGATTTTTGTATGCGTATAAAGTAAAATCACCATATGCCGTAGGCAAAAAAGTCTCGGCTTCACGGGTTACAAGTTTTTCGGATTTCAGGCGATATGCAATCAATTGAGCAACCGAAATAAATTTCAAACCGTGTTTATCCGCAAACTTTCTCAAATCATCCCGTCTTGCCATATGACCGTCAGGTGCCATAAC
>ONVC01000124.1:2066-3682 GCA_900321205.1 uncultured Acinetobacter sp. | reverse complement strand
AATTACTGTATAATCTATTGACCCTGAATATTTATTTCTCTGCAGACAGAGTGATAGTTTGATATTCCAACTGATATCAATTTTTTAATACTGATGATAATGTAATATAGATATTTGACAATTTACATATAGGATAATGCATATGCTCGAGTCAGGCGAAAATTATTTGGAAACCATTTTGATTCTTAACGAAAAAAATAACGGAAAAGTAAAATCCATCGATCTTGCCAAAGAATTGAACTTCAGCAAGCCTAGCGTAAGCAGAGCTGTCAGCATTTTGAAAAACGAAGGATACATCAAGGTTGAATCGTCAGGTTATCTGATTTTAACCGAAGCAGGCATGGCAAAGGCGCAGATGATTTACGACCGCCACAAAACTCTTACCAAACTTTTCAGCAAAATCGCCAACGTTACACCAGAAGTTGCCGAAAAGGATGCATGCAGAATCGAACATGTAATCAGCAACGAAACATTCTACGGGTTGAAAACATTTCTTGCCCGACTCGAAGAAAAAGAATCAGATCAGGACAAATAGCAATTCTTAAGAGACGTATAAGACGGTCATACAGCCGGCCGTTAATATATTGTTCTCATCGAACTGAAAACATTTGCCAATAAAAAATTTGATGTTATCATTCCCGAGGTTGTTTACTCGTAACGTTATTCCAGTAATTCAGAAAGAGAATTTATATTATGTTGTTCGGTAATCTGTTCTATAAAAAAATCAACGGTCTTGCAAACTGGCAGCAGACTCTGTTTGCCCTTGTTCTTACCACCAGAATGTATCCAAATTTAAAACTATACAGCGAAACCAACAATCTTGATATTCATAAAACATTCAAAAAAAATCTTGATTTGCTGTGGGATTATTTGGAATTTCATGAACAGCAGATTGATTTCAATGAACTGCAGGCTGAGTTTCTTGAATTCACACCTGAATATAATGATGAGGATAATCTTGGGAAAATTACTGCAAGTCTGGCGTGTCAGGCTCTACTGATAACTTTTGATTCTATTCTGAATCACACCAAAAAAGAAGCGCTTCTTGCCTCAGAAAAGTCTGTTGTCACGGTAATTAAATATCTTGAAGTTAGAGATAACACTCTCTACACCGATGAGCAGATTGTGGAACAGGATGCAATCCAGGCAGAATTAGATTTTCAGATGAAACTTGTAGATTTACTTAACCACAAACGAAATGAGCATACATTTGAAAATTTGAAAGAAATGGCTGAGAACTCAGGATTTTCAAATATAGGAATACCTATATCTGATTAATCCCCCAAAAGAATGTTATTTGAACATTTATTCAGATCTTAAAACTGAAATACTTATGACCGATAAACCTAATATAACAAGGACAGAGCTAGAATAATAGTACAATAAAACTTTCCCAATTTTATGTACTATATACAACAAAGTTGAACCAAATACAGTTCGGTCCTTATCTGTAAAACAGTTTTGCGTTAATGAATTGTATTCCGACAAATTTAGTTTACCTTTCGAGGTCGACCTCTTGGTCGTTTGGGTTCATTAACTGTCGGCACTTCTTTTTTGGGTCTGCCTCGTGGACGTTTAGGTTTGACATCTTGAGGATCTATAATCTTTCTAGGTCT
>ONVC01000124.1:0-2060 GCA_900321205.1 uncultured Acinetobacter sp. | reverse complement strand
GGCGGTCTTCCGCGTGGTCGTTTTGCCTGCTCAACAGCTGACTTTTCTTCTTGTTCCTGAATTCTTGAATCAGTTTCTACGATCGGCTTTTTGGGAGGTCTGCCCCTTTTAGATTTCGATTTTGGGGATAATATTTCATCAGGTTCCACCAATCCTAACAGAACCATTTCGTTCAAAGCGATTTTGGTTGTGTGGATCCAATATGGATCATTGAATTTTATTTTTTCATTAACGTTGCACGGAGTATGCTTTGTTTGGCGCCATGCCATATTGAGCTCATCAATTAGAGATCCGTATGTAACCTGTTTTAAAAGACCTGCCTTTTGTGCTTTCTCAACAATCCTGCAGGTTAAAAGAGTGGAAATGAAGTTGATAAATTCAGAACCCATAACAGCAAAATCGGTCTGAACATTAGTTTGGTTTTCCGTTATATCAGCCTTGTAATAGCCGAACACCACCTCCAGTTTCCATCTTGATTTGTAAACCATGTATGCACTTTCTGCCGATAAATCCATATCGGTTTCGAACATGATTAGCCCGAATACATCTCTTTTTTGAGCAAACTTTTCATAATCAAAATTCTTGTGTTTGCTGGCACTTGATACAAAGGTTACGTACTCCTTGACGCTCAATTTCACGTTCGAAAAAGAAAAAAGGTATTTATTCTCTGCCTCTATGAATATTTTTTTGCAGAGTACGTAATCATCCCCCACACTGAAACAATTTTCAAATTTGAGCATATCATATTCTGCAATGTAGGCACTGTCTCGTTTAAGCGGATTAAAATAGTGAAGTTCTTTGTTGCCTCCAAGATGTTCAGAGATTACGCTTGACGGATAACCTTTATCACCGACTATTATTCCTCGTTGTAAATTATGGGTACGGATAAATTCTCCATATGCTTTACAGTCCGGTATATTTCCCGGGAATACCGAAGCACATACGGGTTCTCCCAATTCAATATCATAGGCATACAACACAGAAACTTCCTCACAACCTTTGGTTCTTGCTTTGTAGGAAAACTGAGATAAGTCATTGTTGTTACTTGTGTCCTGACGCAAAGTTCCGTCTATAGCAATGTGATGCTCCTTTTGGACTCTTGCAATTCTTTTCTGGTAAAACTTCTCCGTCAAATTTGAAAATTGACCTAACTCGGATAAGAGAGAACTGATTGAGTTTTTAGATAATGATGCTCCGGGATAATATACCGATACATAACTCTGCCTGTAGTGAGTTGAAAAGCGGTTTGACGAAATATTAGGCTTCAAAACACGAAGAGAAGCCATAGCCATAATTGTATAAACCTTTACCGGATCATAGACCTCAAACAAATCAGCGACAATGTCATCCGATACAGTCCTAAGAAAAGCAGCTCCGCCCCAGGACAGCAGATCAGGATATACTTCATTATCTTGTTGTATTTCTGAACCACCAGAAACCTTCGGAACAAATTTAAAATCAATTATGTGCCCTATAATCTTTCCGTATATAGGCTGAGGATTCCCTCCCGGAATATACTTGACTCCAATACGTTCTCTTACAGCATATCGTTTTGCCGAATTTGTTCCGTTAGTAGTTATCACAGTATTGACCGGTCTTTTCACCCGTCTAATTTCCAAAGGTATACCCATAGAGCTCCATAAAAATACAAAATAATTAGTATAAAAATCAAACTAATTTATCAAAATATAGTATATATTATAATATGTATATACTATATATGCAATATTTTTATAGATTTATTTTGTATTTTTAAAATATTTTTTAATATTAAAAAATATATTTTGGAGGATTAAAACCGAATTTTTGTTGAGGGGATGTGTTTATTGATAGATAATATGTGTCATAGAAAAAGAAATGATTACAAGATCGATATGGCTATTGACACTTTCTGGCACGAAAGTATAGTTCATAAAATTGGGAAAGTTTTATTTTAATATAAAAAACACCAAATAAAAAGGACTACCGCCATGACTACGATATTATCATTAACAGGAAATTTTGTCACAACAAAAATTACAAATATTGTACCCTAACTTCTTGAGTGTACCTATAAAATG
>ONVC01000125.1 GCA_900321205.1 uncultured Acinetobacter sp. | reverse complement strand
AAAACAGGTGTTCCTTTGGGTACACATTGTAAAAACCCGTTTACGGGTGAAACTTTCCCGCTGTGGACTGCGGATTATGCTCTTGTAGAATACGGAACAGGTGCTGTTATGGCTGTTCCGACACACGATACAAGAGATTTTGATTTTGCAAAAAAATATAACTTACCGATGAAGGTTGTTATTCAAAACCCTGAAAACCCGTCAAATTGTGAAACGGAAGCCTATGTCGAAGAAGGTATTTTAGTAAATTCCGGTGAATTTAACGGAATGAAAAATACTGAAGCCAAAAAAGCAATTACGCAAAAAGCGGTGGATGAGGGCTTTGGTGAATTTAAAACTCAATACAGACTTCGTGACTGGTTAATTTCCCGTCAAAGATATTGGGGTGCGCCAATTCCTGTTGTTTATTGCGACAAATGCGGAATTGTGCCTGTTCCTGAAGAACAGTTGCCTGTAATGTTGCCGAAAGATGTTGATTTTAAAGTTGTGGGTAAATCACCTATTACAACTTCTCCGACATTTAAAGATACTGTTTGTCCTGTTTGCGGCGGGCATGCTACCCGTGAAACAGATACTATGGATACTTTTGTATGTTCAAGTTGGTATTACCTGAGATATTCCGATGCTAAAAACAGCAGCGAATGTTTTAACAAAGATAAAGTTAATCATTGGCTTCCTGTTGATCAGTATGTCGGCGGTATTGAACACGCAATTTTGCACCTTTTGTATCACAAAGGCATTGAGAGATTGCGGACTTTTGGATTTTGATGAACCGTTTAAAAACCTGTTAACACAAGGTATGGTACTTAAAGACGGCTCTAAAATGTCAAAATCAAAAGGTAATACGGTTGATCCTGATGAAATATTTGAAAATTACGGAGCGGATACCGCAAGACTGTTTATTCTGTCCGATTCTCCTCCGGCTCGTGATTTTGACTGGTCTGATGCCGGTGTTGAGGGTTGTTATAAGTTCCTTAACAGAGTTTGGCGTTTGATTTCTACAAATCAGAATAATATAAATCTTAATTACAAGTTGAACTTCCCGCTTGAAAAATCAAATGATGATTTAGTGAGAACTGTTCATATTGCGATTAAGGGTATTACAAATGATATTTCAAATGATTTTCAGTTTAATACGGTTATTTCAAAATATCGTGAACTTGTTAATGCAATATACGATTGGCAGGCTAAAAAGCTAAACTTGAATGACGAAGACAAGATGGTTTTGAGTTTTGCGATAATATCAATGATTAAACTGATGTCACCTGTTGCGGTTCACCTGACGGAAGAAGCATGGCATGAATTGGGCGGCGATGGTTCAATTCACGAACAGGAATGGTGCAAGTGGGATGAAAACCTTGCAAAAGCAAGTTCTATAACACTTGTTGTTCAGGTAAACGGAAAAGTTAAAGACAAAATCGAAGTTGACGAGGGTTTCAGTGATGAAGAAATGAAATCAACAGCCCTTGAAAGTCCGAAAATCAAGGCTTTAACAGACGGTATGACAATAGTTAAAACAATTGTTGTTCCGAAAAAACTTGTGAATATAGTTGTAAAATAAAAGACGAGGCGAAAGCCTCGTTTTTTTCATGTTAAAATCACCTTATGAATATTACCGCAGGAAAATACAAAGGGCAAAAGATTACGGCACCTGATGAAAGTATTACCCGTCCGACATTGTCAAAGGTCAGGATGAGTGTTTTCAACACTTTGCAGGCTATGATGGATTTTGAGGGTGCTAGTTTTCTGGATATGTTTTCAGGCTCGGGGATTATGGGGCTTGAGGCATTGTCGCGCGGGTTTTCCAAAGTTGTTATGATAGAAAAAAATAAAAAAGTTTATAATGTCATAAAGTCAAATATAAAAAAATATGAAAAAGATAACGATATTAAATTGATATTGGGTGACAGTTTAAAGATTAATGAGAATCTTCGCTTTGCTCGAAATGACAAAAAATTTGATATTGTATATATTGATCCGCCGTATTTTTCGGGAGTTTATGAGGAAAGTCTGAAAGTTGCTTCCCGAATTTGTGACGGGATAGTTATTCTTGAACATGTTACCGAAATTAATTTGGAAGATTACGATGTTAAAAAACAGAAAAAATACGGTGATAAATTTATCACATTTATTAAGATATAGACGAAAATTTTATTTTTATTTATAATAAAGCAATAGTTTCGCTTTCCCTTTCAGGGTAAGGAGTCAAGTAAGAATATGGAAGAAGAAAAGAAGAAAAAAGTATTATTGATAAAATTGTCCTCTCTGGGGGATGTAATATTTAATATTCCGCTTGCAAATGCTTTGAAAGATGCGGGATATGAAGTTACATGGCTTGTGGGAGAAAAAGGCATCCAGGTGGTTGAAAACAACCCATGTGTTGACAAGGCGATTTTGGCGCCTGTTGTTAAGTGGAAGAAAAGAGGGTTATCTTGGGAGAGTTTTAAAGAATATTTGAGTATTTTAAAGCAGATAAGAGCCGAAAAATTTGATATTGCAATAGATTCTCAAATGATGTTAAAGAGTATGTACTGGATGTTATTTTGCGGTGCAAAACGCAGAATTATATCTAAAGAGGCGAGAGAACTTGCAGTTTTAGGCGGTAACGAATGGATAGATAATATATCTTATGCGCCGGATTCCCCGATAGTTTTAAACTATTTGAAATATGCAAATCATCTTGATATTCACCCCGAACAGATAAGAGTTACCCTTCCTCCAAGAACGGAAGAACAGATTAAAAAAGTTGACAATTTGCTTGCAAATC
>ONVC01000129.1 GCA_900321205.1 uncultured Acinetobacter sp. | reverse complement strand
TTGGCGAAGAAAATCTTTACGAATGTATGGCAGAAACATATGTTCCGCTTCTTAATGCGATTGCAGAATTGTATGAAGAAGGAATACAGGCGAAATTAACAGTAGGTATTACTCCTATCTTGGCTGAACAACTTAACGACGAACATTTAAAATGTGGTTTTGTTGAGTATTTGGATTCAAGAATCAAAAGCGTCGCAGAGGATCTGGAAAGATACCCTGACCCTGAAGTGCCTCATTCACAACACTTGAAATATTTGGCAAAATATTATTTTGACTGGTTCAACAACATAAAAAATTCTTTTGTAAACAAATACGGAATGGATTTAATCGGAGCCTTCAAAAAATATCAGGATTTAGGTTGTATAGAAATTACAACATCCGGTGCAACACACGGATTTTCACCGTTGTTGGCAACCGATAACAATTTGAATGCACAATTCAAAGTTGGTGCAGACACAACAAAAAGACTTTTTGGCAAAAAGGCAAAAGGTGCATGGCTTCCTGAATGTGCATACAGACAAGGTTATGAATATACAGGTGCCGACGGACAAAAACACTGGAGACCTGCGATTGAAGTAACCTTCTTTACTGAATCACATGTAATAGAAGGTGGGAATTCTATCGGAAACAGACGAGTAATTGGTGTTTACGGAAACATCGAATATATTCCGTTGCCGGAAAGACCTGCAACAGGATATGACACATATTCAGCATACTGGTTGCCTGATGCACAGGTCGCAGTAATGGGAAGAAACGACAGAGCGGGCTATCAGGTATGGTCAGCGGCTGACGGGTATCCGGGTGATGGCTGTTTTAGGGAATTTCACAAAAAAGACGATAAATCAGGTATGAATTACTGGAGAATTACTTCTCCAAAAACCGATCTGGGCGACAAGATGTTGTATGATCCGGTAATTGCATTGAATAAAGTCAATGAAAACTCTGATCACTACACAACAATGCTTTATCACCTTTTGAACGACTACAAAATGTCTCACAACGGTAAAGAAGGTTTGGTAATGGTATCATTTGATACAGAATTATTCGGACACTGGTGGTTTGAAGGTATTGAGTTTATTAAACAGGTTATCAGAAAATTCAACAACTTCGTTCCTGATGTGGAAAGAATGACTGCGGGCGAATACCTGCATGCACATCCGCCTGTTGAAGCAATCCAAATTCCTGAATCCTCCTGGGGGCAGGGCGGACACTTCTATGTATGGAACAACCACTTAACAGAATGGATGTGGCCGATTATTCACTCTTGCGAAAAGAGAATTACAAGAATTGCAGACAGATATTTGACAATTCCTGAAGATAAACTTTTGCACAGAGCCCTGAATCAGTTGGCAAGAGAAAATCTGTTGTTGCAAAGTTCCGATTGGCCGTTCTTGATTACAACATGGCAGGCAAAAGATTATGCAACAGACAGATTCAGAGAACATGTTGACAGATTTGAGTTTATTGCTGACATGATAGAAAGCGGCAACATAAACGATGAAGAATTGAAGAAGATTGAAAGCATAGATAACTGCTTTACTGACATCGATTACAGAGTGTATGTATCGTTGGAAGACGGTCAAATACCGCAGCAATCTTCAAAATTAGCACCGCTATATGTTGATTAGAAAGATTTTTTACAATTCAAATTATAAGCCTTGACTCACCGGTCAGGGCTTTTTATTTTTTATAAAATAAATCAGGGAAATAATCCTTCATTAGAGATTTATCGAATTCTGAAATATTAGATTCTCTAATTTGTCCTAAAGTAAATTTTCCATCATTTTTAAAATTTAACAAAGTTTTGCAATTATTTTCGTAGAATTTAAACATATTATTTGCAAAATCTGCTTTTCCAATCCAGGGGTCAAAAATAATTGTCTGGTTATTTATAATTTTCCCGTCAAATTTGCTCCCGTCACGGTTAAAGATACAAACAATATGATCTATTGAGGTCTTACCTTTTTTTAAGGCCACACAACATACATTGGGGTGACCGTTAAGTTTCAAAATCGCATCAGCGGCAACAGCGTTTTCAAAACAATTACCCATATGATAAAGTTTTAATTGCTGAAAAACTTTCATCGGGCGAGGCTTGTCTAAGAAAAAACCATCTGCGGAACCCAGAAACACACCTCGAACTTCTTTCAGTTGGTCCATAAATCCTCTTATAAAAAACAGATATTTCTTTTTAAAAG
>ONVC01000134.1 GCA_900321205.1 uncultured Acinetobacter sp. | reverse complement strand
AAACATAGAACCCCCTTTCCAATAATATTATCGTTTAGCGGATAAAAAATTTCATTATCCAAAGAGGTAAAATTTAGCAAAAAATTTTATTACGAGTTTTGAAACATAAGCATATCTGTTGGAACAGCAAAATGAACAATAATATCACAACAAACAACATATCCTTTCGCGGTTACGACGCAATTCGACTTAAGGGTCTCTACCTTCAGGGAATGTACAACCGTGGAGAAAGAAATATTTTCAGAGAACTAAGATCCGTTCTAAAAAAAGAAGGACTTGATATCTTTATAAATAACACCAATAAAGGGCTTTCAAACAGATACGAAGCAGACGAAAAACTTATTGACAAATCACTGTCGATTTGGGGACAAGACAGGAAAGCATTTGTAAAAACCAAAGAGGGGAAACAAATTCTTTGGGATACTAACGAAAAAGTTATGGAACAGACCGATTTGGGAGATCTTTCCGAATTTAAGATACACGCTGCCTCATACCTTCCCCGCGGCGGAGAATATTACATCGGACGCAACGCAAACGGAGACAGATGGCTTCTTATCAACGGTTTTACAATATATGACGAAAAGACTTTTGCAAAATTCCACGACAACCCGACGGATAAAATTCTGCATAAAATCTTTGAGGTAAAGCCTGAAAATGTAATCAAATTAAACATCTTCGGATGCGACCTTGATGAAATTGTAAGACCGATAGGCTTTCCATATGTACTCGTAAATGATTATTCAAAAGCACTTGATAATGTTGAAAAAATGCACAAGCAATACCCCAATTCGGAACTATATTACCCGCTAAAAAAATATCTTATGTCGCAATTATCTTTTAGCAAACAAGTTGTCGGAGATAATTCCGCCGCAATATGCAAAAAACTGCGGAAATATGGGTTTAAACCCATCTCCATAGGCGGGAAATACCATGATGATATCAATTACTTAAATGCAATCGCATTCATAAACAAAAAAGACAGAATTTCATATATCTCGAACTCAACAAGAAAGACTATGCCTGAGTTGGAATATTTGGAAAAACTCTTTGACGAAGATTTAAAAAAATGTTCACCGCAAATAAGTGACACATACTACATTTCCGGAGGGAAAAGACCGGCAGACGAAAGATGTTGCGGCTCACTAAGCGCCCTATATGCAAGCGGGCTTGCCCGCAGAAATATAATCATGGATATTTTGGCAAACAGGTATGGCGGGATACACTGTATGAGCGCAGAAATACCAAGATTTTAAAAAGTGGCACAAAAAATTTTTACGGGTTTTAAATACAAAAAAAGGGGAAATCATAATAGTTTTCAGGGATTAACAAATCTAAGCATCAGTCCGACAGGTTTCAGAAAGGTCGAAGACTCGACAAGAAAAGCATATACAAATTTGCGCAGAAGCACAAATTACAGACTCTTTAAAAATCAAACATATACCGTGCAAACAGATCCGGCTTACCTTACCGTACTGGTAAAAAATGAAGATGACGGGTTCTATAAATATGTTCCGTTAAACGGCAAAATTGACCGCTATATGGAAGAAATCACACACAGAATAGACGAGTTAAGAATGGCTGCCAGAAAACAACCTTTAACGGCATGGATTATAGGCGGAACCCGTTTTGAAAGTCCACAGGGAGAAAAAGTTGTAAAAACTCTGAATAAAATTGCAGATACAGTCTGCGAGAAAGCAGATATAGATGCATCCATCCTTGTTGGCAGCAATACCGGAGAAGAATTATTTGTTATCAGACCGGGAGTACAACAACTTAAAATGGTATTGGATAAAGATATAAAACCTAACTGCAAGTTGCAAGACGAGATAGAAAATATGTTTGATGTTGTTGACTTAAATAAGACAACATTATCCTATGAGGCATAAACAACAACGCCTCTGATAATTAATAATTCTCTCTTATTTTTTTATAAAATTAATAAGTCTTTGAAAAAATGAAGGCCGAGTATTGAAACAGCGGTTATAAATTGCCGCCTTTTGTCCATTCTTCCAATTTTCAATCGCCATCAGTTCTTTTTGTTTTTCCGGCGTATTAAAAGGTGCGAAAAAATCCAGAGTTTCAATCTTTTCTTTTGCATCAAGATTCAGTTTGTTTAACATTCTTCTGTACATAATTGCCGGGTCTGCCGCGGCTTTTGGTTTAATTGGTAATATTGGCACTATGTATGTCTCCTTTACTCATTAAAAACCACGGGAAAATATTTTTTGCTGACAAAAATTAGCGCAACATATTTAATCCCGCCAGATAGGCTTTTTCCAAATCTTTTGGCAACTGTTCTTCTTTTCGTTTAATTTTATGGTTTTTATCAAATA
>ONVC01000130.1 GCA_900321205.1 uncultured Acinetobacter sp. | reverse complement strand
TGAGGACCGTATGTGAATGCCCCGAGTAAACCGATAATTACATAGTTTAATGAGTTAATTGTATTGATTTTTAACGCAATGATTGAAAGAATTACACCTACCAAATAAAGCAGGTTAACAGGAGCCCTTTTCCCTTTGAATAATTTATCGGAAATTACACCCGCACAAACAGTACCGCAAATACCGACAAGCGGTAATGATGCAATCATATTTGTCGCATCGGAAAGCGAAATTCCTGATTTTGCTTTCGTCAAATACATAATCATCCAGTCTTCAGCACCAAATCTGATAATATAAACAAAGATGTATGCAATTGCCAGCATCCAAATTGTTTTGTTGTATAAAATATGTTTTTTGAAGATTTCAACATATGACATATTGTCTTCTTCTTTTTTCTCATCGTTTGATTTTTCTTTAACAGGTTCGTTTCTGTATACCTCAATATCAGGTAAGCCCATTGACTGAGGTCTGTCACGCAGTCTGTCAAATAACCATAAAGCAGTAATCATTGCCAAAGCACCGGGAACCAGAAATGCTGCTCTCCAACCGAAGTGGGCCGCAATGTGTCCTGCAAGAATAAAACTTAAGAATGTTCCTGTCTGGTGTGAACAAGACCACAATGACCACTTTGTTCCTCTTTCGGAATTTGAATACCAATAAGTCAAACTCTTTGCGACAGCGGGGAACCCTGCAGACTGAAACCATCCGCTGACACCCCATAAAAATGCCAGTGTCCATAAAAGAACCATTGCGAAGATTTTGGCATTCAGTCCTAGTGCTGCGATTACATTCGGGGCTAATGCAAATAATATATTCGCAAGTGCTGTCATAAATAATGCTGTTGGTAAAAATTTTCTTACATCAGAACCGTCTGCCAAAACGCCGTTAACAAATTTACCGATACCGTATGTTAAATACAGCGAACTGCCTAATAAACCAAGTTCTGTTGCGGAATATCCAAACTCATCCATTATACCCGGAAGGGCAACGGCGATATTCTTTTTACACAAATAGAATATTGTGTACCCTATAAAACAAGCATAAAATATTCTTAAACGCCAGTGTTTGTACATGGAATCAACTTTTTCGGGATCCCGGATAGTTTCCATTACCGGTGGTTCTTTATAAAATGCACCTATTTTTTCCAACATGTTATATTTCTCCTATTTGCTATTCTTTATCACCTGAATGTTTCTTGTTTCGGTAAGTTCTTGTCTGGCATTTTTAAGGATTTCTTTTTTCTCATCATCAAGACTTTTTCCGTTCACAAGTCTGTCTACAAAGCCGGTATTAATTTTTACCGCTTTTTCCAAAGCCCCGACTTCTTCCAATACAGGTTTTATTTGTTCAAAATCATAACCGAAAGTTTGTTTGGAGTTATACACAAGTACATCCCCCTCTTGTGAAGTTAAAGGCGAGCCTCCCTGCTCAAAATATAACTTAAATACTGATTTTAAATCCTGCATTTCCGATTGCAGAGTTACAACCGTATTCTGAAGTCTTAAATATCTTTCAAACAGATAATCAACATTATCAAGTTGTTTGTTTTCCCAATCAAATTTCTGCAGGTATAACTTCTTAAGTTTGGGGTATGCCATAGGCTCGGTGATGGTTAACAAGTTCAACTTTAAATTTTTCCGTCAGGGCATTAAGTCCGTGTGCTTCAAGATCGGGATAAATTTCCTTGAACATTTGTTGAGTATCTATTCTTTCGTTTTCAATTTCTTTACCAAATACTCTTTTAGATGCTTCGTTTATAAAACTGTAGTCAAAAATGGCATTGTGAGCAACAATCGGATAATCCCCGATAAATTCCATAATTTTAGGCATTATCTCCGCTTCTGTCGGTGCATCTTCTACCATTTCAGGGGTTATGCCATGAATGGCTATACTTGATTTTCTGATGTGTTGTTCGGGGTTGATAAGAGTTTGGAACTGATCTTTTATCTTTCCGTTTTCCAGACGAACTGCCGCAAATTCAACCATCTTCTCCCTGGTATAATCTAATCCTGTTGTTTCTGTATCTAAAACAATTTCTATTACTTTTTTTCTCGCCATTTTTAATATCCTACGCACTTGTTATTTAGATGATAACACAAAAGTTTTTTCTATGTTAAAATTATGAAGAACAGATTAATAATAAAGAGTGTAAGGAGTTATTTATGTCAAATGTATTGGAAATTGATGACAATAATTTTGAAACGGAAGTTTTAAATGCGG
>ONVC01000131.1 GCA_900321205.1 uncultured Acinetobacter sp. | reverse complement strand
AATTACCTTATGCGAAACCTGCCATAACATGTATCACCGGGGTTTAATAAGTCTGGATAATGTAACTAAAGGCAGTTCCTATAGACCCGAAACATTTATTGCTCCCGATCTTAAGAATTTTAAGTCAGCAGGGTATAAAAACATTATATTTTTGTGATGTAATTAAAGAACTTAAGTGTAATAAGGGTTTAGCTATATAAAAAATTTTTTTAGGGTGAAACAAAAAAAATTTTTGAGGTGTAAAACCTTTCCGCGTATGTGGAATTGATTTTTATGTTATATTGGCGATTTAATGTACGATAAAATTCTAATTTTTTTTAGAGAATAGACGAAATGGCGGAATTCTTTTATTATAAAAAACAACAACTAAAAAGGACTACCGCCATGACTACGATATTATCATTAACAGGAAATTTTGTCACAACAAAAATTACAAATATTGTAAGTATTCTTGTTGGAGGAAAGAACGATACTTCTGAATTGGACGAAATAGCTCGTGAGAGTAACGCACTTAAGAGACAGCGTGGTTCTTTTACATTTTCTCGATTTATTCGTAGTGCTGTTTCAATGATTGGAGCAAGCCCGTTGCATGAGCAGTCATATCACCTGGAAAATTTTCGGGAGCGGTACAACGATTTTGACGATGATAAAAAGAATATCAGTAACAAAGGATTTCACAAGCGTTTAGCAGTTGATGATTCAACTGAGTATGCGGCTATCATCGCAAATCAGGCAATGTATTCGGTAAACAAAAAATTTAAGAAGAATGCTAAAAAGCTGGTAAGTTCAGAAGAGCAGAAACTGTTAAAAATTCTGAATGTAGAAGACATAAACCTGATTGACGGAAGCGTTATTACATTGCGAAAGGGAGCTGCAGGAAAGTTTCCAAACAAAGGTGCCGGACGCAATAAGAATACAGGAGAATCGGCAGCACCTGCGATAAAAATCCATGCAATGTTCTCGTTCGTAAGACAACAGTTTGAGTACATAGACATAACGGAAGCCGTTGAGGATGAACGCAAGCATGTCTCAATTGAAAGTTTGAAAGGTAAAGCATTGATTGCAGACCGCGGGTATGTCAGCGAAAAACTTGAGCATGATTTAATCCAGTCAGAGATTCCGTTCATAATAAAAGGCAAGAAAAATATGACTACAGGGACTATCATTGCTGCCTACGGTGAAGACGGTAATGAACTTGAGGAATATAAGGGTATGCAGTACGGTGACATCAACAAAAACTGTAAAGAAAAATTTCTGGATGTCATTCTTACAAACTCTAAAGGTGATGAATTCAGAATTTGCAGGAGACTCAACCCTAATCAGAACAGCACAAGAAATTCGGCAGATGAATCTCAGTCTACCGGTGCCTACGATGTTGATTCTGATAAATATATCTATCTCAGGACCAACATCAAGAGGAAGACTCTGAACATAGAAAAGTTGTTTATGGCGTATCTGGCGTCTGGAATTTTTTTTCGAACAGTTGAAACAGGGAGAATGTATGCGTTCGATAAATTCGAGTGACAAAAATATTATCCTCATATTTGTTCTTTTGAGTATTATCTCTGCACTGATAAAACTTTTTTTGACTATCAATGCAGCTTTGAAAGGTAATAAAAAACTCATAGAACTTTCATATCTGAAGATCCATAATAAGACGCATTTGTTTGCAAAATTATATTCGGTAATTGGGCGGGCACGGCAATCAAAAATTTATGAAGTGATGGATGAGGTCGAAAAATTAATTTTGAAATATTGTCTTAGATCTCGGGTTTCAAAACCGAATAAAGAGAAAGGTAAGGATTATCTTACATTAATTGCAGATCTGATCAAGGATGATAGTTCGGAAAATGAAACCGCTTAAGTACGGGAGTATGAATTGTAATGAAATAGGAGCATATTATGGCTAGATTAGGATGCCATTGTGGGGCTGACATGACTAACACGGATGGTCCATCGCCACATAGGCTGAACGTGTTTTTAAAATCGGAGGTTGACAAGGCATTATCATACAATCCTGATATTCCTTTATGGGATTTTTATACAGGCTGGGATGAATTAGCTGAGTGTAGAAATTCGTTTCAAAACCGTTCTGAACCTGTTGAATATTGGTACTGTACTGAATGTAAACGCATTTATGAAGTACAGGCCGTTTCATGTGGCAGAATATTACGTAACTTCAAATATGTTTCTGAACCAACAGAGAAATGTAATTTGGATGGTTTTGAGGAATTATTCATTCTTTGGGATGAAGAAATGGATGATTTTCTCGATTTGGGGAATGATTATCGGCTTAAGGATTATATCTCTCAATTGAAAGTGAAACATTATATATCTTCTGATCAAAAAACAATATATGGGCTAGATGTGCCAACAAATAAATTAATTTGTAAATACATTCTAGATCTTACATTTCGCACTTGAATATGGTTAATTTCGTACCTTATACTTGAGCATGAAAATTAACCCCCATAAGTCTTTTGGTATTTATCACCGAGCTGCGCCAGGATTCTGTTGGCCTGCTCGCTAATGTATTGGCTTTGATTGGAGTG